>RECZ01000066.1 GCA_007693765.1 Phycisphaerales bacterium | reverse complement strand
GGGCGTTGAGGTCCATCAGCTTCTTGAGGCGGTTGTTGCGGTTGATGATGCGCCGGTACAGGTCGTTGAGGTCGCTCGTGGCGAAGTTGCCCGACTCCAGCAGCACCAGCGGGCGCAGGTCGGGCGGGATGACGGGGATGACGTCCATCACCAGCCACGAGGGGTCGTTCTCGGAGTTGCGGAGCTGCTCGACGAGCTTGAGGCGCTTGGCGAGGTCCTTGGTCTTCTGCTTGCTGCGGGTGTTGCGCAGCTCCTCGCGGAGCTCCATCGCCACCTGGTCGAGGTCGATGCGCTCGAGCAGCTCGCGGATCGCCTCGGCGCCCATGAGCGCGCGGAAGGCGTTGCCGTGCTTCTCCATCTGGGCGCGGTACTCGTCCTCGGTGAGCAGCTGCTTGAACTTCATCTCCGTGTCGCCGGGCTCGACGACGATGTAGTCCTGGAAGTAAACGATCTTCTCGAGGTCCGTCGTCTTCACGCCCAGCAGCGTGCCCAGGCGGCTCGGCAGCGCCTTGAAGAACCAGATGTGCACGATCGGCGCGGCGAGGTTGATGTGCCCCATCCGCTTGCGCCGCACGCGCGAGTGCGTCACCTTCACGCCGCAGCGGTCGCAGATGATGCCCTTGTACTTCGTGCCCTTGTACTTGCCGCACGCGCACTCGTAGTCGCGCTCGGGCCCGAAGATCCGCTCGCAGAACAGACCGTCCTTCTCGGGGCGGTAGGTGCGGTAGTTGATCGTCTCGGGCTTCTTCACCTCGCCGAACGACCACGACCGGATGTCGTTGGGCGAAGCGAGGGTGATCTTCACGGAGCCGTAGTCGTTGATCCGGTCGTAAATCGTTTCTGCCATTGGTCTATCCGCTCCCTGCAGGAGGCGTGTTCGTCAGAGGTCATCGCACGTGCGCCGGTGTCGCCGATCAAACCCGTGCGCGTCAGAGCAGCGAGCCGCCTTCGAGGCGACGCTTCTCCAGCGTGATGTTCATGCCCAGGCCCTTGAGCTCGTTGCACAGCACGTCGAACGCCACGGGCATCCCGGCCTCGAGCTTGTTGGCGCCCTTGACCATCGACTCGTAGATCTTCGTGCGCCCCTCCAGGTCGTCGCTCTTGACGGTGAGCAACTCCTGCAGGATGTACGCCGCGCCGTACGCCTCGAGGCCCCAGACCTCCATCTCGCCGAAACGCTGCCCGCCCGTGCGGGCCTTGCCGCCCAGCGGCTGCTGCGTGATCAGCGAGTACGGGCCCGTGGCGCGGGCGTGGATCTTGTCGTCGACGAGGTGGTGCAGCTTGAGCATGTACATGTAGCCCACGGTCGTCCGCTGCTTGAACGGCTCGCCCGTGCGCCCGTCGAAGAGCTGGATCTTGCCGCCCTCGGGCATCCGCGCCAGGTGCTCCATCACGCCCAGCGGCGTGCCCGTCTCCTCGCTCGCGGCGATGCGGCTCTCGACGTGGGCGTTGGCCTCGGCGATCGCGGCGTGCACCTCCGCCTCGGAGGCGCCGTCGAAGACGGGCGTGACGGCCTGGAAGCCCAGCACCTTCGCCGCCCACCCCAGGTGGCACTCGAGGATCTGCCCGACGTTCATGCGCGAGGGCACGCCCAGCGGGTTGAGGAGCACGTCGACCGGGCGACCGTCCTCCATGAAGGGCATCTCCTCTTCCGGCACCAGACGCGCGATCACGCCCTTGTTGCCGTGGCGCCCGGCCATCTTGTCGCCCACCGAGAGCGGACGCTTCGAGGCCAGGTACACCCGCACCATCTCGAGCACGCCCGAGGGCAGCTCGTCGCCGCGCTTCATGTGCGACAGCTTGCGCTGCTTCTCGGCGTCGATGGCCTTCACGCGCGGCCAGAACTGGCCGTAGACGACCTCGGCCTGGGCGCGGGCGTCCTTGGAGCCCTTGACCCACTTGAGGTCGAAGTTCTCGATCTGCTCGAGGATGACCTGCGGGATGTCGGAGGCGCCGACCTTCTGACGCGTCGAGGGGTCGACCATCTCAGAGCCGATGACCTCGTTGATCATCGTCACCATCTGGCGGAACAGATCGATCGCCTTCTGGTCCATGGTGGCGGAGTACGCCTCCATGTCCTTCTTGAGGCGCTTCTTCTGATCGTCGTTCATGTGCACGCGGCGGCTGAACCGCTTGGCGCCGATGACGATTCCCTCGCACCCGGCGGGGACCTCCAGCGAGTCGTTCTTCACGTCCTCGCCGGCGCGACCGAAGATCGCGTGCAGCAGCTTCTCTTCCGGCGTGAGCTCGCTCTTGGACTTGGGCGAGACCTTGCCCACGAGGATGTCGCCGGGCCCGACGCGGGCGCCGATGCGGATGACGCCGTGCTCGTCGAGGTTGCGGAGCATCTTCTCGGAGACGTTGGGGATGTCGCGGGTGAACTCCTCACGCCCCAGCTTGGTCTCGCGGATCTCGACGTCGAACGAATCGATGTGGATCGACGTGAACACGTCGTCCTTCACGAGTCGCTCGGAGATGACGATGGCGTCCTCGAAGTTGTAGCCGTCGAAGGTGTTGAACGCGATCAGCGCGTTCTTGCCCAGCGCCAGCTCGCCGTCGCGCGTGGAGGCGCCGTCGGCGATGATCTCGTCCTTCTTGACCTTCTGGCCCAGACGCACGATCGGGCGCTGGTTGAGGCAGGTGCGCTCGTTGAGGCCGAAGAACTTGCGCAGCTCGTACTCGTCGGCGTTGTCGATGATGATGCGCATCGCGTCGACGTACGTGACCGTGCCCGCGTTGCGCGCCTTGACGACCATGCCGGAGTTCTTGCCGACCTCCTTCTCCATGCCCGTGCCCACCAGCGGCGGCTGCACCTTGATCAGGGGCACCGCCTGGCGCTGCATGTTCGAGCCCATCAGCGCCCGGTTGGCGTCGTCGTGCTCGAGGAACGGGATCAGCGATGCGCTCACGCCCACGATCTGCTTGGGCGCGATGTCGATGTAGTTGACCTGCGCGGCGTCGACCTCGGCGAGCTCGCCGTCGACGCGGGCGAGGATGTGCCCGCCCTTGAGCTTGCCGCTCATGTCGACCGAGTCGCTCGGCGCCAGCACCGACTTCATCTCCTCGTCCGCGCGCAGGTGCGTCACGTTGCCCGTGAGCTGCCCGTTGACGACCTCGCGGTAGGGCGTGCGCAGGAAGCCGTACTCGTCGATCGACGAGTAGATGCCCAGCGACGCGATCAGGCCGATGTTGGTGCCTTCGGGCGTCTCGATGGGGCAGATGCGCCCGTAGTGCGAGATGTGCACGTCGCGCACCTCGAAGCCGGCGCGCTTGCGGTTCAGGCCGCCCGGCCCCAGCGCCGAGAGACGACGCTCGTGCACCAGCGACGAGAGCGGGTTCGTCTGGTCGACGACCTGCGACAGCTCGGCGCGCCCGAAGAAGAAGTCGATCGCGCTGCTAATGCTCTTGGAGTTCACCAGGTCGGCGATCTTCGCCAGCTCGTCCGGCTCCTTGACGCTCATGCGCTCCTGCACCGTGCGGCGCAGCTTCAGGAAGCCCTTGCGCATCTCCTCGCACGCGAGCTCATCGAGCGTGCGCAGGCGCCGGTTGCCCAAGTGGTCGATGTCGTCGACCTGCGCGATCGGACGGCCCGTGTTGGGGTCCGGACGCTTGGAGCGCAGGTCGAGGATGTACTGGATCACCCGCAGGAAGTCCTCCGCCCGGATGAACATCATGTCCTCGGGCACGTCGAGGTCGAACTTGCGGTTGATGCGGAAGCGGCCGACCTTGCCGAGCCGGTAGCGGTTGTCGTCGAAGAACTTCTCTTTGAAGAGCTGACGGGCCTTGTCCACCTGCGGCGGGTTGCCGGGGCGCAGGCGGGTGTAGATCTTCACCAGCGCCCGCTCGTGCTCCGTCTCGCCCACGAACTGCTCGAGCTTCTCCTCCGCGACCGTGTTGAGGATCAGCGGGTCCGAAGGGTTCTGGATGACGCGGACCTTCTTCAGGTTCGACGCCTGCACCGCCTCGATCGCCTCGCCGATCTGCCGGCCGACGTGCACCATCTCCTCGCCCGTCTCGGTGTCGATGATCGACGCCGCGGCCCAGTGCTCCGGGCGCAGCTTGTCGACGGAGATCTCCGTCACCTCGTAGAACAGCGACAGCACCGCCTCCGTGGAGGCGACGGACTCGTCCAAGCAGCGCAGGAAGGTCGTCGCGGCGATCTTCGTGGACTGGTCGATCCGCATCGCCAGCACGTCTTTCTTGGTCACCTCGATCTCGATCCACGAGCCGCGCTCGGGGATCACCCGCGCCGAGTGCAGGGGGCGGTCCGCCTCCATCGACGTGATCGAGAAGTCCACGCCCGGCGAGCGGTGGAGCTGCGAGACGATCACGCGCTCGGCGCCGTTCACGATGAACTCGCCGCCGCCCATCATGATGGGCGCCTCGCCGAGGTAGATTTCCTCTTCGGGGAGGTCCGGGTGGTTCTGCCGACGCAGGCGCACGCACACCCGGAAGGGCATGCCGTACGTCAGGCGCAGCTCGCGGCACTCGTCCGGCGTGTACCGCGCCGGCTCGAGCGTGTAGTAGAGGTACTCGAGGGACATCGTCCCGTCGTACGACTCAATCGGATAGACCTCGCGCAGCAACGCCTCCAGACCCATGCGCGGGTCGCGCTGGTCCGGGGCCTTGTCAAGCTGGAGGAATTTTTCGTAAGCCTCTCGCTGAACCCGTGTCAGGTCGGGCACGGGAATAGCGTCGCCGCGCTTGGAAAAGTCGCGCACCCTGATCGATGCCATCGATGACCTCGCGATGGTGTGCACAAATCCCGGCTTCGCGTGACATCGCCATGCGCCTGCCGAGAATTGTGATGAGTGAGTTCGTGAGCGTGTCGCACCCGAGTCGCGTCAAGCCCTGCACTCTAGCACCCCGCACAACGGCGGAGCAACCTGCAGAGCAAAACGTTTTCATGAAATCTACCGAGTCCTGATCCGAACAAATGCCGCACAGACGAGGCCGGCGCGTCGCCGGCCCACGCTGCGCAAGCATCTCGTCGGGGGAGGCGGGCCTCCCCCGACGAGCGCGCGGTGCGTTACTTCAGCTCGACCGAGGCGCCGACCTCTTCCAGCTGCGCCTTCATCTTGTCGGCGTCTTCCTTCGAGACCCCCTCCTTGACGGGCTTGGGGGCGCCGTCGACGAGGTCCTTGGCTTCCTTCAGGCCCAGGCCGGTCAGCTCGCGCACGACCTTGATCACCTGGATCTTCTTGTCGCCGGCGCCGGTGAGCACCACGTCGAATGTGGACTTCTCCTCGGCGGCCTCGGCGCCAGCGGCGGCGGGGCCGGCCATCATCACGGCGCCGCCCGCGGCGGGCTCGATGCCGTACGTCTCCTTCATGTACTCGCCGAGGTCCACGGCCTCTTTGAGCGTCAGGCCGGCGAGCTCATCGCCCAGCTTGGAGATCTTCGCGCTGAATTCAACGGTTGCGGTCTCGGACATGGGATCCTGCTTTCTTGCTCCGCGCCGGGCCCTGCGGACGCCGACGCGTGACGGTGTTCAGAGAGGGGCCGAACGCTCGGCCTTTAACCCGGGGGCCAGTCTGAACAAAGGTCTCTGGTTCGATCCGCCGCGCGGCCGCGACGGGTGTGTATCTGTTCGGGAAGCGACGCTCAGGCGGACTTGGCGATCGTCTCGCCCTTCTCCAGCTTCTCTTCGATGCTCTTGAGGATGGAGGCCAGCGTGGAGCCGGGGCCCTTGAGCTGGCTGACGAGCTTGCCGCCGGGGCTGAGGATGAGCGTGACCGCCTGCGAGAGGGCCTCTTCGCGGGTGGGCATCTTGCTCAGCTTCTCGACGCCGGCCTTGCCCTCGAAGATCTGCCCGTCGAGCACGGCGCCCTTGAGCTCGAGGTGCTCGAGCTTCTCGGCCCACTTGATCAGTTCACGGGCGACGTCCACCACCGACTGCCCGCCGTAGGCGAACGCCGAGGGGCCCTTGAGCAGCGGCGAGGCGTTGCCCAGCAGCGACTCCTTGAAGGCGTGGCGCGCCAGGTTGTTGCGCACCACGGTCACCTTGATCTGCTTCTCGGCCAGCGCGTTGCGCATGGCGTTGTTGTCGATCGCGTTGACGCCGCGGATCGAGATCACCAGCGCATCGTCCAAGCCCTCGAGGCGCTGCGTGTAGTCGCGGATGATGTATTTTTTGGTGTGGGCGCTCATGGTCGTTCCTCGATGTCTCGCTGCCTCAGGCGATGGCCGCGGCGACGTGCTTGACCTGCACGCCGGGCGTCATGGTCCCGCTGATGGTGATCCGCTTGATGAAGACGCCCTTGGCCGCCTGTGGCCGGGCGCGCTCGATCGCGTCGATGAAGTGACGCAGGTTCTCCTGCAGGTCGGCCTCGCTGAAGCTCATCTTGCCGACCACGGCGTGGACGTTGCCGCCCTTGTCGTTGCGGTACTCGATCTTGCCGGCGCTGTACTCCCGCACAGCCGTCTCGACGTCGGGCGTCACGGTGCCCGCCTTGGGCGAGGGCATCAGGCCCTTAGGGCCCAGCACGCGACCGAGACGCGACACGACGCGCATCATGTCCGGCGTCGCCACAGCGACGTCGAAGTCCATCCAGCCGCCGTCGACCTCGGCGATGAGCTCCTCGCCGCCGGCCTTCACGGCGCCGGCGGCCAGCGCGTCCTTGACCTTGTCGGAGCCGCAGAACGCGACGACCCGCTTGCTCTTGCCGATGCCCTTGGGCAGCGCGATGGAGCCGCGGATCGCCTGATCGGCCTG
This sequence comes from Phycisphaerales bacterium, assembly GCA_007693765.1. GTDB lineage: Bacteria > Planctomycetota > Phycisphaerae > Phycisphaerales > UBA1924 > RECZ01. The sequence goes on along the minus strand of RECZ01000066.1, from coordinate 26,538 downwards.
CTTGGTGTCGATGCCCAGGTGCAGGCACACGTTCACCGTCTGGTCGAACTTGGGGCCCTTGAACTTCTTGAGCGTCGACACCGCTTCCTCGATGGGCAGCGGTTCGGCGGGGCGCATCGCCTCGTTCTCACGGGCGCGCTTGGGCATGTTCTTTGAGAGTTCCTTGGTTGCCACGGATCAGCCCTCCACCACGTTCACGCCCATCGACCGGGCGGTGCCTTCGATGATCCGCATCGCCGCCTCTTCGCTCGCCGCGTTGAGGTCGGCCTTCTTCTCCGCGGCGATCGCCCGGACCTGCTCCTTCGTGATGGAGCCGACCTTGTCCTTGTTGGGGACGCCGGAGCCCTTCTCGATCTTCGCGGCGTCCTTGATCAGCACGGACGCCGGCGAGGACTTGATCTCGAAGGTGAACGAGCGGTCGTTGTAGACCGTGATGACGCAGCCCACGACCTTGCCCCGCAGCTCCGCCGTGGCGGCGTTGAACTGCTGGATGAACTGGCCGGGGTTGACGCCGTTGCCGCCCAGCGCGGGGCCGAGCGGGGGCGCGGGCGTCGCGGTGCCGCCGGGCGCCATCACCTTGAACGTGTTGACGATTTCTTTCTTGGCCATTGGTGCTCCACCTCCCACCGGCCCTCTCGGGGTCGAGCGTGCCGCATCCGGCCAAGGCGTGCGGCGGGCTCGGTGGTTCGTACGGTTCTTGCGTGTGATGAATCGCCCCGGCGATCCGAGGCGAGCCGAACAGTGTAGCAAACCCCCCGCGTCTGACAAGCCCCCCTTGGCGGGCCCTTTTCCGCCCTCCCTCACGCCCGGGCCGCGCCGGCCGCCCCCGCTAACCCCCCTCCCAGCCTTGAGAGTGGTAGTATGTCATCCGAACGAAGCCCTCGGGCTCCCCGTGTCTACGGACGGACCCGGCCCCCGAGCCCCTCGTCACGCAGCCCGCTTCCCCGCGGCCCACGAAGCAGCCCGCGAGAAGCGACGGAGCACCTCCCCCAATGATCGTTGATATTCGCACTCGCAGCTGGACCGGCAAGGATCCTCTCACGCCGGTCTGTTTCCCCGCCCGCGCACGTTCCGCCCCAACCCCCGCCGAGCCGGACGCCTCCCGCAGCACCTACCACCGCGCCACCGCCATCGTCGACGCCGCCGTCCTCGTCGGCTGGCGCGCCGACCGCTGCAATGTGCACATCGCCGCCGAGAGCATCGCGGCGCTCGTCCACGAAGCGCCCGAGCGACTCCTCGGCTTCGCCCCCATCGACCCCACCAGCGACACCGCGCTCGACGACATCGACGCCGCGCTCGACCTCGGCCTCTCCGGCCTGACGTACGCGCCCGCCGATCAGGGGTGCCGCCCCACCGACGACCGCGCGCTGGCCGTCCTCGAGAAGGCCGCCTCGAAGAACCTGCCGGTGCTCGTCTCCAACCCCTGCCTCGCCTCCACCGACAGCGTGCTCGACTTCGCCCGCCCCGTCCTCCTCGACGAGGCCGCACGCACTCTCCCCGACCTCACGCTCATCCTCGGCGACATCGGCTACGCCTGGGCGGACGAGGCCATCCTCATGGCCCTCCGTCACGAGCGCGTCTTCGTCGAGATCAGCAGCGTCGTCGCACGCCCCTGGGCCCTGTATTCCACGCTCACCTACGCCTATGAGCGCGGCGCGACCAACAAGCTCCTCTTCGCCTCCGGCTTCCCCTACTGCACGCCCGAGCACGCGATCGAGAACATCTACACCGTCAACGCCATCCGCGGCGCCTCGTCCCTCCCCGGCGTCCCTCGCGAGACGCTCCGCGCCATCATCGAACGCGACACCCTCCACGCCCTCGGCATCGAGCCCCTCCCGCAGGGCGCCACCGTAGCACGCGACGACCGCGCCGCGGCGCCCGCCCCCGCCGCCATGGCGACCAATCCCGCCAACGAATGAGCGGCATCACCACGCGTCATCGATCCGCCGCCGGCGCACTCGCCGCGCTGTGCCTCGCGGCCGTGGTCTCGCTCAGCGGCTGCGCCGCGATCGGCTTCGGCGGCGCCGGCTCCGTCGAACTCCGCGCCTTCGAGACCGGCGCTGTGCTTTCTCCCGGTTGGCGCACCGCCGTCTTCACCAGCGACGACCCCAACAGCGCCAACATCTACCTCAGCGACCTCTCGCTCGACGCGATCACGACGACCGCGCCCGAGTCGCTCGACGCCGTCGCCGGCAACATCCTCCACGTGCGCATGTTCATCCGGCCGCGCGCCGGACAAACCCCCATCGACTTCGACGCCAGCAACATCACCATCCGCCACATCGTGCTCGCGCCCGGCGCCATGGGCGTCTACGGCGGCGGCGGGTTCCTGCTGCCATCCGGGTCGCCGGAGGGCCGTTCGTTCGGAGGGCGCATCCGTCGCGCCACGCTCCGACTGACCGAGGCCTCCATCGCCTTCTCCGACCGACTCGGCCCCGTCGAACTCTCCGGGCGCATCAACGCCACCCGCGACGACGACGCCGCTCAGGCCGTCGCCCGCACGATCTCGGGTCTCCTCGCCCGGCGCGAGGCCCGCCCCGTCGACGCGCCCGCCCTCGCCCCCAGCGGCGAGTCTCCCACGTCGCCCTGACGCCCGGTGCTTCTTGTGGGGCTGTGGGAACTTCCGGGGGGCTTGTCCGGGGGCGCCCTCCTACCATTCTGCACGACATGGAAGAGGAATCCCAAGCCATCCGCGTGAACTTCGGCCGGCCGATGCCCGTCTTCCCGCTCGACGAGGTCGCCCTGCTGCCCAACGCCGTTGCGCCGCTGCACATCTTCGAGCCCCGCTACCAGCAGATGATCGGCGAGGCCCTCGACGGCCCCGGCCAGATCGCCGTCGCCGCGTTCGAGGGCGACCGCTGGAAGCAGGAGTACCACGGGCGCCCGCCGCTCCGCCCCGCCGTGTGCATCGCGCAGATCGTCCAGCACGAGCGGCTGCCCGACGGCCGCTTCAACATCCTGCTTCAGGGCGTCTGCCGCGCACGTATCGAGGAGGAAGTCGATCCCGACGCCGACCGCCTCTACCGCGCCGTCATCCTCGCGCCTGTCGGCGATCCCGAAGACGACGAAGAAGAGATGCCCGACGTCCGCTTCCGACTCGGCGAGACGCTGCGCGCCGATCCGCTCACGCGCTTCGTCGATCATCAGGGCGGCTCGCTCTGCGAGGGCCTTGCCGCCTACCTCGACCGCGACCCCGACGAGGTCTCCACCAGCGTCGCCATCGACCTCATCGGCCAGTACCTCATCAAGGCCGGCGCCGTCCGCTACGCGCTGCTCGCCGAGGCGGACCCCGCACAGCGCGCGCGCATCATCGAGCGCGAACTCGACCACCTGCGCTCGCTCCTGCAGCGCGCCGAATTGCAGATCGATCCCGACGCCCCCAAGGGCGTCAACTGGAATTAAGGGCTCCCCGGCGAACGCGCTCCGAACTGACGCGGGCCACTCACGCCGCGTTGCGCGTTCGATCGCTGCCCGAGCCCTCACGCGGCGGGACAGACGCGTCGCCGCACTCGGGGCAGACGCCCGAGCGGTTCCCCGTCAGGTCGTACCGGCAGACCCGGCACTCGTCCTCGCGCGCCCGACGCGGCTGGATCGAGATCAGCAGCCCCACCGCGCACACCACTAGGGCGTACAGCCCCGGCGCCACCCAGACCGTCGGGAACAGCCCCTGCGCGCCCCGCGCCAGAAAGTGCTGCGCCAGCAACACCACCAGCGCCACGGGCCCCACGCTCGCCAGCGACACCGCGAACGAGACCCACCGCCGTCGGTAGCTGAACGCCACCAGCCAGATCACACACGGATAAAAAACAAAGACGATCACGCGGGGTTCTCTGCGGCGGATGCGGCCGGGTCGATTCTACCCAGCCATTCGCCCCAGACACCCCCCCGGATGCCCCCCCGGAAGTACCCCCCGGCCCCGCCGACATCCCCGGCGCCACCGGCGTGCCCGGGGTGCGCACGCGGGTCAACTCAGCAGCGTCCGCACCTCGGACTGCATCTCGGGGAGCGCTTCAGCGATCTCCTGCAGCTTCTCGCGTGGCAGGGCGAGCACGTCGAGCACATCGTCGGAGATCTCAAGGTCGGTCTGATCCAATCGGAAGCCGACGCCCAGATCGCCCGCGAGCTTGTCCGCGATGTGCACGATGCACGCCAGCATCCGTCCCTCCTCGGGCAGGTCGAGCGGGTTGTGGTGCCAGCCCGTCGAGACCGCGAGGCTGTGCGGGAACTTCCACTTCTCGCACAGCGCACGCCCGAAGCTCTGGTGCGTGGCGCCGAAGATACGCGTCTCAAGCTCCATCATGTCGCGCCCGGGGACGCCGTCCTCGTCGATCGAAAGCTCGTCGATGAGCTGCGCGAAGCGATCGCGGTCGTACTGCAGCTCCACGATCACCCCGATGTCGTGCATCAGCCCCGCGAGGAAGGCCTCGTCGGCCATGCCGGTGCGGATGGCGTCGGTGATCATCTTCCCCGCCGCGCCCGCCGCAACCGAGTGCGCCCACAGGTCGCGCGCCTTGAAGTGCGGCCCCATGTCGCCGGCGCGGTAGAGCTTCAGCAGGCTCGCCGCGATCGCGATGTTCTTCACCGCGTTCAGCCCCAGCAGCACGATGGCCCGCTCGATGGAGCCGATCTGCCCCGGCAACCCGTAGAACGCCGAGTTCACCACCTTGAGGATGCGGCTGCACAGGGCGGGGTCGTTGGCGATCACGCGGTGCAGGTCCTGCGCGGTCGCCGTGGGATCCTCCACGAGCTCCACGATGCGCAGCGTCACCTCGGGCAACGTCGCGATGTGATTGATCTCGTGGATCGCGGCGGAAACTACCTTTTCCGACTCTGCGGCGTGAAGGCTCATGGTCCTGCGCTCCGTGGGTGATTCTGGGGCTCGGAAAAGCATCGACCACCCCGCCGGTGGACTTGCGGACCCGGCACGAATCACAACCGCCACAGCCCGCACACCCGTTCCGATCCGCGCTCAGTCGGCGTGCCGCTTCCGCAGCAGCTTCGGGTCGCGCGGGTCCACCGCGGCCAGGGCGGCCGCGATCCGCTCCCCCGCGCGCCCGTCCCCGTAGGGGCTCTTGACCCGTGAAAGGTCGATGGCGTGGGCGGCGTTGATCGCCGACGCGACCGCCTTCGCGCTCACGTCCGACGCGTGCACCACGTTGCTCGCCCGCTCCCGGCCCGCCTGCCGGGGCCCGATATCCACCGCCGCCAGCGCCGGACGCATCGCCCCCGCCTCGATCAGCGCACACGAACTGTTGCCCACCAGCACCCCCTCGTCGCGCGCCAGCCGCGACAGCAGCGACAGGAACGCCGGCCGCGGCAGGTGGCCGATCGCCCGCACGCCCGAGAGTTCGATCGCGCGCAGCACGCCGTCGCGCCCCGCGTCGTAGTTCGGGTGCAGCGCCAGCGATGCGAGCTGCATCGACGCCACCCCCTCCAGCACCGCCCGAGTGTCGCGCTGCTCCGCCGCGTCGTCGCGACCGATCGGGTGCATCAGCACCAGCGCCCGCGGCGAGCCCAGACGCGCGTAGGCGTCGTCGTCCATCGGCACGACGCTGTAGAGACCGTCGAGGGCGGGCGATCCGGTGATGCGCACGTGCTCGGGTCGCTCGCCCATCCGCGTGATCCGCCGCGCCGACTGCTCGCTCGCGGCCAGATGCAAATGCGACAGTTTCGTGATGGCGTGGCGCATCGCCTCGTCCGCCACGCCCTCGGCCACGTCGCCGCCGTGGATGTGCGCCGTCGCCACCCCCCCCACGCTCGCCGCGGCGGCGCCCGCCAGCGCCTCGACGCGGTCGCCCAGCACCACCACCCAGTCCGGGCGCAGCCGCTCGATCGCGTCGGCCATGCCCGCGACGCCGCGCCCCAGCGCCCGGGCATCGTGCAGCCGCCCGATCTCGCCGGGGCGCTGCATCTCGACCCGCGCATCGATGCCGAACGCGCGCTCCACCTCGCGCCACGTCTCCGTCGGGGGCAGCAGGTGGGCGCCGCAGACGATGGTCTGCAGCGTGAGCCCCTCGTGCGCCCGCACGGCGCGCATCACGGGCGCGAGCAGGCCGAACTCGGCCCGCGTGCCGGTCACGACCGCGACCCGCAACGGCTGGGGCGCACCGCTCATGCGATGTCTTCCGGCGTGATCGGCGCGCCCTCATCCACGAAGCGCACCAGCGTGCGCCCGAGCACGTCCCCCACGCGCCACGGCTCCAGGCCCACGCCCGGGCGCTTGTAGGCGATATCCGCCGCGCCGATCGCCACCCCCGGCGCCAGCGCGCGGGCCGCGACGATCGACTGCCGCGACGCCTCGCGCACATCGCGCTCCGCCTCGCGCACCCTTTTCTCCGTGCCCCCCATCATGCGCTGCGCCCGGTGCGCCAGCCGCACGTACCGCTCGAACTCCTCCGGCTCCAGCGACGCCGCGTGATCCGGCCCCTTGGCGCGGCGGTCGTGCGTCAGGTGTTTCTCCAGCAGGCACGCGCCTGCGGCCACGGCCAGACCGCCCGTGTCCACGCCGGCGGTGTGGTCGCTGTAGCCGACGGGCAGGCGCGTCTCCATCGCCAGTGTGTTGATGGCGCCGAGCGCGGCGTCCTCGTCGGGCGCGGGGTACGCGCTCACGCACTGCAGCAGCGCCAGACGCGACGACTCCGCGGCGCCGCGCAGCCACGCGCACGCCCGCAGCACCTCGTCGAGCGTCGCGGCGCCGGTGCTGACGATCAGCGGCGACCCGGCGCCCGCCATCGCCTCCAGCAGCGGCCTGTGTACGATGTCGGGCGAGGCGCTCTTGTACGCGTCGAAGCCCAGCGCCTGTGCTTCGTCCATGAGTTCGACGCTGAAGATCGTGGCGATCGCGTGCAGGCGACGCCGGTGCGCGTGCTCGGCGATGAGACGCAGCCGCTCCGCGGGCATCTCCAGACGGCGCAGCATCTGCACCGGGTCCGCCTCGCCGCTCGCCCGCTGGTACGCCGCCAGCCGCGCGGCCCGGCCCATCAGCGCCTCCGCCCGGAAAACCTGCACCTTCACCGCGTCCGCGCCCGCTTCCGCGGCGGCATCCACCAGTTCCAGCGCCCGGTCCAGCGAGCCGTCGTGGTTCACGCCCAGTTCGGCGATCACGTAGGGCGGGGCGTCGGGGCCGATCTCGCGTCCGGCGATCTTCATGCGGTGCGCTCCGCGCCCACGCCGAGCCCAGCGCGGGCGCGCAGGGTCGCGTCCGCCACGAGCAGGTCTATGGGCGCATCGATGTCGATCACCGAGCCCTCGAGGTTCACGACCGCACGCCGGTCGCGCCCCAGGAACGCGTGCGGCCCCTCCCCGGCGCCCGGTACGCGGAGCGTGAGCGCATCGCGCGTCACGCATAGCACGCCCCCGTCGGGGATGTACGCCGCGGGCAGGTCCTGCCTGCGGAACACGTTGTTGTTGAGCGTCTCGCCCTCCCACGGCGCCATCGCGCCGGTGGCCTCGTCGATCCGCGCCGTCCACCACGGGTGATGCTTGCCCACGGGTTGCACGCTCTGCACCGAATCCGCGCCCGTGCTGCGCAGCAGCGCGAGGGCGCGATCGATCAGCCCCTCGGGCCGCACCGGCGCGTTGGCGTAGAGAATGACGAAAGCGTCGAGAGATTCGTCGCCCATTGTCTCCAGTGCGTGGCGGGCGGCGGCGTCCACCGTCGCCGTGTCGTGGGCCAGCGCCGCAGGACGCGCGATCACCTCCACGCCCTCGGCGCCGGCGATGTGCGCCACCTCGGCGTCGTCCGTCGAGACGACGACCCGCGACACCTCCCGCGCGGCGCGGGCGTCGTCGATGGTCCACAGCACGCACGGGCGCCCCCCCACCGGCGCCCGGTTCTTGCCCGGCACGCCCTTGCTGCCCGCTCTTGCCAAGATGATCGCCGCCGCGCTCACGCCCCACCCCCGCCCGCGCGGGCCTCGCGCACGGCGCGCCACGCGCCCGCGGGATCGGCCGCGGCGTCGTGAGCGACCGCGTGCTCGAAGTGTTCGTCGAGCGCCGCCGCGCCGTCGCAGCGCAGGAACATCCGCTCGCCCGCCACGCGCTCGCGCAACAGTCGCGGCGCCGGCAGCGGCGCGATCCGCTCGCCCTCGATGGGGCGCAGCAGCGGGTCGATGATGGCCCCGCCCACGCCGCCCGTCCGCAGCAGCCAGCGGTCGTAGAAGGTCTCGACCTCGGTGTACGTCGCGTCGCAGCGCGTGATGCGCACGCCCAGCCACGGGCCGGGCATCCATCCCGCGCCGGGGCGCAACTCGAGCAGGCGCTCGACGTTGGCCTGCACGCGGGCGAAGTCGTCGAACCCGGTCAGCGCGTGGTACGTCTCGGGCGTCTCGGCGAGCAGGTCGACGCTCACCGTGTCCGGCGCGGCCGCGAGCAGCGCATCCACGCTCTCGGGGGCGCAGCGAAGGTCTGTGCGGACGTGGATCGCGCCCGAGCCCCGCTCTCGGGCGCAGGCGACGAAGTCGGCCCACGCGGGGTGCGCCAGCGTGTCGCCGCGGCCCTCGAACGAGACGACGAGGTCGTCACGAACGGACGCGTACGCCTCGAGCAGTCGCGCGAACGATGCGAGGCTCGCCGTCGCGCCGGCGCCGTCCTGGCGCGCGCCGGCGCCGATGCGCCGGCGCGCGGTGGTCGGCGTGTCGCAAAGTTCGACGAACAGTTCGCGTGGCGCCGCTTCGCCGTTACCCCGGTGCGCTCGGAGCGTGCGCACGAGGGAGAGAGCGTCGATCGTGGCGGCGTCGGCGCCACCCAGCGCGGCCTCCATCGCCCGTGCGCCGGAGCGTGTGTCGGGGATGCAGCGCACGCCCGCGTCGCGCACCTCGGCGTCGATGCGCACGCACACCGGCTGGGCGATGGGGTCCGCCTTGGGGCGGACGGGCAGGTAGCTGAGCAACCCTCCGAGCGTGCCGAAGGCGCCCGCCTTGTCGCCGGCGCGGGCCATTTCTTCGACGATGCGCCGATCGATCACCACGCCGCACAGCCCGGGCGCGGCCTGTGTGAACGCCAGCGGGTGCCGCTCGGGGTGTTCGAGGTGGCGATCGATGACGGCGTCGCACAGCGCCGGGTCGACGAGCGCCCAGTCGGCGCCCACCAGCAGCGCGGCGTTCATGCCCTCGCGCTGCATCAGCGGCAGCAGCGCCTCGGGCGCGAGCGCCTCGTCGAAGACGGTGAGCCCGCCCGGGGCGCCGCGCCAGGAGTCGGGCGCGAAGCGTCGCAGCGCGTGCGCACGATCGGTGCGCATCCGCAGCGCTGCGCCGTCGGCCTGTTCCACGTGGAACACCCGCGCCCCGGCGCCGGAGACGGCTTCGCGCACGCCTTCGACATCATCGGTGAGCAGGAAGACGCGGTCGATGCGCGCGCAGCGCGTCAGCCTGTCGAGCGTCGAGAGGAGGCGCATCCGGCCAGCGAACGTCTCGCGCAGCGCGCGGCTGTCGCCGGGGACGTGCACGACGGCGTCGACGCGGGTGGGTTGTTTGGCCTTGGTGGGCGCCCGCTCGCCGGCGAGCGTGGGCGCGGGCGTGCGGCGCGGGGCGCTGTCGCGGGTGGGCTTGACGGCGCCGTCGTAGACGCGCAGGGCCTCGTCGAGGAGGGCGCCGAGCGCGTCGGCCGCGTCGCCCATCCAGCGCACGTTCTGGGCGTCGCGCTCGATCTGGCGGCGTTGGCGCTCGAGCGGGGGCAGATCGCGCTCCAGCGCGATGGCCCGGTCGGCGCGGGCGCGGTTGAAGGAGCCGGCCTGGTTGAAGCGGTGCACGAGTTCGTACGCGGGCTGCGTCGCCACGGCCTCGTCGCGCACGCGGTCCACGGCGCCGATGAGGCGGTTGACGCGCGGCTGGTCGTCGTGGTGTGTGAGCATCTCCTCCAGCAGTCGGTCGGCCTTGCGGGCGCACTCGCCGATGCGCCACACGCCCTGGCGCACGTCGCGCAGGCGGTCGCGCACGTCGGCGCGCCGGGACGGCTCGGCGTAGGCCGCGGGCGGGTCGAGGTCGGGCAGGCGCGGGGCGTCGTCGTGCGCGTGCCGGCGCAGGAAGTCGGCGAGGGTGGCGGTCTCAGCGTGCGTCTTGCGCACGCCGCCCTCGGTGGCGTCGACGATGCGCAGGCCGCGGGCGGCGTCGGCGCGGAAGTCGCGCTCGAACTGGGCGAGGTAGGTGGCCATCTGCTCGTCGGTGTAGACGGGGCGGCCGAGGTGGTCTTCGGCGCGCCGGAGGATGGCGCGCGAGCGCACGATGCGCTCCCACTCCATCATCTCGAGCGTGCGGAACATGTTGAGTTCGGGCGCCCACACGTCGTGGATGGCGGCGCCGCCGGCGTAGTACTGGCCGTCGGTGAAGCCGAGGTCCTGCCCGATGAGGGCGACGGGGTCGCATCCGAGCCAGCGGGCGAAGTAGTACGAGAGGTGGGCGACGGTGGCGCCCGAGGGCACGGCGCCGTGCTCGCCGGCGAGGTCGTCGCCGAGGGCGGCGTCGAGGAACTCGTCGCGCGGGCAGCGCACAGCGCCGGGGAAGGCGTCGAGGATGGCGGGGTTGGCCTTGGGCTCTGCGATGAGCGTGACGCCCGCGACGTCGGCCGGGGTGAGGCCCTCGTAGAAGCGGGCGCTGATCTCGTGATAGTCGAGCGCGGTGACGAAGTGCGGGCGCACGCCGGCGTTGAGCAGCGGCTTGAGCGCGGTCTGCACGGCGACGATCACGCAGCGCTCGCGCACCCCGGGGGCCGCGAGCAGGCGCATGTTGCGTTCGAGGCTGGGCCCGGCGCTGACGACGACGGCGGGCAGGCCCGCGCACGCGCCCCGCAGGGGCTCGACGCCCTCGCGCCCGGCGTACCACGCGACGTTCATGAGGGTGTTGCGCGTGGTGGTCTCGGTCTGCATCATCGTCGTGACGACGTTGGTGCGCACCGCCGCGACGACGCGGGCGAGGGTGCGCCCGAACCGGGCGGCGCTGTCGCCGAGGCGCGGGACGCTGGGCGGGTGCTCGACGATCTCCACGCCCATGGCGATGAAGGCCTCCATCCCGGTGAGGCCGGCGCTGATGGCCGCGGCGTCGTCGGGATCGGTCAGCAGCAGCACGTTGGAGCCGTGCAGCGCGGCGCTCATGTCCACGCGCTCGAGCACGGCGCGGAGCAACTCGACGTCGGGCTCGTAGACGATCAGCAGCACCGTGCGCCCGGCGCTGCGGGCGAGTTCCTCGACGTGCAGGCCCAGGCCGAAGCCGGCGACGACGATGCCCGCGGCGTCGCGCACGTCGACGCCCTCGCAAAAGCGCTGCGCTTCCTCACGCGGGCGCCGGGCGCTGGCGAGCAGGCGGCCGCCGAGGCGCGCGCCGAGGGCGCCGTCGTCGGTGGGGAAGAACTCGGCGTCGGCGCACGGTCCGGCGCGCCGGATCGCCTCGGCCGCGTCGGGCGAGAGGCGGGCGAGGGCGCGAAGGTTGGCGTCGAGCACGGCGTCGGAGGGCGCGCCCGGAGTGCGCGCGGGCGCCGGTGCGGTCGCGGGCGTGTCGCTGGCGAGGGAATTGGGCATGCTTGGTGTATGCGGACGGGCGTGTGCCGGGGGGCGGTGGGTTCGGTGGGGCTGCGACGGGCGCCGTACACTGCGCGGGCGTGGATACGGCGCACGCGCACGGAGGGCTCCTACGTGGATATCGGACATTCCCTTCTGGCTCTGGACCTTCTTTGGCGGGTTTTTGAGGTGGGGCCGGCGTTTCAGATGGCCCCGCCGCGTCTGCCCGGTCCGCCGCAGGCGACGCACTGGCTGCTGGAGCGCCCGCTCACGGTCGGCGTGGCCCTCGCGGCTCTGGGGGCGCTGCTCTTTTTCGTGTTCGCGCGGCGGACGCAGGTCAAGCAGGGCGCGATCGCCGGGGGCGGCGTGCTGGCGCTGGGCGTGGCGATGTTCGTGCTGGGCACGGTGGTGACAACGGATCGCGAGCGACTGATCCGCGGCACGGAGGGCTTCGTGCGCGCCGTGGAGGAGGGCGATCGTGATCAGGCCGCGGCGCTGCTGTCGGATCGACTGACGGTGCGGATGGGCGACACGGGCTCCGGGCTGGATCGTGACTGGGTGCTGGGCGCGGTCGAGCTCGTGGGCGCGGGGATGGAGTTCGAGCGGTTCGGGCTCGGCGGCATGCAGGCGACGATCGACCGCGAGGGCGTGGGGTACACGCAGTTCCGCGTCTCGACGCGCGAGGCGCGGGCGGGGCAGTCGATCTCGTGGTGGAAGATGGAGTGGCGACGCGACCGCGACGGCGAGTGGCGGGCGTACGATCTCGAACTGCTGCTCATGAACGGGCGCCGGCCGGCGGGCGGCGTTGCGGAGCGGCTGCGCATGCTAGCGCGGTGAAGTCTCGTCGACGCTGCGCCTTTCTGGAGGCACCGAACTATGAACAAAGCAACATCGGATTCAACTTCGGGTGGCAAGTCGGCACTGGGGCTGACGTGCAACATCGATCAACGCGGCCGCAAGGCGCGGATGGTGATGGGTGCTTCGTCGATCGTGCTGGGGGTGATCATGCTCGTGACGAACCTGATGGGCGATGTGCCCGCGCCGATCGGCTGGATCGGGGGCGTGCTCATCGTGGTCGGCGCGTTCGGCGTCTTCGAGGCGATGAACGGCTGGTGCGCGGTGCGGGCGATGGGGTTCAAGACGAAGGTCTGAACCGGCCCGCTGCTGTGCTCAGGACGTTTTCTCTGTGCTGCGGTCGCGCCCCAGTCGGCCAAGCAGCAGCGTGGCGCTGAAGCCGGCTGCGATGCAGGCGAGAGCGATGAGGGCTTGGGCGGGGGTCGGCGTGAAGGCCTGCATGGGCCAGTCGGCGCGGTCGAGGGCGGCGATGGTTTCGGGGGTCAGGACGCGGCCCTTGATCACATCGCCGGGTTGGGGCGCGGCGGGTGCGCGGAAGGGCCAGAGGCCGGCGACGGCGCCGAGCAGGAGGCCCAGCAGCACCCCGAGCGTGGGCTTCTCGTAGCGCGTCAGCAGCCATTTGATGAGGTTGCTCACGCCGACGATGCCCACCAGCACGCCGACGCCCACGGGGATCACGACGTGCATGGCGTCGAGGACGAGGGCGAGGTCGCGCCCGGTCCCGGCGTCGCTGTCGCCGAGCAGACCGGTCTTCATCTGATCGACGGCGCTGAGGATGGGGACGTACTGGCCCAGCAGCAGCAGGAGGTAGGCGCCGCTGACGCCGGGGAGGATCATCGCGCTGGCGCCGGCGAGGCCCGCGAGGACGAGCATCGCGTAGTTGCGCGAGGCGGGGTCGCCGGCGTCGGGCGGGCCGATGAGGGCCATGGCGAGCATGATCGCGAAGCCGCACACAGCGCCGATGTACACGCTGGGCTTGACGGGCTGTGCGAGTTTCCAGACGAGGGGCGCGCCGCCGAGGGTGAGGCCGATGAAGACGCTGTACATGACCCAGCGGTGGTCGACGACGAGGTCGCGCATGGGGCCGGCGAGCAGGACGATGGCGAGCATCGCCGCGAGCGCGATGGTGGCCAGGGCGACGATCGAGCGGGGACGGAAGCGGAGCGTGGTGAGTTCGGCGACGGCGTTGACGAAGCGGGGGTAGACGCCCGCGGCCAGCAGCATGGTGCCGCCGCTGACGCCGGGGACGATGTTGGCCAGACCCATGAGGGCGCCGCCGACGCCGCCGCGGATGACGAGCGAGGGGTACGAGGCGTCGGGGATCACGCCGACGGGCGCGAGGTCGCGGGTGCGGGTCCGGGGGCGGGGCTTTGGCGTGGCGTCGGGGCGGGTGGTCACGGGGTGGTCCTGCGTTTTCCGGTCGGGGCGTGAAGGGTAGGGTGGGATGATGGCGGCCGGCTCGCCGATGGAGTGGATCGGCGGATGAGGTGTGCGTGGTGATGAAAAAGGGTGCGTGGCCGGCCGGGGATCGCGCGGGCGGGCGCGGCGGCGCCGGTACACACGGGATGGGCGGGCACGATTCCGCCGATGAGGGCTACCGATGCGAGTTCTGGTCACTGGCGGCGCGGGGTACATCGGTTCGCACGCGGCGAAGCGGTTGCTGTCGCTCGGGCACGAGGTGCTGATCGTCGACGATCTTTCGCGGGGGACGGGCGACGCCGTGGAGACGCTGCGCGGGTGGGCGGCGGAATCGGGGTGCGGCGAACGCTTGTGGTTCGAGCGGGCGCGGGTGCAGGAGGAGGCGCGTCTGGGGGCGCTGCTGCGCGAGCGGGCGGTCGAGGCGGTCATGCACTTCGCGGCGTTCGCGTACGTGGATGAATCGATCGAGCGGCCCCTGGAGTACCACGAGAACAACGCGTGGGGCGCGCTGGCGCTGCTGCGGGCGTGCGCGGGGACGGGGGTGGAGCGGTTCGTGCTGTCGTCGACGTGCGCGGTGTACGGGGCGCCGGGGGATGCGCCGGTGACGGAGCGGACGCCCTGCGCGCCGATCACGCCCTACGGGTGGTCCAAGCTGTACGCGGAGCGCGTGGGGACGGATGCGCTGGTGGGCGCGCAGCGCGAGGGGCGGGCGTTCGCGTTCGCGGCGTTGCGGTACTTCAACGTGGCGGGGTGCGACCACGAGGGCGTGCTGGGCGAGCGGCTGGAGGGGTGCCGGCGGCTGATCCCCAATCTGGTGCGGTCGGCGCTGGCGGGGGAGGCCGCGCTCAAGGTGTACGGCGACGACTACGAGACCCGCGACGGCACGTGTGTGCGCGACTTCGTGCACGTGGATGACCTCGTCGAGGCGCACGTGCTGACGCTGGGCGCGCTCGAGCCCGCGCGGCACGACCTGCGCACGTACAACGTGGGCACGGGCGAGGGCGTGAGCGTGCTGGAGGCGGCGCGGGCCGTGGAGCGCGTGCTGGGAAGGGGCGTGCGGCTGGAGCGCGTCGGTCGACGCCCCGGCGATGCGCCGTCGCTGGTGGCGGACGCCTCATTGATCGCGCGGGAGCTGGGGTGGGAGGCGCGGTCGTCGGAGATGGGGGCGATCGTGGAGACGGTGGCGCGGTGGCAGATGGCGAAATAGCAAATGGCAAATGGCCGAATTGCAGATTGTCGAATGTTCAGCTTGTGGGTGGCCGTGTGATCGACTGGCGTGAAGCGGAGGTGGGGTAGGAGACGGGCGGGACGCCCGTCCCACTAGTTTTTGTAGGGCTTGGAGTCGGGCGGTTTCGGGGTTCGGGCGCTGTAGATGAGGTCGCGACTGGCGATGCACACCCAGATGATCTGCAGCACGAAGGGCGGCCAGGCCTCCTGCACGTAGCAGACAACGCCGAGCAGGGCGCCGCCGGCGAGGTTGAACAGGGCGTAGGCGCGTGGGGCGAGGGTGAGGCGGCGTGCGTAGGCGTAGACGATGCACGCCATGCCGATCCAGCCGAGGATTAGGGGGATGTAGGCCATGATAATGTTCGTGGGAGTGCGCCCTTGCGGACGCCGGGCGTCAGAACGGGAACTGCACGCCGGCGTAGACCATGACGCCGTCGCGCGATGGGTTGCGCTCCTCGCCCTTGATGCGGGCGTTGGAGATGTGGTGCCAGCGGACGCCGGCGAGGAAGCGGAGGCCGTCGTCGCCGATGGCGTGGGTGAAGCCGGCGCCGACGAAGGGCATGAAGTTGAAGCCCGTGCCCTCGTCGGGGACGAGGTCTGTCGAGGCGAGGAGGCCGACGCCGCCGTCGAGGAAGAGCGATCGCGGGCCCTCGTTGTGGAAGTGCCAGCGGAAGCCGAGCATGAAGTTGAGGCCGCCGGCGTTGTCGCCCTCCTGATCGAAATACCACGCGCCGAGTTGGAGCATGAGCTCGAAGTCGGTCTCGAGGAACGTGGAGAAGGTGAAGGCGAGGTTGACGTCGTTGGCTTCGGCGGGCTGGGTGAGTTCGCGGGCGTAGCCGGCGTGGACGCTGCCCCACCACGTGCCCTTGGCGCCGAAGACGGGCGGGGGCGCGGGTGCGTCGGCGGGGTTGGGGGCGTCTTGCCGGGTGTGCAGCGCGATGCGCGTGGAGTCGGCGTCGAAGGCGAGGGAGGCCGCGTCTGTGGCGGCGGGGGCGAGCGTGGTGCTGAACGCGGCGATGCAGGCCGCGGCTGCGCTTCGTGCTGTCATGGCGCGGAGCGTAGCGGACGGGTGGAGGGATGTCATGCGGCGCGGGCGGCGTGTGGGCCGCGGTGTTGGACGGGCGCGGACGCCGTCATCGCCGTGCGCAAAACAGCGGCCCCGGCGTGGTGGCGGGGCCGCGTGGGAAGGTGTTGCGGGGGGTGAGCGTTAGTAGGAGTAGTTCGCGTGGGGGTTGGAGTTCGAGGCGATGTTCGCGGAGGTGACGATCGGGCCGGCGGTGTTGCCAGCCCCGATGCTGTAGTTCGTGGTGTTCTGATACGCGCTGTTGCGGATGATGAGGTTGCCGGGGTCGGGGGCGGACACGCCCTGGGCATTGCCGACGCAGTTGTTGCCCTCGATCCGCACCCCGCCGACGAAGAAGGTGAACGAGAACACGCCGGCGGCGGAGTTGTTGGTCAGGGTGTTGTTGATCGCGGCGCATCCCGGGCTGAGCCGTACACCGTGGTTGCCGTTGCCCTGCGACACGCACTCGACGACGAGCGAATTCGAGCTCACCCAGACGCCGTCCGACGTATTGTTCGACGATGTGCAGGCGCGCACGATGCTCGTGTTGTTGGCGTCGATGCCTCTGCCGTCGTTGCCTCGTGCGATGCAGTCCGAGACCAATGATCTTGACCCGCACCGGATTCCGCGAGCTCCGTTCTCGGCGACGATGCAGGACACGAACTCGCAATCGGCGCCCACTACCAGATCGATGCCGGCGGCCGCGTTGTCGGTGGACGTCAGGCGCTCGAACCTGCCGAACCGGACATTCCCGTTTACGCCGTCATTGCCCCAACCTCGGATCATGCCGTTGTGGACGGCGATGTGTCGGCGGGGAGATGGGATGTCGATCCCGTTGAGCGACCCCCCCACCCCGAGGAGCGAGAAGCCGTTGAGATCGATCGTGACGTTGTCGGAATCGATCTTGATGCCGTTCCTGCCGTTGGACCCCGTGACGTTGCCGGTGAGGTAGTAGCTGCCCGGCTCGGCGATCCTGAAGGTGCTGTCGCTGTCGCCCGGCGTGTTGGCCGCGTTGATGGCGGTGCGCGGCTCGACCTCCGTCAGCGTCTTGCCCGTGCCGGTGATCGGCCCGGCGGGCGGGTTGAGCGGGCCGGCGTGGGCGGCGCGGTTGCCGGTGAGGAACGCGCCCGCGGCGAGCCCGCCGATACCGGCGAGCATCGCGCGGCGGTGGGCGTGGCTGTCACGGGTGTCTCCGGTGCGAACGTCGGTCATGGCTCTCCTCCTCGTTGTTGTATCGCGATTTTTTTTGCGCGTACTGGCGTTCTCGGGAACGTGTGCAGGGCGCGTGCGCGCTGCGCTCCCCGACGATGCGGCCCAGCATACCACGGTCGCGGCGGCGGGCGGCGAGATACTTTGCGATTTTTTCGCGTTTTTGCCGCCGCGAGGGGCGATGGCGGCGTGCTGCGCGTTACGCCTGCTCGATCCGCGGGTCGACCCAGTGGTAGAGGATGTCGACGATGAGATTGAAGGCGATGAGCATGCTCGCGTAGATCAGCACGACGCCCATGATGAGGAAGAGGTCCTTGTTGAGCACGCCGTTGACGAAGTGCTGGCCGAGTCCGGGGACGTTGAAGACCTTCTCGACGACGAAGGAGCCGGTCATGGCCTGGGCCGCGGCGGGGCCGAGGAAGCTCAGCACGGGGAGGAAGGCGTTCTTGAGGGCGTGACGCAGAATCACGACGCGTTCGGCGACGCCCTTGGCGCGGGCGGTGCGGATGTAGTCGGCGCCGAGTGATTCGATCATGCCCATGCGGGTGAGGCGCGCGATGTAGGCCGCGAAGGGCAGGCTGAGGGTGATCGCGGGGAGGATCATGTCGGGGATCGTCCCCCACGCGCCGACGCTGCCGATGCCGAGCCAGACGGGGAAGACGATCAGCAGCACCGAGCCGATCACGAAGGCCGGCATGCTGATGCCGATGAGCGCGATGACCAGTGTGGCGATGTCGGCGAAAGAGTTTGGGCGCACCGCCCCCACCACTCCCGCGGCGACGCCGATCATCAGCGCGATCAGGATGGCGCTGAGGCCCAGCGCGACGGAGACCGGCAGCGCACTGGCGACGATGTCGTTGACCGTCCAGTCCGGGTACCGGAACGAGGGGCCGAAATCGAGCGCGGTGACGACGCCCTTGAGGTAGCCGAAGTAGAACGCGACGGGGTTGTCGAGGTTGTACTGCGCCTCCATCGCGGCGAGGACTTCGGGCGGCGGCTGGCGGCCCTCGTCTGAGAGCACGGCGCTGCCGGGCAGCGCCCACGCGAGCAGGAAGGTGATGGTGTAGATCACCAGCAGGATGAGGGGCGCCTGGATGAGCCGGCGGAGGATGAGCCCGGTCATGGGTGTGCGCCCTCTGCGCTCGGCGTCGGCTCCGATGACTGCATTGCGCTGCTCGCGTCGCTCTCAGGCGGCGTTTGTGGAGACTGCCCCTTCGAGACCGGGGCCGAGAAATCAGAGGTTTTGGAGGAGACGGGCGGGACGCCCGTCCCACTAGGTTTGGTAGGAGGAGAAGAGGGGTTTGGATCGGCCTTGGCGGGATCGACCTTGTAGATGTAGTGGAGGTATTGGGTGAGGCGCGGGTGGGTGCTGAGGCCCTTGAGTTGGTCGGGGTGGAACTGGTAGCTGGTGGCGTAGTGCCAGATCGGGAGGATGGGGAGTTCGACTTCCATGGTCATGCGCTCCGCCTCTTCGAGGTAGCGCATGCGCTTCTGGGGATCGGTCTCGCGGTCGGCGCGATCGAGCAGGTCGTCGAAGTTGGGGTTGGAGAAGCCGCGGTGGTTGTTGCCGTCGCCTGTGCGGTGGAGGTTGAGGAACGTTGTGGGGTCGCCGTAGTCGCCGAGCCATCCGCCGCGGGCGAGCATGTAGTCGCGCCGGAGGAGGTCGTCGCGGTAGGTTTTCGTCTCCTTGCGGACGACGCGGGTGCGGACGCCGAGTTCTGTCTCCCACATGGCGCCCATGGCGAGTGCGACGCGGTCGTGGTAGGCGCCGGTGGAGGCGAGGAGTTCGACGACTGGGAACGGCGTGCCGGCGCGGTCGGTGAGCGCGCCGCTCTCGTTGCGCGTCCAGCCGGCGTCTTCGAGCAGGGCGCGGGCGGCGGGCGGGTCGTAGGGCAGGCCGACGATGGAGCCCTCGGGGTCGAAGCCGGGGATGCTGCCGGGGGGGACGAACGTAGTGGCGATATCCTCGCCGCCACGACGGACCTTGCCGACGATGTCGTGCTTGTTCATCGACATGGTGAAGGCGCGGCGGACGCGGGCGTCGTGGAAGGGGTTGGGGCGCCCGCCGGTGAGGGTGGGCATGCAGTTGAAGTGCCAGAAGTAGGTGCCGAAGCGGGAGATGGGGTGGACGTCGTGGCGCTCGCCGCGGGCGCGGGCGTCGAGCATGTCGCCGAGGTAATCGACGGCGACGTCGGTGTTCCAGTCGGCGGCGCCCGTCTCGAAGGCGAGGACGCGGGTGCTGGGGTCTTCGATGACGACCATGCGCACGGAGTCGCTGCGGACGCTGGCGCTATCCCAATAGTGCTCGTTGCGCTCGAGGCGCATGTCGCGCTTGAACCGCCAGGAGACGACCTTGTAGGCGCCGCTGCTGATGAGATGCGGGGGCTTTGTCCAGCCGTGGCGCTGGTCGATGCGCCCGGTGACGGGGTCGACGTCGGCCCATGCTTCGACGCTTTCGCGGTGGACGGCGAAGAAGATGGGGAAGGCGCACAGGTCGAGGAAGTACGCCGCGGGCCGCGAGAGCGTGACGGTGAGCGTGCGCGCATCGGGGGTATCGATGGCGACGGTCTCGCGGAAGCGCTCCTCGGCGTCGAGGCGGAGCCGCTGGGCCGCGGCGCGGGTTCTCTCCGCGGCGGGTCTGGCGGCGTGCTCGGCGAGTTGTTGCGATCGCCAATCGAAGAACTCGCGGGCGCCATCAATGACGAAGAAGAGGCTGGTGTAGTTCGCCGCGGTGTCGGGCATGAGGGCGCGGCGCCACGAGTAGCGGAAGTCCTGCGCGGTGACGGGGTCGCCGTTGGACCAGCGGGCGTTGTCGCGCAGATGGAAGGTGTAGACGAGGCCGTCGGGGGAGACGTCCCAGCGCTCGGCGACGCCGGGGATGATGTCGAAGGTGTACGGGTCCCAGCGGACGAGGCCGTCGTAGATGGCGTGGGCGATGCGCATGTCCTGGTCGTAGGACATGCGCTGGGGGTCGAGGGTGAAGGCGTCGGCGGAGCTCAGGAAGGTGTACGACGCCGGCGGCTGGGGGCGGTCGCCGATGATCGCCAGCGCGACGGCGCCGGCGAGGAGCAGGATCGGCGCGAGGAGCCTGAGCATGCTGACAGGGTAGTCGGATTCCCCGTCGCGTTGGGGGCGTGCGGGGCTGAGCGCGCAAGCAAACCTGCGAGTGACGTCGCAGCCGCCCGATCGTGCCGCCCGGTGCGCGACGGTGCGGTGCGGGTCAGCGAGCGGGGAGGAAGGTGTCGGCGGTGAAGGTGTAGGGCGAGCGGGTGAGGACGCCCTGGGGGCCGATCCACTTCAGTGCCTCGGAGCGGGTGCGGGCGGCGTCGGGCCAGGCGGCGGCGAGGGGCTGCTCCTGCTGGTTGAGGCCGCGGACCGCGTTGTCGGAGAAGAGCAGCGTGACCTCGGCGGTGCGGACGAGTTCGCCGAGGCTGGAGGACTCGCCGTCGCTGAGCTGCGCAGCGGACTCGACGCGGCGCAGGGTGTGGGCGAGGGCGTGGCCGCTGAAGTGCGCGCAGGCGATGGCGAAGTCGCGGTTGGGCGTGCCGCGTCGGATCTGATCGATGAGGGTGGACTGGGCGCCGCGGACGGCGCGGAGGAGGGATCGGGCCCAGCCCTCGGCGTTGTCGGCGATGGTCTGGCTTTCGAGCGTGCGGGCGCGGGCGCTGGCGGCGTCGCACATGCGAGCCATGGCGCGGAGCCGGCCCTGCTCGTCGGCGCCGACGGCCTCGAAGGCGCTGACGAGGCCGTCGAAGACGCCGTGCTCGGTCTCGGCGCGCATGGCGTCGGCGAGGGCGCCGAGGATGACGGCCTCCTGATCGCCGCCGAGCGGGGCGCGCCCGATGGCGGCGGCGAGCATGACGCGCCGCATGCCGTAGGCGCCGGCGTAGCGGACGGCGTCGCGTTCGTCGGTGAGGGCGGTGCGGAGGATGCTCACGCCGGCGTCGGTGGCGAGGGCCGCGGCGATACGGCAGGCGTTGAAGACGGCGTGCTCGTCTGCGGAGCCGGTGGTGATGCTGCGGAGGCCGGGGGCGAGCGCGGAGGAGAGTTCGAGGCGGAAGGCGACGGAGACGTTTTCCCCGGCGAGGGGGGCGAGGAGGGCGTCGCGGGCGCGCTGGCGTTGGCGGGTGTCGTCGGCGCCGAGCGCGGGGAGGTGCTGGCCCGCGAAATCGCGGACGGCGCGCTGGTCTTCGGCGCTCATGGTCTGGCGCGCGGTGATGCCCTGTGGGAGTTGCGCCCACGCGGTCGGGGCGGCGGGGATGCTCAGGATCGAGCAGAGGGCGATAACGGCGATTGTGCGGACGATCATGTGCCCCTGTTCGGATGATGTTGCGTCGCGGTTGGCGCGAGTCGGGACGAACCGATGGGACCCGGGCGCCGTCTGACGGGGGTGGCGCCCCTTCGGCCATCGGGCCGCGCGACGGTTCGACGGCGCGTTGGTGGGCGATCGGAGGCCGAGAAATGCGTCGGGACGGTACCAATGGGCCGATGGAGCGTCAAGAGTTTCGCGTATGGTCGTTGGCCGGTGGAACTGGCCCGGGAGCGAGCGTGGACGTATTCTGCGCATCGCCTCATGAAAGGCGCAGGGAGGCGTGCGTCGGATGCTGCGTTGGGTAAATCTACTGGCGCTGGTGGCTTTGGGCACCGTCTGGGCGGGCCTGCTGGTGGTCGGCGGGTACGCGCTGGCCTCGTATGGGTGGTTCGCCTCGGGGGCCTCGGCGCGGGCCGGGCTGGCCGGCGGGCTGACGGCGATCGCGGCGGGGCAGTTCGTCTTTCTGGTGGTGGTCGGAGACCGCCTCTTCCCGGGCGCATCGCGTGTGAGCGTGATGGTGGCGGAACTCGGGTTCGGTTCGCTCTTTGTGATCGGCGCGGCGATGACCGCGATGTCGCTGGTATTCGGAGCCACGTCTTGAACATGCATCGAATGAGTGCCGGGTGTCTGGCGGGGTCTTCGCGGTTCGGCGTTCGCCTTGCGCTGGGGTTGATTCTCCTGGCGACGGGAACGCAGGCGGGCGCGCAATCGGCGCCGGGCGACGGGTCAGCGTCCGGGGGGGCGTCCGGGATAACGGTGCGGGAGTCGATGCGGTCAACGCCATCGGCGATCCGTCGTGCCCTCTCGCTGCAGCTCGCCCGCAACGCGATTTTCCGGCTGCGTTCCGTCGAGGACCCGGGCGAGCGGGAACATACGCTGGTGGGCCTGACGCTGGACGTGGCCAACGCGGTCCACCCCGAGAGCATCGAGCTGGCGCGTCTTCGCGTGGAGGCGTGGACGGCGGCGCGGAACAAGGATCGGACGCTGGCGGCGACGCGCGACGTGATCGCGCTGGACCCGCGCGACACGGTCGCGCAGTTGCGGCTGATCTCGTCGCGGCTCGATGCTAAGCAGGACGCGGAATCGCGGCTAGCGCTGTACGACCGATTTCTGAGCTCCGGGGGCGGGTCGCTGGACGCCTCGGTCCGCAGCCGGCTGGCGCTGGACAGCGCCCTGCTGCTGCGCGAGCGCGGCGATCAGGACGGGTACCTCGAACGGCTCACGTTGGCGACGCAGCTCGACCCGAGCAACAAGGACGCCGCGGTGCTGGCGGCGTCGCACGTGCTGGATCGCTCGGACGATGCGCTCGGGCGCGTCGAGATGTTGCTCAACGTGGTGATGGCCGATCCGCTCGACGCCTCGTCGCACCTGAACCTGGCGCGCGAGTTGCGTTCACACGGGGCGTTCGCGGGCGCTATGCGGTTCCAAGAGTTGGGGATGGGGCTGCTGTTCCGCACCGCCGGCGGGCTATCGGACGAGATCCGTCAGGAAGCGTTGATCGGTCTGTGGCAGAAGGACGGGGTCGATTCGCTGCTGGAGACGATCGAGCAGATCGAGTCGTCGCAGCGCAGCATGCGCGCTCAACAGATCGCGATGGCCGAGGCCGCCGGCCAGCCCACCGGCGCGCCCCTCGAGCAACACCGGCTGCAGCCGGACCTCGAGATGCTGCGGCTTGCGGCGCACCTCTCGGTTGGCCGGCGCGAGGCTGCCGCGGCGTCGATGCGCTCGCTGCGAGCCTCGACGGAGCAGGTGTTGACGACCCTCCGCAACCCGCCCGCGGAACTGCTGGCGCGGGGGCTGACGCCGGAATCGATCGAAGAGTCGATCCGCCACACCACGCTGCGCCTGATCTGGCTGAGCGTGTGGAGCGGCGAGAACCTCGACGAGGCGGCCTCGAAGCTCGAAGAAATGGCTGAAAAGGGCGTGCTGCGTCGCAGCGCACTGCAGCGCTTCCGCGGGTGGATGGCGATACGTCGCGGCGAGCACGATGTGGCCCGCGGGCTGCTCGAGCCGCTGGCGGAGAGCGACCCGCAGGCGCTGCTGGGGCTGGCGGTGCTGGCCGAGCGTGAGGGCGCGCAGCAGGAGGCCGTGCGCCGGTACGCGCAGGTGGCGATGCGCCAATCCGGGTTGATGACGGGCGCGTTCGCCCGCGGGCGGATCGAGTCGCTGCTGGGCGAGTCGCTGCGCCCGACGCCGACGGCGACGGCGCTGGAGCGCTACATCGAGCGCACGCCGCGGTGGCTCGATGAGATGACCTACGACCCGCGTTCGTTCATCTCGCTGTCGATCGCGCACGTTCCCCCGCGGACGGAGCCTGTCGACGGGCTGTTCGTGCGTGTGCGGCTGCGCAACGTGGGGCGGCTGCCGCTCGCGTTGGGGCCGGAGAAGCCGATCGAGTCGCGGATCCTGCTCTCGCCGCAGGCGAGCCTGGATGGGCAGGAGTACCGGGGCTACATGCTGCCCGAGGTGGTGGACCTGAACCGCCGGCTGCGGCTCATGCCCGGCGAGGCGATCGAGGCGAACGTGTGGGTCGGGCAGGGCGCTGTGGGGCTGCTCGTGGACTCGGTGGCGCACTTCTCGCTCACGATGCGGTGGCGCGCGCTGCAGGGCTTCCGATACAACCAGCAGGGTCACTATGTGCAAGGGCCGAACTCGCTCTCGGCGGATTCGGACCTGATGACGCGATCGAGCCTGCGGCCTCTGGCGGGCGGCGCCGGCGCGGTGGCGCAGGCGATGCAGGAAGCACAGGGCTCGATGCTGATCAACTCACTGTTCCACACCCGCGGCCTGATCCTTTCGAGCCAGCAGGTGGAGGGCGAGGCGCGGGCGCAGATGCGGGCCGACGCGTTGATCCTGATGCGGGCGGTGGCGGAGCGGGTGGCCACGATGTCGGCGGCGGAGCGCGCGCTGGCGCTGATGCTCGTGGGGACGACGCTCTCGATCACCGAACGCGGCCCGATCGATGAGGCGCTGGAGGGCGACACGCACCCGGTGGTGATCGCCGCGATGCTCATCGGGCGTGTGCCGCCCCCGACGGATGGCCTCTACCGAACCGCGATGAACGCCGCCGACGCGACGGTGGCGGAGATGGCGCGGCTCACGCGCGAGCTTGTCTCTGAGGGGATGCCCCAAGAAGCGATCGACAGTGATTTCGAGGAGGTCGTCCCCGGGCCGCGCGACATGACGAAGTGATCGCCGATATGGGACGTTGGGGTTGCGCGAGCTGGGTGGTCGGCGCGGCGTGCGCGGCCGCTCAACGCATATTTCACGGGGAAACGGCTGGCGTGCCGGCCGCGTGAATGCCACGCTTCCATGTGAGCGGCGCAGCGTGCGCCCGTTGAACGCCATGGAGGGCGTGGGAGCGATGCTATGGACGGTGTACAGAACAACAATGTGGCGCTTGATCGTGGAGTAGCGTCAACGCAAGGGGCGCCTGAAACGCGGCGTGCTATGCCGGCGCCTGTAAAGGATGTCGGCTTCGACCCCTCCGTGATGATGGCGGGCGTTCGGTCAGAGGAGTTGCTGACGAAGATCGCTGAGCACGCTCGGGAGATGCCCACGCCGCGCGACGTGCTGCAGCTGACGATGGCCGCGGCGCGCTATACGCTGACGAGCCTCGAATCGGCGCGGGACATCGCGCAGGTGCTGCGGGAAGAGATCTTTGAGCGCGTGGAGGCCGCGTCGGCCGAGCGGCGCGAATCGCTCGGCGTGCTGGACCCGAACCCGGATCGAGAACAGATCGCGGACTCGCTGGCGGGGTGAGCGCTGTGCGGTTGCGCATCGCGCTGTGCGCGGGCTTTTGCCCTCGGCTCGGGGGCGTGGCCCGGCGTCAGCGCTGCTCTCTGACCTGCACGCGGCCCTTGCCCTTGACGATGCGCCCGATGGTGTGCACGCGTTCGCCCTCCTTCTTGAGGCGCCGCTCGACGGCCGGCGCGAAGGTGGGGCGGACGATGAGGCAGTAGCCCACGCCCATGTTGAAGACGCGGCGCATCTCGTCCTCCGCGACGCCGCCGTGCTTCTGGAGGAAGGTGAACACGGGCGGGACGGGCCAGGCGCCCCATTCGATCTGCGCATCGACGCCCTCGTGCAGGGCGCGTTCGAGGTTGTCGGCGAGGCCGCTGCCGGTGATGTGGGCCATGCCGGTGATGACCTTCTTGACCGTGTAGCCGCGCTGGGTGTTGACGATCGGGCGGGCGTAGATGCGCGTGGGGGTGAGCAGGACGTCGCCGAGCGTGCGCTGGGCGTCGAGTTCGGGGTAGACGCGGGCGTAGTCGAGGCCGGCGTGCTCGACAATGCGGCGGACGAGGGAGTAGCCGTTGCTGTGGACGCCGTCGGACTCGAGGGCGAGGACGACGTCTCCGGGTTCGACGCGGGTGGGGTCGCTTGCGCGTTTGAGTTCGACGACGCCGACGGCGAAGCCGGCGAGGTCCATCTCGCCCTCGCTGTAGACGCCGGGCATCTCGGCGGTCTCGCCCCCGAGCAGGGCGGCGCCGGACTGGCGGCAGCCCTCGGCCACGCCGCGGACGACCTGTTCGAGTTGTTCGGGGATCACCTTGTTGACGGCGATGTAGTCGAGGAAGAAGAGCGGCTCGGCGCCCTGCACGATGAGGTCGTTGACGTTCATGGCGACGAGGTCGACGCCGATGGTGTCGTAGCGGCCCACGAGGGGCGGGAGCTTGATCTTGGTGCCGACACCGTCGGTGCAGGCGACGAGGACGGGGTCCTTGTAGTTGCGCTGGAAGAGTTTTTCGTTGTAGTCGAGGCGGAACATGCCCGCGAAGCCGCCCATGGTGTCGATGACGCGGGGCGTGTGCGTGCGGCGCATGTGCGACTGGATGAGGTCGACGAAGCGGTCGCCCTCCTCGATGGAGACGCCGGACTGGGCGTAGGTGAGCCCCCCCCCGGAAGCCCCGGATCCCCCGGAGCCCCCTTGTTGGGCCGGGGCGTCGTTTCTGGGGCGGGGTG
>RECZ01000126.1 GCA_007693765.1 Phycisphaerales bacterium | reverse complement strand
GGAATCGCTAGTAATCGGAGATCAGCTACGCTCCGGTGAATACGTTCCTGAGCCTTGTACACACCGCCCGTCAAGTCATGGAAGCCGGGAGCGCCCGAAGTCGCCGCGATTCAGCGGTGCCTACGGCGAGCTCGGTGACTGGGACTAAGTCGTAACAAGGTAGCCGTAGGGGAACCTGCGGCTGGATCACCTCCTTTCTAAGGGATTTCCTTAGACCGGCCAGAGCCCGACGCACAAATCCGCGTCGGGACGCAGAGCGATCTGTAGCCGGCAAGTCAGCGCAATCTCGTCCGCCTCGCGCGGAAAGCCGGTCGGCGACGACCGACGATGGCATACCAACTGTTCGCGATATACAGGGCCCGCTTCCCCTCACCGGGGAGCGGGCCTTTTTCGTGCGCTCACCGCACGCCACGTTGCACCCACTCCATAGAACCCGCTGACCGATGAGCCGCCGCCTCACTACACTAGTTGTCGTCGTCCGCGACCACCGATCAGACGCTCCGGAGGCCCCAACGTGCACCACGACCCTGCCCCTCGACGTCAGGCCGACCGCGTCATCGCCGCTTTCGTCGTCTCCTGCATCTGCGTCGCCGCCGCGCTCGCCCTCGCCTCGCCGCCGGCGCATGCGATGGCGGACCGCCAGGCCGATCCCGCGTGGATCGACCGCGGCGTCCCGCGAGTCGACCGTTCAGCCCTCGAAACACGCCTCGGACGCCCGTTCTTCGACATCCCCGCCGCCGCCCGCTGGCACGGCGCCGAACCCATCCCCGCCCAGAACCTCCGCGGCAAGGTGGTCGTCATCCAAACTTGGTCCCGCACCAACCGGCTGAGCGATCGCGTGCTCTCCGACCTCGCCGACCTTGTCAGCGTGTACAACGAGAAGGACACGCGGCTCGCCGTCCTCGCCGTGCACGCGCAGGCGGGGGCGCAGGGCGTCCCCGCGTATCTCTCGCGCCGCGAAACGCCTTTCCCGATCCTGATCGACGAATCCGGCGAGATCTTTCACCAGCTCGGCGTCGGAACGCGGCCGGTGAACATCGTTCTCGACAAAGCCGGCGTTGTCCGGCACGTCGGGCTCAGCCAAGAGGGGCTCGCGGCGGCGATCGAGGAGCTCATGCTCGAGCCCTACGAGCCGCCGGCGTCGCCCGCCCCCGCGAATACCGGCGCCAGCCGGCCCGTCCCGAGCACTGGCGCCTTCCCGGCGCATGAGGGGGAGGTCCGCGGCGCCCTCGATCTCCGCGGCAAGCCCGCCCCGCCGCTCGAGGTGGGACAGTGGCTCAGCCCGGCCCCGCGCACGGCGGGGAAGGTGGTTGTGGTGGACTTCTGGGCCACATGGTGCGGCCCCTGCATCCAGATGATCCCCCACATGAACAACCTTGCACGCGATTTCTCGGACGACGTCGTCGTGGTCGGCCTCAGCAACGAAGACGCGGGGACTGTTCGTAACTTCATGCGACAGCGCGAGATGCGATACCCGGTCGCCATCGACCGTCAGGCCCGGATGCAGCGGGCTGTCGAGGTCCGCTCGATCCCCCAGGTGATGGTCGTCAGCCCCGATGGGGTCGTCCGATGGCAGGGTCACCCGGGGCGCCTGACGAACGACGTGATGCGGCAGATCGTGGAGGCTTCCCGCGGCCAGGGGTGAGGGGCGGGTTTCAAGGAATCCAACAGAAAGCAAAAAACGCTTGATCGAGGGGTGTCGCGCAGGTACCTTGGACGGGCCGGCGAGAGTCGCCGGGTAACACGTCACGCGTCGACGCTATGCCAAGCCTTGTGGGTAAAGCATCGTGTCGTTCGCCAGGCCCAATGCCATATTGGGAGGGAACAAAAACATGAGCGTTAGAACTGCATTGATCGCTTGCGCCGGTCTGTCGATCGCCTTTACGGCGTCGGCCACCACGCGCCACGGGATGGATCGTCTCCCCGGGTCCGAGTTCGTTGACCGCAGCCCCGAGCCCGGTCAGGGCATCACCGTCAACGGCCAGGGCGACGGCGCCTTCGCGACGCAGTGGGGCACGTGGGCCGGCGGCGGCACGCACGCCTTCGGCGGCTCCACCACGTACCCCGACCCCGGCTTCCCGACCTTCTTCGTCGTCGTCTCCTCGGGCGCGATGCCCGCGCCTCCCGGCAAGAAGTTCGCCGGCTTCTTCGAGATCGACTTCACCGACTTCGGCGCCGGTGACTTCCCGAACCACGAGATCGATTTCATCGGCATCAAGGACCCCACCGGCAACAACTTCATCAACTCCGTCACCGTGATCGGCGCCGGCTCGGCCACCACCGACGGCTACTCGATCAACTGGCAGGGCCTCGGCGCCGACATCGGCGGCCTCGGCGGCAACCCCATCGTCCGCATCGAGTGGTCGCAGATCCCCGCCCCCGGCGCCGCGGCCATGCTCGGTCTCGCCGGTCTCGCCGGCATCCGTCGCCGTCGCTGATCTGTTGACTGTCTGAACCCTTCTCGGGCGACCGCAGACCCGCCCGAAAAGCGAACCGACTCCCGACGCCGGGGCTCGCACACGCGAGCCCCGGTTCTTTTTTTGCCCTGGGTCTGTTTTGCAATGGCACTGCCGCTCGGCGGCGGCGATCACTCGACCGTGACGCTCTTGGCCAGGTTCCGCGGCTTGTCCACATCGTGCCCGCGGATCACCGCCGCGTGGTACGCGAGCAGTTGCAGCGGCACGACCGTCACGAGCGGGCTCAGCGCCTCGGGCACATCGGGCACGTAGAACACGTCCTCGGCGTGCTTGAGGATCTCCTTGTCGCCCTCGGTGGCGACGGCGATGACGTGCCCGCCGCGGCTGCGGACTTCCTGGATGTTGCTCATCACCTTGTCGTACTGGCTGCCGCGGTTGGCGATGAACACGCAGGGCATGCCGTCGTTGATGAGGGCGATGGGCCCGTGCTTCATCTCCGCCGCGGGCATGCCCTCGGCGTGGATGTAGGAGATTTCCTTGAGTTTGAGCGCGCCCTCGAGCGCGACCGGGTAGTTGTATCCGCGCCCGAGGAAGAGCCAGTTCTCCCGATCGCAGTAGCGCGAGACGACCTCCTTGATGTGGTCGCTCTCCTGCAGCACCCGCTGGATCGAATCCGGGATGCGCTCCAGCTCCGCGATGAAGTGCGAGCACTGCTCGTGCGACATGAACCGCCGACGCCCGAGGAACAGGCTCAGCAGCGCCAGCACCGCGACCTGCCCCGTGAAGGCCTTCGTCGATGCCACGCCGATCTCGGGCCCGACGCGCAGGTACACGCCCGCGTCCGTCTCCCGCGCGATGCTGGACCCGACGACGTTCACCACGCCCAGCGCCAGGGCGCCGCGGTCCTTCGCCTCGTGCAGCGCCGCGAGGGTGTCCGCCGTCTCGCCCGACTGGCTCACCGCGACGACGACGGTGCCGTCCTCGATGATGGGGTTGCGGTAGCGGAACTCGCTGGCGTACTCCACCTCCGTGGGCGCCTTGGCGAGCTCTTCGATCATGTACTCGCCGATCATCGCCGCGTGCAGCGCCGTGCCCTGCGCCGTGAGGATGAACCGACGCGCCTTCACCAGCTCGCGCGCGTACTGCCCCACGCCGCCTAGCACCACCCGGCCCTCGCGCTGGTCCAGCCGGCCGCGCATCGTCTGGCGCAGCGACGCGGGCTGCTCGAAGATCTCCTTGAGCATGTAGTGGGGGAAATCGCCCAGCTCGATCTGCGCCAGTTCCAGCTCCAGCTCGTGGATCCGCGGCGTCACGGGCACGTTGTCGATCGTCGAGGTGCGGAAGCTCTCCGGCGTCAGGCGGCACACCTGGTAGTCCTCGAGCGTGATCGCCTGCGTGGTGTGCGCCACGATCGCGCTCGGGTCCGACGCCACGATGTACTCGCTCGCCCCCACGCCCACCATCAGCGGCGAGCCCTTCCGCGCCGCCACCAGCACCCCCGGCTCGTTCTTGCAGATCGCCGCCAGGGCGTACGCCCCCGTCACCTCACGCAGCGCCGCCTGCACGGCCCGCTCGAGGTCCACGCCGTTGTCGGGGTCGTACAACTCCCCGATGAGCATGGTCAGGACCTCGGTGTCCGTCTCGCTCTTGAAGGCGTGGCCCTTCTCCTCGAGCCACGTGCGCAGGGCGGAGTAGTTCTCGATGATCCCGTTGTGGATGAGCGCGATGCCGTGCCGGTCGTCCATGTGCGGGTGGGCGTTGGCCTCCGAGACGCCGCCGTGCGTGGCCCACCGGGTGTGGGCGATGCCCAGCGTCCCCGCCAGTCCGCCGGCGCCCGACAGGCGCTCCTCGAGCACGCTCACACGCCCCACGGCCCGGACGACGCGCACATCCCCGTTGAGCACGGCCATGCCCGCGGAGTCGTACCCCCGGTACTCCAGCCGCTTGAGACCCTCGATCAGAATGGGTTGGGCCTGTCTCGACCCGACGTAGGCGACGATGCCGCACATATCTGCTTGCTCCCTCCGCGTGGTTCGTGCCGCCGCGACGCGGCCGCCGACTGTCCTACGCGGTCTCGATTCCTTCGGTTCTCGCCGGCGGCGGGCGGGGGAGGCCCCGGGGCCCGGCACGCCCGGTCCGTCAACATCGGCGCGCCGCCGCCGTCACCCCCATTATGGCGCCCGGATTGTCCGCCACCAGAGAACGCCCGAAAACTCGCTCAGAGTGGGGTGGAGACGCTCGGTGCGTCGTGGTGGGTGGACGATCTGTTGAGCGAGTAGGCCCAGCGAGTGCCACGGCTGCGGCGGTGCCGCAGCCGTGCGTTGTGCATCCGCCTGCCCGCACGCCGCACCGTGGAGCGGGCGTGATCCCGGCCCCTCGCTCGACCAAGGGGGTATGGCGTGGCCGATCAGTCGGGCCTCGCAACGTCCGGTGGGGGGGCGCCGGCGCTGCTCCGCGCATGCGAGAGCCGGAGGAAGCACGCGACGCCGAACATCGCGGCGAAGAACCAGACCGCCGTCATGATCAAAATGAACGATGTCGCCGCACCGCGATGTTCAGCCGAGATTGTCGGATGCGAATTGACGTAATCGATCGCGTACTTCCCGACGAGGAACGGCAGATAGATCGCCGCCGCGGCGAGCACGATCCGAAACGCGAGGCGGAGGGGCGTCGGCTTGTCGGTTTGCCGTTGCGTCATGAGGCGCTGTGTCCGCGAGTCGTCAATGCGCAGGCCGTTCGGCTGTGCCGCACGCGCATTCTAATGGCTCAGGCCTTAGAGGCAACGGGAATTCTGCGGTTGCGACGCCCATTGGGCCACTGCAGAAAGGGTAGTTCGCGTGGATGTGGGATGGATTCAGTGGAACATCGAGGAGGTGAAGTAGACAGGCTGGACGCCCAACCCACTTGGTGGACTCGAAGGCCCCGCGTGTGCCACGGCTACGGCGGAGCCGCAGCCGTGCGATGTGCATCCGCCTGCCCGCGAACCGCACGGGGCCGCTGCGCAGACCCGTGGCACACGAGACACACGGGACGGGGCCACTTTGGGGAACCGTGGCACGCTGGGGTGGAGCCGCCCGAACAACCTACGATCGTGGGTCATGTCCGACCTCTGGTCCCCAGCCCGGCAGACGGCCCGCCGCGCCGTCGAGCCCCTCGCCGTGCGGATGCGACCCCGCACCCTCGACGAGGTCCGGGGCCAACGCCACATCCTGGGCGAGGGCTGCCTCCTCCAGCGCATGATCGAGGCGGACGCCATCACCAGCATCATCTTCCACGGCCCGCCCGGCACGGGGAAGACGACGCTCGCCGAGGTCATCGCGCAGGCCACTAAGCGCCCCTTCGAGCGCGAGAACGCTGCGAGCGTGGGCGTGAAGCGCGTGCGCGAGATCATCGAAGACTCCGCGCGACGCATCGAGGAGGGGGGCAAGGGCGCCATCCTGTTCCTCGACGAGATCCACCGCTTCACCCGCGCCCAGCAGGACGTGTTGCTGGGCGACGTCGAGCGCGGCCTCATCACCCTCATCGGCGCCACCACCGAGAACCCGCTCTTCTCCGTGAACTCCGCCCTCGTGAGCCGCAGCACGCTCTTCCGCCTCGAACCGCTCGACGAGGCGGACGTGATCGACGTGCTCCGCGCCGCCCTCGCCGACCCCGAGCGCGGCTACGGCGCCCTCGACGTCCGCGTCGACGACGACGCCCTCGCCCACTGGGCCCGGATCAGCGACGGTGACGCCCGGCGCGCGCTCACGGCGCTCGAAGTCGCGGTCCGCAGCGGGCGAGCGCGCGCGGGGGCGGTTCAGGGGGAAATTCCGGGGGTGCGCATCGACCTCGCCACGGCGCAGGAGTCCATCCAGCACAAGGCGCTCGTGTACGACGGCACGGGGGACGAGCATTACGACGTCATCAGCGCCATGATCAAGTCCATCCGCGGCAGCGACCCGGACGCCGCGGTGTACTGGATCGCCCGCATGCTCGAAGCCGGCGAGGACCCGCGTTTCGTCGCGCGACGGCTGGCGATCCTCGCCAGCGAGGACATCGGCAACGCTGACCCGCGCGCGATCATGGTGGCGGAGGCCGCGTGGTCGCTGGCGGAGCGCATCGGCATGCCCGAGGCGCGGATCACGCTCTCGCAGTGCGCGATCTACCTCGCGCTCGCGCCCAAGAGCAACGCCTCGTACACCGCCATCAACGACGCCATGCGCGACGTGCGCGAGGGGCGCACCGTGCCCGTGCCCCTCTTCCTGCGCGACGCGCACAAGGCCGAGAGCGTCGGCAGCGATGCGCACGGCAAGGGCTACCGCTACAGCCACACCGACGGCGCGCGCACCGAACTCGGCGGCGTCACCGGGCAGGACTACCTGGGCGTCGAGAAGCGGTACTACACGCCCGAGGGCGTCGGCGCGGAGAAGGCGCTCAAGGAACGGCTCGAACAACTCCGCGCCCTGCGCGAACGCCTCCGGGATGAGGGGGAGCGGTAAGGCCGTTCCGGGCGGCGCTGCTCACTCCGTGTGTCGCCGCACTCTCCGGGTGCCACACCACAGCCAAAGGCTGTGGTGTGCAAGATCCGAACCTGGGTGCAACGCCTGACCGCGCAGCGGCAGGCGTGCATGTGCGCCCGACATGCTCTCGCGCGATGTTCGCTCAACCACTGCTGCCCTTCGGGTCAGCAGTGGCGCCCAGAAATGTGGCGGCGCCCAGACGTCGCATTGACGCCCAGACTCAACTGCTGCGCCCAGGCACCGCGGGAACGCCCCAAGCACCCCCGCACGCTCCCCCGCCCCGACATCCGCCCTCCCCATCGCGTGTACACTCTTCCCTTCTAAACCCCAATCCCCGCCGCCGCCGCGGGCGTCCCCGGAGCAACGATGTCCACCACTTCTCCGACAACACAGACCGAGCCCAACACCAAGCGCCGCTACATCGGTGAGTTCGGCCCGACCGAGCGCTTCAAGGGCGCCTTCGCCATCACCAACGCCCAGCTCGGCACCACCCGCGGCGGCAAGCCCTACCTCCGCTGCCTGATCTCCGACAAGACCGGCGAACTGCCCGCGCGCATGTGGACGATCAGCGAGGAAGTCTTCAACCGCCTCCCCACCGACGGCTTCGTCTGGGCCGAGGGCGAGACGCAGCCCTATCAGGGCGAGCTCCAGCTCATCATCCACGCCATCGACCCCATCGAGCCCACTCCCGAGCAACTGCGCGACCTGCTGCCGACCTCCGCCCGCGACCCCGCGGAGATGCTCGCCGAGCTGCGCGCGATCATGGGCACGCTCAAGCACCCCGCCGTCAAGGCGCTCGCCGACGAGTACCTCAACGACGAGATGCTGATGGAGCAGTTCTCGCAGGCGCCCGCCGCCAAGGCGCTGCACCACGCCTACCTCGGCGGTCTGCTCGAGCACACCCTGCAACTGCTCAAGCTCGCGGACATCACGCTGCCGTCGTACCCGCGGCTCAACCGCGACATCGTGCTCATGGGCCTCTTCCTGCACGACATCGGCAAGACGCGCGAGCTCTCGTGGGAGAAGGGCTTCGCGTACACCGACCGCGGCGAACTCGTCGGCCACATCGTCGAGGGCGCCATCATGCTCCACGACCGGGCCCAGCAGTCCATGCGCACCAGCGGCCAGCGCCTGCCCGCGCACACCCTCACGGTGCTACAGCACATCATCCTCTCGCATCACGAGAAGCCCGAGTTCGGCGCGGCCCGCATCCCCTCCACGCCCGAGGCGATCTTCGTCGCCCTCCTCGACAACCTCGACGCCAAGACGACGATCGCCCTCTCCGCCGCTCGCCCGGAGCGCGAAAAGGCCTTCGATCTCGGCGGCAACTTCACCGAGAAGAACTGGGCCCTGGGCACAAAGCTCTTCCGCCCCGACCCGCTCGAAGGCTGAGCGTCCCCGTGCCGCTGCGCGGATGTGTGCCATGGGCGGGTGGCATGCCCACGTCTTCGCGGGCATGTCTTGCGCAGCGCGAACACGCGGAACCATGCCCACGAGGACGTGAGTATGCCGCCATCCACACGAAACGCGACTGTGAAGGAGCGTCTCCGCGTTCTTCGTCGGAAGGGGGGGCGTTGCTGTCTTGCGGGCGCTGCACATGCTCCTTGACAGTCGCGTTTTGTTGGAGTGCGCCCACGTTGCGCTGGATCGTGGCGACGCTGCGCGACGCCACGGCACACGGAACAGACATGCGCCGCACGGTGATGGCGCACGGCGCGCAGGGGCTCTGAGGAACGAGCCGCGACCGTGAGGGAGCGCTGT
>RECZ01000128.1 GCA_007693765.1 Phycisphaerales bacterium | reverse complement strand
TCGGCCATCTGCGCGAGGAACGCCTTGGCGAAATCGGCGCGGAAGTTGCCGAGCGTCGAGCCGGGGAAGTAGACGACGCGCCGGGCGTATTCGCGGGAGGGTGTGGGCAGGTCGAACGGTCGCGTGAAATCTGCGCACACGGGCAGCATCTCGACGTTCGGGTGCGCCTCGGCCATGCGCAGCGAGGCGTCGGCGAGGTGCTCGCGGGAGATCTCGACGGGGATGTAGGCGACGGGGTCTTCGAGGTTGTCCAAGAGCGTGCCGGTCTTCATGCTCGACCCGCTGCCGGGCTCGATGACCACGCAACGCGGGCCGAGCGCATCGGCGATGTCGTGGACGTTGTCGCGCGTGATGGCGATCTCGGTGCGCGTGGGGTAGTACTCGTCGACCTCGCAGATTTTGTCGAAGAGCTTGGAGCCGCGCTCGTCGTAGAGGTATTTGCACGGCAGCGCCTTACTGGGGCGCGAGAGCCCCTCGAGCACGTCGGCGCGGAAGTCGCCGAGCGTGGGCTCGAGGTCGTGGATTTTCGGCGTTTCGGCGGGCGCATCGTGCGTTGTCATGGTGTGCGTGTCCTCCGAGGGGGTGTGCGGGCGCATGGCGCCCCGTCCGGGTCCGGCGTCGGCGCCGCGCGTGGCGGTGCGGCGCAGCATCGCGGGTGTGTGTGAACTGTGATGATCTTTCACGCCCACACCACACGGCGCGGACGCATGCGCGGCCCTGTTCGCGGGCGTGTCGCCCGAACGGGACGCGAAGAACTCAGGAAAGATAATACCCCCGCGGTGCGTACCCCGCCACCTACGGCGAAGGACGCGCTAATTCTCGTCGGGAACCGGCGCGGCGAGGTAAAACCGCGCGATCTCGGCGTGGAATTCTTCGCCGTCGGCGGTGCGCATGAGGTACGAGCCCTCCATCGTGCCCCACGCCGTCTGGAGGGGGCAGAAGCTCTCGTACTCGTGCGCAGCGCCGGGCTGGATCTGCGGCTGCAAGCCCACCACGCCCTCGCCCTCGACCTCGTGACGCTCGCCGTCGGCGTCGACGATCACCCACCGGCGAGCGAGCAGCGACACGGGCGCCTCGCCCTCGTTGGCGATGCGCACGCGGTACGAGAAGATGAACCTCCCGGCGCCGGGGTCGGAGCGGTCCTGGCGGTACGAGGGCGTGACCGAGACGCGCACACCCCGGGTGATGGCCTCTGAACCGCGTGATCTGTCTGCTTCAACGGGGACCATGTGGCTGTCTCCTCCAAGCCGGCGCCGGCGACACGTTTCGCCGCGGGCATGGTACGTCAGAAATACACCCGGGTTCCAACGGGCGCTCACCGATCGTGTTCGCATCCACCTGACCGATGGTCTCGGCGGCGTTCAGGAACGATCCCGTGAGCCCGCGACGTCCACGAGCGATCCCGACGGGCGCTCAACACCACCCGTTGACGCCGCCGCCATCATCACGCTGGAACAAACCGCGTCGCTTAGTCGTCGTTGTTGCCGCGTCGCTGGCCGGGGATGAGGCCGCGAACGCCTTCGACGGCGCCCTCGACGGCTTTCTGCGCCGCGTCGCCGAGTTTTTCGACCTTGACGGGCGAATCGCCAAGCACCTGCAGGCCCATGTCGCCCAGCGAACCGAGGCCGGCGAGCGCGCCCTGCATGTCGCCCACGAGGTCCCTGGGGATGAGGTCGCCGCCCTGCTGGATCGCCGCGGCCATGACGGCCTGCACGATGATGCCCGTGAGTTCCCCGAGCGTCACGCCGGTGCCGCGTACGCCGGTGCCCGTCCTGCCGACGTTCTTGAGGCGGATCTCGTCGATGGGCACGGTGATGTTCGTCACGCCGAGCACCTGCATGTTCACCGTGACGTCGCGGATGATCAGGTCGTTGATGACAAGGTTGGGGCCCTCGTCTTCGGAGGGCGGTGCGGAGGGGTCCTTCTCGCCGGTGCGTCGCTTGACGTTGTCGAGGATCACCTGGTAGTTGGCCGCGCCGTCCTTCTTTTCGAGGTTGGCGACGATGTTCTCGAGCCGCAGTTCGGGAAGCTCGATGGTGTCGCTCTGGAGGGAGCCCATCGAGACCTGCACGCCGGCGTTGCCCAGCGTGAGGAAGTGCGACGAGGGGAAGCCCTCGGGGTTCGCCACGGAGAAGCCGCGCATCCCGAACTTGCCGCTGAAGATGCCGACGCTGGCGCTGTCGACGGTGGTGTTCACGCCCAGCGCGTAGGTGCCGCCCCGCTCGATGCCCTGCTTGGCGATCGCGTTCATGCCCAGCGAGAACGCGACGACGACGCCGACGATCAGAACTACGACGCACACCGCGCCGACGATGAGCAGTTTCTTGAAGAGTTTCATGCGGGGGCTCCTTGGTGTGGATTCTACTTCGGCGGTGCGAGGGGTGCGGCCGCAACACCGATGCCCGCGAGGACGCCGGCCGTCGGCCGGGAGCGCCCCGAGCGTCATCGGTAACGATGAATCGCGAACAACACTCGGATGCGTGGGTGGCACGGGGGATGACGTCAGCGCATCTATGACAAGCGTCAACGTTGGGCTGCGCGGATGGTCAGCGAGCGCTGAGGGTGTCGCCGGGGGCTCCGGGGGCACGGCTGAGCCACAAGATCCCCCCGATGATCGCCATCACCAGCCCCGCGAACGCGATGGGGAAGGCGAAGCAGGGCACAAGGGCCGCGAGCACGCCGGCGTCGAGCCCCTGCGGCGCGATCTCGATCATCGCGACGGGTGAGTTCCCCGTCAGACAGATCTCGACCTCGCGACCGGCGACGAGTTCGATCGAGCCGACGCTTTTGCGCTTGACATCCATCACCGTGATGGTGGTGGAGATCGACGCGGCGATTCGGACTTCGCGCCCGGACTCCACCTCTGTCACGCGCAGCGCCGATGCGATCAATGCCGGATCGATGCCCTGCCCGTTCAGATCACGGACCCACACGGTGTGGGACCGCGACTCGACGGGGGTGAACCGCTCGCAGTCGCCGCGATCCACCGCAACGAAGGATTGCTGCATCGTTGTGGCGACGCTGCGCACGCCGAAGAAGACGCCGGCCAAGCCCGTCACCGTGCCCAGCACGAGCAGCGCCAGACCGACAACGACAAGCACGGGGCCGCTGCCGCGAGCGCGGCGGAGGGGTGGGTTCGGTGCGTCCATCGCAAGATGGTACCCGATCCCGCCCGTGCGCCGGCCGACTTTTACGGCACGCACTGGCGTGGTGGCTGTCGCGCGGCCGGATCACTCGATGGCGGGCTCGCTCCCTGCAGCGGGCTCAGATCACGCTGTCATGCTTGGGCACGTTCATCGCCGGGCGGACGTCCACCTGCACGAGTTTCTGCTGCTGCACCTGCTTCGCCTTGTCCGGATCGACGTAGTCGGAGTGGCAGGACGCCTTGTCGGCGTCCGCGCCCACCGCCTTGCGGGTCTTGGCGGCGAGGCGGTGGATCTCCTCCGGGCTGAGCACGCCCCGCTGGCGAAGGATCTCCTGCTGCTCGGGCGAAAGGGCCGCGGAAATCTTCGGCGCCCCCGGGGTCGCGCCGTCTTTACCGCCCAGACGCTCGAAGCCCTCGGCCTTGCCGGAGGCGAACTCTTGGATCTCCTTGCTGATGCGCACGGAGCACCAGTCGTGGCCGCACATGGCGCAGAAGTCCGTGTCGACGTCGAGGTCCTCGTCGTGGAAGGCTCGCGCAAGGTCGGGGTCGAAGGAGAGCTCGAAGTGTCGCTCCCAATTCAGCGCGGCGCGGGCCTTGGTCAGGTCGTCGTCGCGGTCGCGGGTGTGGGGGATGCCCAGCGCGACGTCCGCGGCGTGGGCCGCGATCTTGTACGCCACGCAGCCCTGCTTCACGTCGTCCTTCTTGGGCAGGCCCAGGTGCTCCTTGGGCGTGACGTAGCAGAGCATGGACGCCCCGTGGTACGCCGCGGCGGTGGCGCCGATGCACGAGGTGATGTGGTCGTACCCGGGGAAGATGTCCGTCACCAGCGGGCCGAGCACGTAGAAGGGCGCACCGTGGCAGATCGTGCGCTGGGCCTTCATGTTGAACTCGATCTGATCGAAGGGCACGTGGCCGGGGCCCTCGACCATCACCTGGCAGCCGCGCCGCCACGCGCGCTCGGTGAGCTCGCCCAGCGTCTCGAGCTCCGCGAGCTGTGCCTCGTCCGTGGCGTCGGCGAGGCCGCCGGGGCGGAGGCCGTCGCCCAGCGAGAAGGACACGTCGTGCTCGCGCATGATGTCGCAGATGGCGTCGAAGTGGTCGTACATCGGGTTCTCGGCGTTGTGCACGAGGCACCACTTGGCGAGGAGTGACCCGCCGCGCGAGACGATGCCGATGAGACGGTCGCGGATGAACTTCAGGTGCGCCTTGCGCACGCCGGCGTGGATCGTGAAGTAGTCCACGCCCTGACGCGCCTGATGCCGCAGCGACTCGAAGATGACCTCGGGCGTGAGGTCTTCGAGGCGGCGCCCGATGATCATCGAGTAGATGGGCACGGTGCCGATGGGCACGGTGGAGTTGGCGATGATCGCGGCGCGGCAGGCGTCGAGGTCGCCCCCGGTGCTCAGGTCCATCACCGTGTCGCCCCCCCACTTCTCCGCCCAGCGCAGCTTCTCGACCTCTTCCTCCGTCCCCGATGACACGGGCGAGGCGCCCATGTTGGCGTTCACCTTGGTGCGCGAGGCCCGCCCGATGACCATCGGTTCGAGGTTGTGCGCAAGGTGGTGGACGTTCGCCGGCAGGATCATGCGACCGGAGGCGATCTCGTCGCGGACCTGCTCCGCCGCGAGGTGCGGCTCGCGCGTCGCGACGTGCTGCATCTGGGGCGTGACGATCCCCAGCCGCGCGTGCTCCAGTTGCGTGACGGGCCTGAACCCGCGCGGATAGAGCACGCGGAGGCGCCCACCCCGGGCGGTGGTGAACTCGACGAACGCGCGATCGTCGCCGAGACAGGCGCCGCAGCCGCTCGCGTCGACGCGGGTGCGCGCCGGCACGTGTGGGTTGGCTGACTCGACGTCCCCCACCCACGCGGGCGCACCGGCGGGGGCGGCCCGGAGATCGACCACGGACCACCCCTCGGGCAGGAAGTCCCACGCCGTCTTGCCCGACGGCGCAGGCATGCCGGGCGTGTCGGGCGAGGAGTAGGCGAGCGGGCCGCCCACG
This sequence comes from Phycisphaerales bacterium, assembly GCA_007693765.1. Taxonomy (GTDB): domain Bacteria; phylum Planctomycetota; class Phycisphaerae; order Phycisphaerales; family UBA1924; genus RECZ01. The sequence continues at coordinate 28,627 of RECZ01000128.1, read as the reverse complement.
TCCGGGGCGTTGGCGAAGGAGCCGGGCGAGGTGCCCTCGCGGTTCGTGGAGGGGTTGTGGGCGCCGCGGAGGGGGAGGCGGCGGGCGGGTGCGGATGTGTCAGGCATGGGGGACCTCGGCGGTGCGGTGGCGTACGTCGGACGGCGCTCGGGAGCGCGTCGCGCACGTGTCTGCACGCCGAGATGTCTGGCGGAGCCTCATGCGTCGCGTTCCCTACGCCGGTGCGAACCGGATCAGGTTCTACGGGTGCGTCTCAGCCCCTCGCGCACGTGCGGCGGGGGCGCCCCGAGCGAACATGGGGAGTGTACACCCGCGGCGGCGCGATGTCCCGCCCGACGCACCCGGGCGGGATGGCTGTCAGCCGAAGCGGTCAGTAGGTGTAGTTCGCGTTCGGATCGGTCGAGCCGGTGGATACGCCGCCCGCATTGCCGGCGAACGCGCTCCCGAGCGTCGCATTGACGACAAGGCACGCGTTGTTGGCGGCGATGTCCCAGTTGACGACGTTGCCGGAGCACGTGTTCCGAGCGATGAAATGTCCGCCGGTCGTGGCGCGGATGCCGACACCGTTCAAAACGCAGTTATTCCCCTCGACACGGTTGCGAGCGTTCGATATGAGAATGCCCGCCCCATCCCCGACGGCATTGTTGGACTGGCAGACATTGTTCAACGCGATCGACCGCCCGTTCAATCGGATGCCGCTGATCGTGTTGCCGGCGGCGGTGCAATGCGAGACCATGCTCGCGACGCCCACGTGGATTCCATTCCCCTCGTTGTTCAGGGAGTTGCAATGCAGGACGAGACCGCTGTTGCTGGTGAACAAGCCATGGCTGGCGTTCTGCTCCGCAGCGCAGTGCATCATCGTGCCGCCGGCGCCTCCCGCGATCCCGACGTTGCCGGATGTTCGCGCGACACAGTGCGAGATAATCGCGTTCACCCCGCCGGAAATCCCGATTGTGCCGTTGTTGAACGCGATGCAGTTCTGGATCACGCTGTTGGCGCCGACTCGGATGCCCCGCCCGTTATTCTGCGAGACAAACACGGCATCGACCTCATGATTGACGCCGGACAAATCGCCGTCGACCAAATTCACGCCATCCAGTCCCCATTGCTCCACTGATCCGTTGTGCAAACGGATGCTCCTCCGAAAGGACCGCACGAAGACGCCGTACAGCGATCCTGGGGCGCCGACGATAGAAAAGCCCATCAGGTCGACCTTCACGTTCTCGGAGTCGATGCAGATGCCGCTCTTGCCGCTCTCACCGTGCAGGTTCTCGGTGACGTAATACGAACCCGGCTGCGAGATCCTGTACAGACAATCCGTGTCACCTGGCGTATTCTGCGCATTGATCGCTGTGCGCGGCTCGATCTCATCGAGCGTTTTCATCGTCGGAGAGATCGGACCCGCCGGCGGGTTCAGATCGCCTGCGCGCAGCGAGCGGGTGGCTGCGAACGCGCCCGCGGCGCCGAGTCCGGCGAGTAAGACGCGCCGATCGAATACGTCGTCGTTCTGCATGCTTTGTCTCCGCTCTGTAAGCCACAAGATTCCACGATGGGCTGATCGATAGCGCATTATGCGGCCGGCCGGCGACGGGCACAAGCGAAGGCCGCCGGGTTCGCCCCGTCCCGCTCGGGTCTACGCTCGTTGGGCGCCTCTCCAGCCAAACCACGCGGGTCCGATCGATCCTCACATCCCAGCCCTCATGTATGTGGGTATCGTGATCCGCCGTGCCGACCCCCACTGCGCTCAACCCGAACCATCAGGCGACGTTCCCCGGCCTCGCCCGCCTCGACCCGAGCGTGCTGCACGAGCGGCGCGAGCGGGTGTTCCTCGTGCTGGCGGGTATCTTCGTGGGCACGCTGGCGATGCTCAACATCCTGGGCGTGACGCGCTTCGTGGGCGTGCAGATCCCGATCACCGAGGGCTTCTCGTTCCCGCTGTTCGTCGCCATCGGCGTGCTGCCCTACCCCATCACGTTCCTCTGCACGGATTTCATCAGCGAGCTCTACGGCCGGCGCCGCGCGAACTTCGTGGTGTTCGTGGGGTTCCTCATCAACCTGTGGGTAGTGTTCATCCTGTGGATCGGCTCCGTGCTGCCCCCCGCGCCGGACCCCTCGCTGCAGGAGCTACGCGAGGCGGGCGAGCGGCTGCCGCTCTTCTTCGAGATCAAGACCGCCGCGTTCGGCGCCGTCGCGGCCTCGATGATCGCCTACCTCGCGGCCCAACTGACGGACGTCCACGTCTTCCACTTCTGGAAGCGGCTGACCAAGGGCAAGCACCTGTGGCTGCGCAACAACGGATCGACCGTGGTCAGCCAACTCGTGGACACCACGGCGGTCATCCTGATCACGCACTTCTACGTCGGGCTGCTGCCCATCGACGACCAGCGCGACCTTTGGCCGCAACTGGTGTTCTTCATCGTCTCCGGCTACGCCTTCAAAGTGATCGTGGCGCTGCTGGACACGGGCCCGTTCTATCTGGGCACGCGGATCCTCAGCCGGTACCTGCGCATCGACCCCGCGGGCGAGCACGCGGCGTTGCGCGAGGAGTCGCCCGTCGCCTGAGCCTCGGCCCCACCGCAACGAAAAACGGACGGGCCGCGTGGCCCGTCCGTCGTGTGCGGTGTTGTATTCGTGGCCGCGTCAGGGGCGGGCGGGGAAGCCGTGGTCGCGGAGGTGATCGAGCATCTGATCCATGAGGATGTTCTGATTCGCGCGGATGATCACCGAGCCGTGGTCGGCGCCGGGGACGAGCTCGCAATACCCTTCGCCGCCGACGGCGCCGGCTTCCTCGAGCGCGGCCTTGAGCTTGCGCACGGCGCCCTCGAGGTAGAAGTTGTCATCTTCGCCGCAGACGATGCGGATGCGGTCGCGGAAGATGGGGGCGTACTTGTCGGGGTTGGTGCGCACCAGATGGCCGATGTCGAAGCGCTTGAAGCTCTCGGCGACCTGCCGGTCGATGACGCCGGTGTCGATGTTGAAGAGCGGGCGCGGCATGCCGTCGCGAGCGCGGGTCCCGAAGACCGCCTGCCAAGAGCCCCACTGCTGCGCGCCCTCGAACCGGGAGCCCAAGACGTACTCCATACGGTTCTCTTCGCGGATGGTCATGAGGACGTTGCCGCCGGAGCGGTAGCTGGGGCGCTCGAAGCCGTCGTCGTCGAAGTACATGTTCTGGTCTTCGTAGATGTTGACGAGCTGAAAGGCGCGGAAGTCCACCGGGTCCGGGGCGCTCGACCACGCGCCGCCGAAGGTCTCTGGGTATTTCATGGCCAGCCAGATCGACGACCAGCCGCCGGAGGAGTGGCCGCGCAGGATGCGGGCCTCGGGCTCGGGCCGGAGGTTGTATTTCGTTTCGAGGGCCGGGATGAGCTCCTCGATCAGAGCGCGCCCGACGGGCCCATTGTTATCGGAGTCGGCGAAGAGATGGTGGCCGAACTGGCCCTGCGGGTCGAGCGAGATGAAGAACGCGTCGCGCCAGAGCGGGTGCACGGGGGGACCGGGGACGCGGGTGCGCCGGTGCACCTCGAGCCATGCGTCGCGGTGATCGCCGCCGAACTCGGGCACGGTGCCGAAGCTGGGGATCCAATACACCGCGGCGTATTCGCGGTCCGGGTCGTAATCTTCCGGGTAGACGACGCCGGCCCGCAGGGTGACGGGCATGCCGCGAAATTGCGTCAGCAGCGTGCTGGAGGTCTCGAAGAGCTCGACGCCCTCGAGCATGGGGATGGGCTGGATCTCGTGGTTGAGGAGCTGAAACTGCACATAGGCGGGCTGCGTCTCGGGGTCGTGGTCAAACGCGCGCCGGGGGGACACCAAGGCCCCCTCCTCCTTGTTCCATGCGCTGTGCGTCATGGAGCGATCGAGCACCACCATGGCTTGGTAGCGCCCCGCGGGGAGGTCTGCGAGGGGGACGGGGAAGTACGCCTCGTCCTTGAACATGAACGCCTCGCCCGCCTCCACGTTCTCGAGCCGCATGCTGAACATCGGCTGCGGGTCGTCGAAGAAGGGGCCGTCGATCGGGCTGAGCCGCCGGTCGACCTTGGCGTCCTCCGCGATCAGGTAGACCACCAACCTGCCCGTGAAGGGGCCGCCCTCGACGAGCGGCGGGATGGAGATCTGGAAGAGCGGGGGCTCGGCGAGCGCGGGCGCGGCGCACACGGTCAGTGCGGCCACGGACAACAAACGATGCGACATGGTCCTCATATCCTGTACATCCTCACTACGTGCGTGCGACGACGCAAACCCGCGACGGCGATGCGTCGCGGCGTGGGGTCGTGCCTCCACCATCGGTCAGACGCTCCCTCCGCGCCAGAGTTCCGCCCACCCCCGGAAGCCTGCCCCCGAGGAATGTCTCTTCCCCGGACCCCACCGACTGCATACCCGGACGCCCCTTCACCGAAACCCGGGGGCCGACGCGGCGTCGGCCAGTGGCGAATCGAGGTTGTCTTGCCGCGGCGCGGGGGTACACTGCCTCCATGGAGCGGTCCCGTTCTCGGACCAGTCTTCGTGGGGGGTTCACGCTCATTGAGCTCTTGGTTGTCGTCGCGGTGGTCGGCGTGCTCATCAGCCTCCTTGTCGGTGGCCTGTCGCGCGTCCGCGACATCGGGCGCGACGCCGTGTGCCTCTCCAATCAGCGACAACTGGCGGTGGCGTGGCACGCCTTCGTAACCTCGCGCGGCGTCTTCCCGAACAGCGAAAAGAACATCGCCAACCCCCTCCCAACGTCCAATCCGCCATACAGCAGCGGATGGGGCGGCGCCGTCACCTGGGTCAACCCGTCGCAGCCCAATCAGCTGGCGAACCGGACCAACCCGCCCATCAACGAGTATCTGCAGGTCACGAGCCCCCACTTCCTCTTCGAGGTCTACCAGTGCCCCCGCGACACCGGCGCTGTCATCGCGGGCTCGGGCAATAACATCAACCAGGGGTACCCCCAGAGCTGGTTCCTGTACCCCGAATGGATGCACTCCGCTTTCGGCGTGCGCGGCAACAGCTACACCAGCAACGACTGGGTCTGGGCGCGCGTCGGCAGCATCGATGGCGCCGGGCGCAACTTCCCCGGCATGCGGAAGTGGGCCCACAACAACCGGCCCGACACCGTGCTCGTCAACCCGTCGCTCACCGTGATGCTCGGGGATTTCGCCAGCCTCGAGCCCGGCGTGCTGACGGAGCAGCAGTACACCCAAGCCTATCAACCCATCGGCTGGTGGCACGGCTACCGCGAGAGCAACATCGCGTTCTGGGACGGCTCCGCCCGGCGCGTCTCGCTGCGGCCCGGCAGCGGGTACCAGTCCGACTACTGGCTGTGGCTCATGCCCGAGCGCCACGACCCCACCGGCACGCCCATCGCCCGGCTGCACCAGATCCGCAACCCGCCCCCGGAAGGCGCCCCGGGCGCGCCGACGAACTGATCCGCGGCCACACCCCCCAGCCGGCGCGCCCCCTCGCTTTCCAGACCCTCAGCGGTCGGTGGCTTCGGCGGCGGCCTCGACCCCGACATCGAACCGCACCCGCAAAAGCTGCTCGAAGGCGTGCCCCTCGCTCGTCGTGCGCGTGGCGTGGGCGTCGATGATCCCCGTGAGGCGCGGGTGCTCGGGGTCGCGATCGAGCGCGGCGTTCACTCCGACGAGTGCGAGCGCGTGACGGCGGCCGTCGAGCGACAGGGCCTCGCCGGTGGGCATCTCCGTGGAGCGCTCAACGTCCGGGCGCTCGTCGTTCCAATCGAAGTCCACCGGGGCGCCGCTCGCGTCTTTGGGCCAGCCGGCGCTGTCGAAGACGATGCGCACGGACGCGGGCGATCCGGCGTTGGTGAGGCGCGCCTCGAGCGCCAGGGCGCCGTGGTCGATGGGCGTGATGCGCAGAGCGCGGACGTCCCACCGGTGCCCGCCGATGTGGGCGGTGAGCCGCGGCGGCTTCGCGGCGGCCTCCTGCGGTGTGTCCGCTTCGTCGCTCTCGCTCCCCGCAGCGCCAGATGCGGCGGAACGTCCGCCCGCGCCGCCACCGCTCGACCCGCCGGCGCCGCCTGCGCCGCCGGTCACCGTCGCGCCGGAGCCCCTCTGCGGTTTGTCGTCGTCGCCGAAGCGGTCGTCGATCAGTTTCTCGGCCAGCGACTTGCCGCCCTGATTGATCGAGAGCCACCACTCACAGCCGGACATCCCCGCGAGCAGGAGCACCGACGCGGCGCCGCAGGCCACGCCACGCAGAGCGATGATTCGGGGGTTTTTACGATCCGTGGTTCTGCCCATGGCGTAGCACCTCGCGCCGGAGATTCGTCTGTCCGCTCGCCGCTTCTGCGGCACTCTTCGCGGCGAGCGCCTCGCCGGTTCGTCCCGCCCGGGCCAGATGGGCCGCGGGCGGTTCATGTGGGATCGGCGGGCATTCGATATCGTCTCAAGGGTACGCCCGCCCGTCCACCCTCGGACGCAGACCCGCAGGAGCTTGACCATGCCGCACGCCCGAACCCGCCGCACGCTCGCCGGAACCCTCGCCCTCGCTGTTTTCGCTCTGGCGCCGCTCTGGGGCTGCGCCACCGAGCGTGCGGAGCGCATCCGGATCGATCCGCCGATGATCGCAGACGCCCGCGTCGCCGGGCCCGCCATCGATGTGGAAAACTTCCGCGGCGACGTGATCGTCCGCATCGACCCGCGTGTGCGCGAGATCGACGTGCGGCACACCCTCCGCATCGACGGCGACGTCGAGCGCGAGGATCGGGAGATGATCCTGGCCCACGAGTCGGTGACGGTCGAGACGGACGAGGCCCACGACCTCCCCATCGTGCGGGTGCGGTCCACGACGGTGCGCCCGAGCGTCGAGGGGCACCGCGTCGACGTGCGCATCACGGCGCCCGCCGCCGGCGGGGTGCGGGTGCGCGTCGGCGAGGGGCGGATCATCCTTATCGGCGTCGCCGGGGCCATCCACGCGGAACTCGACGAGGGGCCCATCGAGGTGCGGACGGCCACGCCCATCGCGGACCCCGTGGCGCTCACGACGGGCAAGGGCAACATCCGCCTGCAGATCGCGCGCGGCTCGACAGGGTTGCTGGACGTCGACGCCGGCGAGGGCCGGGCCGTGCTCGAGAACGCCAGCCCCTACGACCGCATCGAGCGGCACGAGGTCCGCGGCTCGCGCTACACCTGCGTGCTCAACGGGGGCGAGAACCCGGTGATGCTGCGCACCGGCGACGGCGTCGCGGCCATCAACGTGCTGGAACGCCCGACGGAGCGCGTGCGGATCGTGCGCTGACGGTGTGTCGCGCCGTGCGAGCGGCGAGGCGGTTCATGCTGATGCGTGTTCGATTGTGATCAGCCCGCGTCGCGATCGTAGCGGCTGCGGAGTTGCTCGCGCTGCACCTCGGCGACGTAGCGGCAGATCTGCTCCACCACGAACTTCTCGTGCGCCCGGTGGCGCCCGAACTCGAACGACATGCCCGCGTACGTGCGGTGCGAGACGTCCAGGTGCGTGTGCACGAGGCGCGCGCTCACGCCCAGCGGCGAGGGGATGTGCGGCGTGAGGTTGATCATCAGCCAGAACAGGCGGTGGCTCTCGAGGCCGTGGGCCTGATCGGGCTCGACGAGCAGGCCCACGCCGCCGCCGCCGAGGTTGACCATGCTGGCCTCGAAGGAGGGGCCGATCTCGGGCACGAGCACGGAGTGCTCGGGAGCGGGCTCGATGCGGGCGATCACGTCGTCGGTGAGTTGATCGGTGATGAGCGCCTGGTTGGCCGCCTCGGCGGCGAAGGCGGACTCCGGGTCGAGCAGCGCGCTGCACTCGATGATGGGCAGGTGCAGGCCCATCGTGGAGACGCGGTAGAACGAGCGGCGCTGGCAGCGCTCGACCTCGCTGGGCATGATGAGGCGGAGGGCGCCGGTTTCGAGCCCGCCGGCGAGGCGCCCGCTGGTGGGGCCGAGGTTGCGGGTGCGGAACATCCAGCGGTTGGGCCCGATCGCGATGACGCCGATGAGCTCGATGCCGGGCGCCAGGGCGATGCGCTGGCGCATGACGACGGGCTCTTCCACGACGATCTCGTGATCGTTGACGGAGAGGACGCGCACGCGCCAGATGAGGTTCTTGCGCACGGAGTGGTTGTAGTCGTAGTCCTCGCCCTCCGGGCCGGCGAGCGAGACCTCGAGCGCGCCGCCGCGCTCGGCGAGCTGCGCGAGGCTGTCGCGCCAGTGTTCTGTTCTGGATCGGCGTGCGGGCACGGGGCGTCCCCTCTCGGCGTGGTGCGCATGGCTGTTCGCGAAGCCCCCCAACGGAGGCTTATCGATCCATCGCGCGGGTGGCTTGACCCGGAGCGACGCACACCAACAACGCAGGACCGAGAACCATCGCCGGCGCTGTTGGGTCCGGCTCGCGGCCCCGGTGGCTTACGCCTCGGGGCGGCGCAGGATGAGGAGTTCGCCCGATTCGTCCTCCTCGGGGCCCTCCCAGCCGGTCGCCATGGCGAGGAGGCGCAGTTCGTTACGCGTCCACAGGCGGATGAGGCGGTCGCCGGGGCGGATCTCCTCGTGGTCGACATCCACCTCGTCGCCGCGCCGGAGGGCGAAGACGTTGTCGTCGTCCGCCCAGACGATCTGCTCCGTGCCGTCGGGGCTGACGCCGCTCACCCACAACCCCTGGGCGACGCAGGGCCAGTAGCGGGCGCTGAAGTTGTCGATGATCAGGCACGCGCCCGGGCGCAGGGCCGCGCGGAGTCGGCGCAGCATCGCCGCGGCGTCGGCGCCGTCGGGGATCTCCATCAGCGTGTTGCCGAGGCACCACGCGCAGTCGGGCGGTTCGCCGTCGAGGGTGCAGTCGAGCGCGGGGTCGAGGAGGTCGGCGTTGCGGGTGGTGAGGCCGGCCGCCGCGCAGCGCCGCAGCGCCTCGTCGTCGTTGTCGATCGCCAGCACGCGGACGCCGAGCGCGGCCATGGGCACGCCCACGCGCCCGTCGCCGCTGCCGAGGTCGACGGCGGTGCGCACGCTATTAGCGCGCACGAAGGCGCCGAGGGCTTCGATCTGTCGCTCGTGCACATCGGGCTCGAGCGGCGACCAGTCTTCCTCGCGTCGTTCGGCCGTGCGATCCGTCATCGCGTGCGCTCCCGCGTGCCGTTGAGCCGCGTCCGCAGGGACCCGAGCGAACGCTGGGCGCGTTCGACTTCGTCGGGCGTGAGCGGGCGGCCGGCGAAACGCTCGCGATAGTACAGCTCGACGAGGGTGCGGAGGTCGGAGGCGAGCGCGGGGTCGCGCCGGGCGAGCGCGTCGGCGTGCGTCATGGGGGTGCGCCAGGCCGGCTTGCCCACGCCGGCGCGGGCGAGGGCGTTGAGGGCGGCGCGGTAGAAGGCGAGTTCGCGGCGTTCGCCGGAGCGCGGGGCACGGCGCGCTAAGAGCGACGCGAACAGGCCCGGGCGGACGCTCTCGAGCCACCGCCAGACGAAGCGGAGGCCGAACCCGAGCAGCGCCGTGACGCCGAACGCGATGACCCCCCAGAGCGCGCTCTGCAACAGCCGCCGCGCGATGTCGGCGCGGGAGGCGTAGAGCCACTCCACCGAGATGTTGAAGCGTGCGCCGTCGCGCTCGGCGTCGAGGCCGAGGATCGATGTGCGTTTCTGCTCGTCGAAGCCCACGACCCAGGTGATCCACCCGTGCTCGACGGCTTCGTACATCTTCTCCAGACGCCCGAGCAGACCGCCCCGCGGCGCGTGCAGGGCGCTGACGAACTCCGGCGGCGAGGGGTCGTAGGTCATCCACAGCCCCTCGTCGACCTGCGCCTCGACCCACGCGTGGGCGTTGCTCTGCCGGACGGTGTAGTGGCCGGCGATGTCGTTGAACTCGCTGGCGCGGTACCCGGTGACGACGCGGGCGTCGATGCCGACGCTGCGCAGCATCGCGGCCATGGCGCCGGCGAAGTATTCGCAGTGCCCCCGGCGCACGCGGAAGAGGAACATCTCCATCGGGTCTTCGTCGCTCTCGGGCGCCTCGAGGAAGGTGTCGTACTGGTACTCGGTCTGGAGGTAGCGCTCGAAAATGCGGGCGATCTGTCGGTCGTGCCGCGTGATGTGCGCCTCCGGGTCGCGCTCGATGTCGCTCGCGGCGAGCACTTCGAGGGCGAGGTCGTGGATCGGCCCCTCGCCGAAGAGCCTCGGCAGCCGCGGCGTGCGCAGGGCCTGGCTCGGGCGCACGTCGATCTCCGATTCGACCGAGTAGGTGACGCGCCCGTTGCGACTGGTGGTCAGCACGTGGTCGTGGGGACGCAGGCGGACCTGCGTCTCGCGGTCGAAAGCCACGGCGACGGGCCGCGACATCGTGAAGAGGTGGTCGTGCTGCTTGTTGCGGATGGTGATGCGCTGCACGTAGCGCTGCGAGGCGATCGAGGGGCCGATGGACAGGGCGGCGCCAGGGCCGGGCCAGACCGTTTCGCTGCGCTCCGCGGCGTCGTCGGCGCGCCGCCAGAGGCCGCGGGAGGCGTCGTAGTGCTCGAGCGTTGCCCCGCGCAGCAGCACGGAGCGGTTGAGCGAGCCGATGTTGCGCCCTGTCTCGTCGAGGAGCACGAGGTCGAGCACGGTCTCCTGCGATTCGGTGATCTCGCCGGGCCTGCCCAGCGCCACCTCGTCGGTGAAGCCGCTCATGGCGCCCGCCCGCGGGCTGGACCAGTCGGAGAACATGTCCGAGCCCATGCCGCGGGGCAGGACGAGGTACACCACGCCCGCGCCCAGCACTCCGAGCGTCGTCATCACCAGCACGCTCGCGCGGAGGTGCGCCAGCGAGCGGGCGTTGAACGCCGGTGCGGGGGTGTCCGGGTTCGTGAAGCGCACGCGGCGCTGCGGCGAGGCCACCTGGTGCAGGAGGATCGCGTACAGCGCGATCGGCGTGTAGAGGGCGAGCGCGACGCCGATCTCGATCGCGTTGCTGGTCAGGCACGCCGCGATCACCGTGAAGACGCTCATGATGAGCAACTGCGCGTGGTCGCGCGGCGTCTGCTTGTCGTACAGCTTCACCACCTGCACCCACGCCAGCAGGGTGCCGATGTACTCGACGGTGTCCTGCGGGTTCGAGAGCGAACGCTGCCCCGCGTACGCCGACGCCACGAGCACGAGCAGGTTGAGCAGCCACCGAGGCAGGGCGCGGTCGCTGCGGTCGCCGACGAGCATCCGGCCCATCGCGGCCAGACCCAGCGCGACGAGGGCGATGAAGATGTGCCCGGAGGCGACGAAGAAGCACACGATGCCCATCGCCATCGCGGCCAGCCGCCAGACGTCGGCTCGTCTGAGGAGATTCACGACGCCCCCTCCGTATCGGGGTGGTCGTCCATGAAGACCTCGCCGGGGCGGAGCGCGGTGACGTGGCGGGCGTCGGGTGAGGCGATCGCACGCGTCGGCTCGTCGTCGTGCACGATGACCCACGCGCCCTTGGGCGCGTCGTGCCGGGCCATCCGTCGCGGGGTGGGCGGGCGATCGGCGCCGATCAACGCCAGCGCATCGAGCATCGCCCCGAGATGCCGCGCGCCCGTGCGCGCCGGGATGCGCACCCCCTCCGAAATGATGTGCAACCCCGTCTCGACCCCCTCGCGGTGGGCGGCGACGAGCAGGCTCGCGGCCATGCTGATGGCGCGTTCGCGCCGGGTGTCGTCGTCCGACCGCAATGCGAGGCCGACCCACACGCGCGTGGGCGAGGGGGCGACGTGCTCCCGCACCACGAGCTCGCCCGTGCGGGCGGTGGAGCGCCAAGCGATGTGGCGGGGGCTGTCGCCGGGGGCGTACTCGCGCAATCCGAAGAACTCGTCGCCGCGCCCGAGGCTGTCGGTGTTGGTGGCGCCCTCGCCGGCGATGCGCACGAGCTCGCGCACCACGCCGTGGCGCACGGGGCGCACCTCGGGCCGCACCAGCGCGCGGGCGCCGGCGCGGGGATCGTCGATGAACGTCACGGACTTCAGGAAGAGGCCGAACGGGAAACCGCTCACGATGCGGAACGCGTCGAACACGGCCTCGCCGCGCCGGGTCGGGCGCACCCCGGCGACCGCGTGCACGGTGCGTCGCGGGGCGATGTGGGCGGCGTAGCCGCGGGGCAGGGGCATGTGCGCGGCCCACGTCGAGCCTTTGCGTCCCTTGCCCGTGAGTTCCTCGATGGTGATCGCGAACGCGGGCAGCAGCCGCGCGCGGTTGTGCAGCGCGTAGCGGATGCGCAGCGGCCGGCCGACGCTCGACGATTCGACCTCCTCGCGCACCGCCTCCACCCGCATCAGCATGGCGCCGGAGATCAGCCCCGAGAGCAGCAGACCCACGATGGCCACGCCGAACGCCCAGAAGAGCAGATTGTTCTGGCTGTTGACCGCGCCGAGGCCGAGCAGGACCGACACGAAGATGTAGCCGATGCCCGGCAGCCCGAGATGGAGTCTGCGACGCTTCACCATCACGCGGAGTGTACGACCCCCGCGCGGGCGGGTTCCCCCCGGCGAGCGCGAACGCCGTTTCGCCAAGGTCAGCGGTTGAAGCGCCGGTACTCTTCCATCAGGTCTTCCACCTCGGTGTCGCGGGGCCCGTCGCCGCGGCGGAGCACGACGAGCACGCGCCGGCGCTGGGGCGGCAGGCGGAAGGTCTGCTGCGTGCCGGCGTAGCCGTGCCGCCGGACGTTGAGGCCGACGTCGTACTCGAGGAGGCCGGCGCCGATCTCGTCGACGGGCAGTTCGAAGTAGCCGTCGCCGTCGCTCACGCCCTGGGCCACGCGCTTGCGGTTGATGCGGTCGGGGTCGGTCCAGAGTTCGAGCGTGGCGCCCTCGAGGCCGTAGCCGCCCACGAGCCGCGGGTCGGAGGCGTCAACCACGGAGATGTAGCTCACCTGTCCATCGACGATGCGCCCCTGCAGCTTGTACGTCGAGCACCCGCCCAGCAGGGACGCCGCGAGAACGACCGCGAAAACAACGAAGCGCTGCGACCGACTCATGACGCGGGGGCCTCCGGCGCATCCTCGGGCGCTGGCGCATCGCCCTGGGGATCGTCGTTCTTCTGCTCGATGAGCGCGGCGAAGTCGGGGGCGATGTCGCCCACCGCGGGGAGGTCCTTCACGCTCGAGAGGCCGAAGAGTTCGAGGAAGTGGCGCGTCGTGCCGTAGAGCATCGGGCGCCCGAGTTCCTCCGCCCGTCCGACGATGGCGATGAGCCGCTTGTCGAGGAGCGTGCGGAGCACCTCGCCGCACGCCACGCCGCGGATCGCCTCGATCTGCACGCGGGTGACCGGCTGGCGGTAGGCGATGACGGCGAGCGACTCGACCGCCGCGCGGCTGAGCTTGGCGCTGGCGCGGGAGGCGTGGAACGCCGCGACGACCTCCGCGTGCTCGGGCATGGTCATGACCCGATATCCGCCCGCGACCTGCTCGACGCGGAAGGCGCGCCCGGTCTGCTCGTACGTCTCATTCAGAAGATCGATCGCTTCGCGGACGTGCCGCGCCTGCGTCTCCCGCACCCGCTTGGCGACCGCCTCGGCCACCTTGGCGAGCGATGTGGGCTTGTCGAGGCTGAAGAGCACGGCCTCCACGGCGGGGGCGATAGCCGCGGGGTCGACGGCGCCGACGCCCTCGGGGGCCGCCTCTTCGTGGGTGGGATCGGTGATGGTCTGGGGTGCTTTCGTCACGATCGTTGCATCCTACCGCGGCCGCTCGCCCGCGTCGGCGCGTGGGGGTGGATTGTCCGCCGGGGTCGGCCGATGGGCACATCCCACGCACCCGTCCCCCGCACGAGGACCGTCCCAATGCGCACAACCTCCGACGACCGGGCCGGCTGCTACCTCGCCGACCAACTCGAGCGAGACCTCCGGAACGATCCCGGCTCGGCCCAGCACACGACGCTGCTGGTCTGGATGGCGACGGAGGCGATGGAGCGGGCGTCGACGCTGGACGTCCGCCCGGAGACACGACGACGGCTGCTCGACCTCGTGGATGAGGCTCGTTCGCGGGTGCGTGCCCACCGGCTGGGCCGCACCGGCTGATCCGCCGGCGCGGCCCCGGCGCTTCGGGGTGGCGCGTCTCGGCGTAGGATCCGCCGCGCACGCGTTATGGGCCACACTCAACCTCTGGCGCCGACCACTGATACGAGCAGCCGCACCCCGCTGATGGAGCTGCTGGTGCTCGCCGCGCCCGTGGCGGCGACGATGGTGTCGTACACCATCGCGCAGTTCGTGGACGGGCTGATGGTCTCGCGGCTGGGGGCGGCGGAGCTGGCGGCGCAGGGCAACGGCGGCATCATCGCGTTCGTGCCCATTGCCATCACGCTCGGGGCCCTGAGCGTGGTGAACACCTACGTGAGCCAGAACTCTGGCGCGGGGCGGCCCGAGCGGGCGCCGATGTACGCGTGGAACGGGGTCTGGCTGGGCGTGCTGTTCTGGTTGATCGTCCTCGTGCCCGCGGCGTTGTGCCTGCGCTGGCTGCTGGTGGCGGGGCCGTCGCTGACGCTGGACGCCGCGGGCCTGCTGGGGATGACGTTCGAGCGCGACGCGTACGACCCGAGGGTGTTCGAGCTGCAGACGTCGTACGCGCGGATCCTGCTGCTGGGGGCGGTGTTCACGATCTCCGCCCGGGCCATCGCGCAGTTCTTCTACGGCATGCACGCGCCGATGACCGTCTTCGTCGCGGCGCTGTGCGGGAACATCGTGAACGTCGTGGTGAACTACGCGCTGATCTTCGGCAACTTCGGAATGCCCCAGTTGGGCGTCGTGGGCGCGGCGATCGGCACCGTGATCGGCAGCATGGTCGAGGCCGCGATCCCTATGGCGATCTTCCTCGGGCCCGCGATGCACCGGAAGTTCAAGACGCGCAGCGCGTGGCGCCCGCGGCTGGCGCCGATGCGCGACATCCTGAAGATCGGCTGGCCCGCGGGCGTGACGCTGGGCAACGAATTGGTGTGCTGGGCGATCTTCATGACCGCGATCCTGGCCAGCATCGGCGTGGCGGACAACGCCGCGGGCTGGATCGGCCTGCGGTACATGCACCTCTCGTTCATGCCGGCGGTGGGCATCTCCATCGCGGTGACGGCGATGGTGGGCAAGTGCATCGGCATGGGCCGGCCCGACCTCGCGGTGAAGCGGGCGTGGCTGGGGGTGCGGGTGAGCATCGTGTACATGGGGTTCTGCGCCGCGTGCTTCGTGATCTTCCGCGAGCCGATGGTGCGCCTGTTCATCGACCCCAACGCCCCGCCGGAGATGGCGGAGGACATCCTGCGCATCGGCTCGCAGATCATGATCTGCGCCGCCCTCTTCCAGATCTTCGACGCCCTGGGCATCACCCTCGTGGGCGCCCTCCGCGGCGCCGGGGACACCGTCTGGCCGGGGGTGGCGACGGTGATCATGGCGTGGACGTTCATCATCGGCGGCGGCTGGGCGATGCTGGCGCTCTTCCCCGACCTGCGGGCCCTGGGGCCGTGGATCGCCGCGGCGGCGTTCATCACCGTGTTCGCGGGGGTGATGGCCTTCCGGTTCATGGGCGGGCGGTGGCGATCGATCGATCTGCTCAACACCGGCGGGCCCGACGCCCCCCCACCGACCGACGGGCCCGCGGCGGCGATCCTCGGGTCGGTGGCTGGTTCAGAGCCGGTGCGGGGGCCTGGCGGGCCGGGCGAGGGCGTCTAGCGCGCGTATGCTCGCCGTAGGCGTTGAGAAAATACCCTGAGAGCGGTACCCTGTTCGGTTCGGCGAGAGCCGCGCATCGCGACGGAAGCCTCGGCAAGAGGCCCCGGCGTGAGCGATCCACAATAGAAGACAGCACGGAGCGAGCATGAGCCACGACCCGATGGATATGGTGATCGGCGCCGGCCCCGACACGGAGCAGCGCGACCCCGCCACCGCCAGCAAGCACAAGAAAGCCGCGCAGGAGGCCGAAGACGCCGGCGACCGCCCCGGCGCGGTGGCGCAGCTCCGCAAGGCCGTCGCGGCGGACCGGAGCGACGACGAGGCCGTCTTCCGTCTCGCGTTCCTGCTCGACCTCCTCGGCGAGGAGGACGAGGCCATCGTCCTCTACGAGCTGCTGAGCAACCGCACGCCGGCGCCCATCAACGCGCTGCTCAACCTCGCGGTGCTCTACGAAGACCGCGGCGACTACGCCGGCTCCGAGAAGTGCCTCAAGCAGATCCTCGACACCAACCCCAACCACCTGCGCGCCCGCCTGTACATGAAGGACGTGCTGGCCTCGCGCGACATGTTCATCGACGATGAGCACGACCGCGACCTCGCCAAGCGCAACGCCATGCTCGACATCCCGGTGACGGATTTCGACCTGAGCGTCCGCGCCCGCAACTGCCTCAAGAAGATGAACATCCGCTCGCTGTACGACCTGCTGCGGGTGAGCGAGGCGGAGCTGCTCGCGTACAAGAACTTCGGCGAGTCGTCGCTGATCGAGATCAAGCACATGCTCACCGCCCGTGGCCTGCGCCTCGGCCAGCGCCTCGAAGACCAGCGCCGCCAGTCGCGCCGCGACATCTTCGAATCGCTCAAGGGCAGCGGCAAGGAGGCGGCGCTGAACAAGTCCGTCGCCGACATCGACTTCTCGGTGCGTGTGCGCAAGGCCCTGCAGCTCCTGGGCATCCAGACGATGGGCGACCTCGTCGCCCGCACCGAGGCGGAGCTCATGGGCGTCAAGAACTTCGGCGCGACCTCCCTCGTCGAGGTGCGCGAGCGCCTCACCCAGTACGGGCTCGAGCTCCGCGAAATCGAGTATTGATCTGCACCCCGCCGGGCGTGTGCGCGAACGGACGCCGCCACCCCCGACGTTGACAGCACGAGGGCGACATTGAGACATCCAACCGCCGCACGGATCGCGCGCACCCCCCCCGCCACCCGGGCCCGGAGCATCGTCGCCGGGTGTGTGGCCCTGTTGTGCCTCATGGCGCTCGCCTCGTGCGCGAGCATGTTCCGATCGCCGCAGCCCGCGAGCGTGCGCGTGCTGAACGACGCCGCCGGCGAGCCGCGTATGCGCGTGCGCATCGCCACGGAGGCCGCCGAGGCTCGCTTCGGCGCCACGGGGGACGTCGTCGTCGACAACCACCCCGGCCTCGGGCGCCCCGTGACGCTCCGCTCGCCGGTGCGGGTCCGCCTCGGTGAATCGGGCTGGATCGTCACCGACCACGGCGGGGCGACGCGGCATTTCGATCGCGGCCAGCCCCTGGCGCTGCGCCACGCCGACGGCGCGGACATCGCGTTCGGCGAGACACCCTACCCCGGCGTCGTATTGCTGCACACGCGACCCACGCTCTCGCCGGGCGTCTTCGACGTGGTCAACCACGTGCCCATCGAGCGCTACCTGCCTGGCGTCGTCGCCAAGGAGCTCTACCCCAACTGGCACGCCGCGGCGTTCGAGACGCAGGCTATCGCCGCCCGCTCGTACGCGCTGCACGAACGCCAGCGGCGCATGGGCCGCGGCGATCACTTCGACATCGAGAGCACCGACCGCGACCAGGTCTACGGCGGCGCCACCACGAACCAGACCGCGCTCCGCGCCGTCGAGGCGACACGCGGCCTCGTGCTCACCTACCGCGGGCACCTGCTGCGGGCGTACTACTCGAGCACGTGCGGCGGCAGGCCGGGCTCTGCGCGCGACACGTGGCCCACGGGCCGCGGCTTCGAGTACAACCTCGCCGCGCCCCTGCAGGGGCGCGAGCGCGAGCACGCCTGCCAAACATCCCCGCTCTATGCGTGGACGGTGGAGCGCTCCACGGACGACGTGCTGCGCCGCGTGCAGGCCTGGGGCGCCGCCAGCGGGTACGCCGTGCGCAACATGGCGTCGCTTGCGCGCGTCGAGGTCTTTCGCCGCAACGAGGCCGGGCGTGCGGCGGAGTTCCGTCTCTACGATGCGCAGGGCAAGTGGTGGGCGCTCAGCGCCGAACAGTTCCGCAACGCCTCCAACCACCCGGCGACGGGCCTGCCGAACATCGTCCGCGAGACGCGCATCCACAGCGGCGACGTCGAGGTGCGCATCGACCGCGGACGCGTCGCCTACACCGGACGTGGGTTCGGACACGGGGTGGGCATGTGCCAGTTCTGCACGCAGACGTTCGCCACACGCGGCGAGTCGGCGCGGGGCATCCTCGCCCGGTTCTACCCGGACACGTCCATCGAAACGCGGTATTGAGTCGTCACCTGCTGGCGGCGCCCGCTGCCCTGCTCAGGGCAGCACGACGGCGCGCTCCGGGGCGCGGGGGATCAAGCCCAGGATCACGCGGGCCGGGCGCTCGTGCGACGCCACGGGCTGGTTGGTCAGCATGGCCTCGCCGATCGTGAGCGGGAGCGCCACATGCGGGCCGTAGGGCTCGGCCACAACCGGCTCGCCAGAGCCGTCGTCGGTAGTGGGCTGCTCGCCCCAAACAACGCCGGGCGTCTCGGCGGTCAGGACATAGGCGTAGCCGGGCTCGAACGCGACATCGAGCGTGAGGGAGGAGAAGACCTCGCCGATCGTCAATTCATCGGTGAGCTCGACCTCGGCGCCGGCGCCCAGCGAGTTCTCGTACATGTTCCGGGCGTCGGCGCGCCGCGCGCCCCACGGCTCGAGCTGGGCGGCGAGCTCCAGACGGATGCGCGGGCCGTCGAGCGTCGGCGTCGTCCAACTGCGGGCCACGAAACGCGTGGACCCGCCGGGCGAGTTCGTGCGCACGCCGTCGAGCAAAAACGCGGCGCCGCGGTTGAGCGAGCGGCCGCGGAACGCTTCACGCCAGTCGAGGGCCCAGCCCATCCACTGGCGCTGCCGCAGACCGCTGACCTCGAGCGTCGAGGCAATGGTGTTGAAATCGTCGAGCGGCACACGCACCAGACGAACACCGTTGGATTCCCATCGTGCTTTCGTCGCCTCATCGATGGGCAGCGGCTGGTGCACGTAGGGGGCGAGGGCGTTGGCGACGTCCTGCTGTTCGTCGAAGGCGATGAACCAGACGACCTCAAGCCCGTTGGAGCCGCCACGCACCGCCGGCGACATCAGGTCGTCGGCGAAGGCGAAGGCGTCCACGTCGTAGAGGGCGAGGGCGTTGCGGCGGGAGTCGCCGGCGCAGCCGGCGATGGCGAGCGCCAGCGCGGACGCGGCGATGCACGCGGCGCGCCGGAGCCGGGCAGGGGACATCGGGGTGCGGTCGGTGCGTCGCGTCACGGGTGGGCAAGATAGCGGGACGGCCGCGTCAATGCGACCCCGCCGTGGAGGGCCCCCCACGGCGGGGAGCCGGGGCCCAGCAGGGGCCGCCGCGTGAAGGCGGGCGGGCAGGGCGAGGGGATATGCGGGGATGCGTGGAGAGGGCTCGGTTTCAAAGCTTGTTGGGCGGGTGCGCCGGCTCGGTGATGGGGTCGAAGCTGTTGATGCGGTCGATCATCAGGCGGAGCAGACCGAAGTGGTGCCGGGTGTGCGTGAAGGCGAGGCGGGGCAGGTCGAGGAAGCGAACCTCGGCGTCGTAGGGGCCGCGCTGGACGATCTTCCCCTCTCGAACAATGGAGGCGAACTCGTTGTTGAGGCGTTCGACGTCTTCTTCGCGGAGCCTGGCGTTGAGGCGGATGATGAAGTCGTCGCGGACGTAGCGCGAGGAGTGGTAGTTGCGGTAGAAGCGCTCGATGTGCTTGGCGGCGTCGGCGGGGTCGTCGGCGATGTAGTACAGGTCGCGGTCCTCGGGGCTGATGAACCCGTTGTCGAGGAGGGAGCGGCGCATGTAGTTCTCCCAGTGGCGCCAGTAGTCGCCGCCCTCGCCCTCGCAGAGGACGATCGGCTTCATCGCCGCCTTGCCCGTCTGCACGAGGGTGAGCGCCTCGAAGATCTCGTCCATGGTGCCGAAGCCGCCCGGGAAGGTGACTACGGCGTCCGCCTGGCTCATGAACATCACCTTGCGGGTGAAGAAGTAGCGGAAATTGATGAGTTTCGAGTCGCCGGCGATGATCTCGTTGGCGCTGGTTTCAAAGGGCAGGTGGATGGCGAGCCCGAAGGAGGCCTCGCGTCCCGGCCCCTCGTGACCGGCCTGCATGATGCCGCCGCCGGCGCCGGTGATCACGTGCCAGTTCAGCGCCGCCATCATGCGCGAAAACTCGACCGCGGCCTTGTAGTCCGGGTGCTTGGGCGGGGTGCGGGCCGAGCCAAAGATGCTCACGCGTCGCGACGTGGAGTAGTTCGCGAAGACGCGGTAGGCGTGGCGGAGCTCTTTGACGGCGGAGGAGAGCAGCTTGAGCTCGCCCGTGTCGCGTCCGTCGCGGATCAGCTTGAGCGAGGTCACCAGGAGATCACGCACCAGCTTGCCGTCGTAGCTGGTGGGGTCGGCGCCGGTTTCCTCGATCAGGGCGTTGAGACGGGCGACGAGGCGTTCCTCGGGGAATCGCCCGCCCCCTGCGCTCGCGTCGTCGGTTTTCGGCGGCGTGCGCTCGCCGCCGGGTGTGACGGGCGTCTTCGCGCCCGCGTCCGCGGGCGCCTCGTGCCCGCCGTGGGGACCGGGGGCGCGGGGCTCACGCGGCGTGTTGGGCTTGATCTCGTGCTCGTTGCTCGGCGTCATTTGATTCCTCGATCCGCCGAGGTCGGTTGGCGGTTGTGTGCTCGCTCTGCGCTCCGTCCGAACATGCCGTCGAACAATCGACGCGTGCCAGATAGTTGGGTCACGCCGTACTGTGGGTCGGCAAGCGGGCCGGTGACGGTGATGGTGGCGAACTCATCGCGCAGGCCCTCGATGAGATCGCTTAAGACGGGGATCCTCGCGTTGCTGCGGCTGTTGAACCGCAGATCGGCGTAGAGTTCGGGCCATCGTATCGTGCCCTGCCCCGCGATGGTGATGGCGTTGGACGAGACGCCCAACTCCTCGAAAACCAGCAGTTCATCGCGGATGTAGTACCGCGCAAGGGCGAAATCGAGTTCGTCTCCCGCGGGCGCCGTGAGATTGCTCAGTTCGATGAGGTTCACGAGCAGCGGCAGGCGGATGACCTCCCCCCCGGAGACACGGATCGCGCCACGACCGATGCGGGCGCCCCCGTCGCCGGTCTCGCCGGAGAGAGAGAGGAAGCCATCGAGCGAACCCCGACGCAGCGAACGCCGTTGCGACGTCTGCGCCGGCGGCTCGTTGGTCTCGCGGCGCTGCCCGCGGGCGCTCAGATCGGCGAGCATCGGCGCGAAGGCGATGCCCGCGGCGTCGACGCGCAGGTCGTAGAGGATCCGATCCTCGCCGCTGGCGCGCCGCACATGGGCCGTGCCGGTGATGCGCCCGCCGTGGCTGCGGGCCTCGACGGTGGGGACGATGAACTCGCCCGGCGCCTGTCCGCTGACGACCCGCGTCACGCCGTCGTGGACGCGCACGCCGAGGATCTCCAGCGCGTCGAACCGCAACGCGAGGTCTATGTCCGGGCGGGACGAGCCCGCAATCCGGTCGACGCTGATGGAGAGGGCGCCGCTGGCCCGCTCGATCGGCGCCCCGAGCATGAGCGAGGCGTTCTCGAAACCCACCACGCCGCTGAAGCGCGTGCTCGCCGCCGCGTTCGGGCCCCCCATGGCGATTCGCAGGTCGCCGTCGTGCAGCGTCATTGGCCCATCGGACGTGACCAGCAGCGCGTCGATGGCGTCGCGGGCGCCCTCGGGCAGGAGCGCCCGCATGGACGGTCCGAGAGACGATGCGCCGGCGTTGATGCGCAGTTCGAGTGCGCCGGGACCATCATCATCGGGCAGAGTCCACGCGCCGTCGATCTCCGCCCGCACGCTCTCGCCTGCGAGACGCAGGCCCTCGATGGCGCCCCGACCGGGTTCGAACGACACGCCGCCCTCGATGGTGTCGAAGCGAACAGCGTGCCCGTCGCGCGAGATTATCAGCGACCGTGGGCGCACCTCGCCGCGCAGCGTTGCTTTGTGCGCCGCCTGGAGGTCGTAGACGATGCCGCCGTCGAACTCGCCGTAGACCGAATCGCCCAGCGCCGCGGCGATGCGCCCCGTGGTGTCCGCGTCGGAAACGAGCGAGCGCAGCAGCGGCGACTCGAACCGCCATCCCTGGAATTCGAGGTCGATGCGCCCACCAACGGGTTCGGACCCGACCAGATCGAGGGCGCCGCGCATGCCGATGTCACCGACCGGGTCGTTGTCGAAGACCACGGCGGTGCGCACGTCGTCGAACTCGATGCGTCCGAGCTCGTACACGACCTCGCCCATGGCCGAAGCCACGAGCACACGCCCGCCGAGCAGATCGAACGAGGCGTCGCGCGGGTTGCGGACCCGTGCGCGAAGGGTCGCGCCCTCTTCGCCGCGCCGCAACGGTGTGCTGGCTTCTATCGTCGCGTCGATGACGCCCTCGGGGCGTCGCTGCGTGCGGAGCGAGAGCACGGCGTCCTGCGCGGGCGGGTAGATCGCACCGAGCACGCGCTCGACGGGGGTTTCGAGGTCGAGGCCAATCGTCTCAACGACCGCGCGCAGCTCGCCACGCACCCCCCGCTCCGGGTCGTCGAATATCGCGTCGGCGTTCAGCGTGAACGGCGACGAGCCGATGCGCCCGACGAGATCGGTGATCTGCGCACCCTCACCGGTGATCTGCATCCGCCCAGAAAGATCGCCGACGAGCGCCGACGCACCCGGGACGGCGCCGGGATTGGCCTCGAGATCGTCGAGCGCGATGTCGACCTCGAAGGCCGTCCGCCCGTCCTCACGCATGAAGACGTGCGCTTCGCAGCTCACCCCGCCGGCGAGCCCCAGCGCGCGGAGCGAGTCGGCCGCGGAGAGCTCGGCGTCGCGGGACTCCGGGATCGCGCTGAGCAGCAGTTCGTCGACGGGAGCACCGGTCGCGTGCACGACGATGTCCGGCTCGAACACGTCCTCTCCACGCTCATTGGTGAGGACGATGTTCGCGCGCATGGACCCACGCGCCCCGGTGAGCCCGGCGATGTTCTCGGTGTCAATGGTCGCGGCCTTGTCGTCGATGCGCATCTGCACGTCGCGGACCTGCACCGGGTACGGGAACGTCCGGACGAGGATGCCCGCGTAGGGCATCCGCACGTCGATGTCGCGCGTCCACACGCTGTCGTCGCCGAGCTCTCTACGGATACGGATGTTGATGTCCGCACGCCCGGCAAGGTCGAAGCCGTGCGCCGCGGCCGCCTGCTCCTGCGCCGCGATCTTCCTCGCGAGCTCATCGCGACGTTCGACCGGCTCCTCCTCTGACAGCGCCGCGAGGCGGAGGCGGGCATCACGCAACGCGAGAACGGCCGCCTCCGCCGCAGCGGATGATTGCACCAATCCGCGTTCGATCAGTCGCGCGTGGGCCGCTCTATCGAAGAGTGCGCTGAGGATTTCACGCCGGTTCTCGGGCAGCGCGGCCTCGAAGTTCTCGTCGAGGACAACATCGACAATCGCAATGTCGATCGCCACAGCCGAGCCGTCCGTCGGCGGCGCGATGCGCCCGTTCGCCTGCAATCGCGACCCCCCGGCGCCGACGCCGGAGATGTACACGATCTCGATCGCCTCGTCGCTGAATCGCACCAACCCCTCGAGCTGATGGAAGGGGTACGCGAAGCTCTCGTACGCTGCCGCGCCGTCCTCGAAGCGGAGCGAACCGGCGACACGCGTCCTGCCCGGGCCGGTGGCGACCGGCGCTTCACGCGTCACCTGCACGCGGGCAACGACCTTCGCCGTGGGGCCGGAGAAACTCCGGAACCTCCGCCGGACGATGTCCGGCGCAAAGGGGAGCAGCTCGGGGCTTTCGGCCACGAGGAAGGGCTCGGGAGTCTCGAAATCGATGGTGAAGGGCGCGTTGAGGCCCAGACCGTCGGTTCGGATACGCACGCTGTAGCGGAGATCCTCGATGTAGCCCGTGAAATCGCCACGCACGCCCGAGGCCGCGAAGCGCACGACCCCGCTCACGCCGCGCATCGTCATGCGGCGTGTCGCGGCCTTGGGGTCGGCGTCGTACGCCGGATCGGCGGCGACGGGAAGGGTCATGCGGACGCCGTCGAGCGTGAACTCCGCGGCGAGCCCGGATTCCTGGTCAAAGACGAGCTGCGCCGTGGGGATGCGCCCCTGGATGGCCATGTCGCGCCAGTACGCGCGCACGTTCCGCGGCGACCATTGGTCGCCCCACTGCGCGATCTCGACGTCTTCGATGTTCACGCGACCCTCGACGAGCAGCGTGTCGTACTCGCCCACGAGTCGCGTGGGCGGTCGGCCTCGCGCCTTCGCGCTCTCGTCGGTCTCGACAAGCCGGAAGGCGTAGATGTTGGGCGCATCGGGCCGTCGTATGGCTTCGCCCTCCACCGGGAGACGCAGCAGTGTCTGATAGTCGGCGCCGTCGTGTTCGCCGAACTCGAGCAGGGCGCGGCGGAGGTCGATCTCGGGCAGGTCGCCCAACCCAGCGCCGGAGCCCGGGCCGCTGGCCAGCGCCTGCACGTTGAGGCGACCGTCGATGGCGGACTGGCTCAGCCGCACAACGGGACGATGCAGCACGATGCGGGAGGCGCGCGGCGCGCCGGCGCGAACGGCGTCCCAATCGAGATCGATGTCCACCTTTCGGGCGCGGAGAAATCGGGCGGCGTCACCGGGCACGCCGCGTGCTTGGAGCCGCAGGTTGGTGATGGTCAGCCGACCGTTGGGTTGCAGGATCACCCGCCCCGCGCGGACCTCGCACCCGATGGCACGCTCGAGCGCCGGCAGCACGAACGGCTTGAGGACTACGGTGCGCGTCGCGATGAGGGCCAGCACCACGGCGCCCACGGAGCCCCAGGCGAGGATCCGCATCACGCGGGTGCGCCGCCGCGGCTTGTGCGCCGGTGGCGTTGCGCCCGGGGGCTCGGGATGTCGCGGGCGTGCATCCATCGTGGTCGGCCGGTCGGGGAGTGTACCCGCCCCACCACCGCTCCCTCCGTTCGAGACGCTCTATACTCCGCCGTCGCGCCCGAAACGTTCGGGGGTGCAGCCGCGAATCTTCACGGAGAGTTCATACAACCAACCACACGCGCCCGTAGCTCAGCTGGATAGAGCAGCGGTTTCCTTCGCGGCGCGTCGGGGCGAGCACGCCGCCGACGCAGTACCAAGAGGGGCCCGGCCCGGTGACGGGTCGAGGCGAACCGGGTGAACTCGGGGAACCCCCACCCGGCGCAGCGCGCCGGAGGGCGATCCCGAGCCGAGCCGTCGACGGGGCACGCGAGCGACCCTCGCGTCGTCGGCGGAAGGTGTAGAGGCCAGCGGGTGAGCCGCCCCGGCGATACCCCCGCGTAGGCGCGCTCCCGTGAGCGCGCCGAAGCGCCCGGCGGCCACGCGTCGCGTCTCGCTCCGAGATGCGCCGCGGGGTCGAAGAGATGGTCCGGCCCGCCGAGTGATCGGCGGATGTGCCGAAACCGCAGGTCGGAGGTTCGAGTCCCCCCGGGCGCGCTTCATCGTTTCACGTCGCGCGTTGCGCCAACGCAACGCTCGATGCACGGACGCCACACCTTGCGCACGGCCGCGCGATCGGAGGCCCCATGACGCCCCGGCACACGCGTTGCACCGCGCATACCGCAGTGATCCACACCCGATGCACATCCCGACGCGCGCGCAGACTCCGCGCCGTGTTCGCGAGCACTCTCGCGTTCTCGGGCCTGTTCGGATGCGCCGCCAACGAGAGCGCGCAGATCGAGCGCGACCCCCTCCGGCCCACACGAGGCGGCTCCTCATCGCTGGTCTTCTCGGCGCCGCCGGTATGGGACGTGTACGCCTCCGTGGGCATCGGGGACGCCGACCTGCACGAGTACGCCCGCCGCGACGGTGCGCTGACACCCCCAGTCGACCGCTCGCTCTCACGTGTGACCGCCTGGCCCGCCCCCACGCCGCCGGTGGAGCGTCGCATCCCCGTGATCTACTCGCGCTGGGGCACGTCCTTCTGAGCCTGAGGGCGTCGCCACGCGGATATCCGCTCCGTTCGGGGTGGTGTTCGCGTGCTGTTCGCGGGGGCGAGAAATGTCGAAACGAATCATTGACCGATGGCGCCGCTCCGGCCATACTGGGCGCGTCGGCTTGACGCCGACACGGCGGACTCGGTTCTTGAGAACATCGATACGACCCTGCATTGTGTTGACGCCAGCGGCAGCCGCGGGCGTCTGCGGAACAACCATCTGTGGCGAACCCATCCGGAAAAAGGGAGCCGCACGCGATGTCGACAATCACGAAAAAAGAACTCATCGAGAGCGTCGCGGAATCGACGAGTTGTAAGCGTGTCGAAGTCAAGATGGTCGTGCAGGCGTTCCTCGACCAGATCATCGAAGAGCTCAGCCGGGGCAACCGCATCGAGCTCCGCGATTTCGGGGTGCTCGAACCCAAGGAGCGCGCCCCCCGCACCGCCCAGAACCCCAAGACCCTCGAACGCGTGCAGGTGCCGGCGCGCCGCACGGTGAAGTTCAAGGTCGGGCGGCTCATGCAGCGCTCGGTGGAGACGCCGAACGGCGCCGTCCACCTCAACGGGCATCTGCACCACGACGACGAGGATTGATCCTCCCCACCCCCCCGCCGCGGCCGGACCGAACGCCACGGGCGCGACGCTATCATCGTGCGCTCACGCCGCCTCTCGTCGGCGCCATCCCCACCACGCGCGCGTGCGCCGGCTCGGCGAGCCGGCCTGCCACAAACGGAGCCAGCCCGAAATGACCGCGATCGAACAACTCCTCGGCGCCGACGCCAAAGCCCTCCTGAGCTACGAGTGCAAAGGCTTCCCGCGATCCTCGATGCACCTGCCGGGGCCGGACTTCGTGGACCGCATCCTCAAGGACTCGGACAGACCCCTGAGCGTGCTGCGCAACTTCCAGACGATGCTCAACACCGGGCGCCTCGCGGGCACGGGGTACGTCTCGATCCTCCCCGTGGATCAGGGCATCGAGCACTCCGCCGGTGCGTCCTTCGCCAAGAACCCCGCCTGCTTCGACCCCGCCCACCTGTGCGAACTCGCCATCGAGGGCGGGTGCAACGCCGTCGCCTCGACGCTGGGCGTGCTGGGCATGGTGGCGCGCAAGTACGCCCACAAGATCCCCTTCCTCGTCAAGCTCAACCACAACGAGCTCATGACCTACCCCAACACCTTCGACCAGACGCGCTACGGCTCCGTGCGTCAGGCCTTCGAGATGGGCGCCACGGCGGTCGGCGCCACGATCTACTTCGGCTCCGACGAGAGCCGGCGCCAGATCGACGAGGTCTCCGAGTGGTTCGAGGAGGCGCACAGTCTGGGCATGGTCACCGTGCTCTGGTGCTACCTCCGCAACAACGCCTTCAAGAAAGACGGCGTCGACTACCACAACAGCGCCGACCTCACCGGGCAGGCCAACCACCTGGGCGTCACCATCCAGGCGGACATCATCAAGCAGAAGCTCGCCACCAACAACAAGGGCTACGAGGCCCTGAACATGGGCGGCTCCTCCTACGGCAAGCTCGACAAGCGCATGTACACCGACCTCACCCCCGGCGACCACCCCATTGAGCTCTGTCGCTACCAAGTCGCCAACTGCTACATGGGCCGCTCCCCGCTCATCAACTCCGGCGGCGAGAGCAAGGGCGAGAGCGACCTCGCCGACGCGGTCCGCACCGCCGTCATCAACAAGCGCGCCGGGGGCATGGGCCTGATCTCGGGGCGCAAGGCGTTCCAGCGCCCCATGAAGGACGGCGTCGCCATGCTCCACGCCATCCAGGACGTCTACCTCGACGAGAGCGTGTCCATCGCCTGACCCCCGGACGCGGCGCCCGTCTCAACCGCGCCGCCGTCTGCCGCGTATAGACCGACATATGAGCGAGCCCCGGCGCACATCGTGGGAGATTCCGAACACCCGGTTCGGCGCGTGTGCGCGGGCGTGCGCGCTGCTCTGCCTGCTCGCGCTGTCGCTGGTCGCGGTCCCCGCCTGCCACGAGGAACCCACGCCCAAGCACGCCGCCCAGGCGGCGAACGTGGCCGAACAGCCGCTGGTCCGCGTGGAGTTGCGATCGTGGATCGTCGCCGGGCGTGGGCGTCACCTCTACGCCGTGATCGACGCGCCCGAACCACACGAGCACCTCTCCACCGTCGTCGAGTTCTGGGACACCACCCGGCGCGACGCCTACACGCTGCACGGCGTCGAGAGCGATGTCTCCGCCCGCATCGCCAAGTACCCGCGGGGCAAGCGCATCCGCCCCATGCTCGTCGAGCCGGACGACCGACTCGAAGCCGTCTTCCAGATCACCCCCAGCGCGGCGTACGAGCTGCAACGCGACCGCATCTTCGAGCACCGCTACCTGCTGCTGGGCCCCAACAGCACCTCGGGCCTGCGGGCCGCCTTCCGAGCCGCGGGCCTCGACCTGCCGGAACACGTGCTCCGCGGGGCGGGCATCCTCGGGGAGTTCCCCGGCGTGGACCTGCACCCGGGGGCGGAGATCCCCGCCGAACGATGGGCGGATTTCGGCCTGCCGGAGGGGCCGGAGGCGATCGAGATCGAGCTCACCCGATCCGCACCGGCCGGCTGACGCATCCCGTCGCGCGCTCGATGTCTTCCGCGAGTCGTTGCGCATCCGCGGCGCCGCTCGCCAGCACGAACATCGAACTCCCGCTGCCCGTCACGTGCGCCGGACGCCCCGCAGCGCGGGCGATTTCGGGGCGCAGTTCGGCGAGTTGTGGAGCGACCTGCTCCGCCGCGGCGGCGAGGTCGTTGAAGAGCGCCCCGTCCTCGATGCGCCCCTCCATCGCCATCGCGCGCACCTCGTCGGCGCGC
>RECZ01000076.1 GCA_007693765.1 Phycisphaerales bacterium | reverse complement strand
ACCGCCCCCAGCCCCCCCCGCTCACGCCGCGCCGACGACGGCGCGCGGCGCGCGTTCGTGCGCGGCCGCGAGGTGGGCGCGGCCCACCGTCTCGTGACGCAGGAAGAATTCGATGAGTGATTGGCGCGTCTGCACGCGGTGGACCTCGGCGCGGCTCTCGGGTTCGCGCAGGATCTCGCGCGTGCGTCTGAGCCGGCCGCCGCCGGACTGCGCGTCCCACGTGTTGAAGGCGACGGTGTACCGGCGGCCGGGGTCCGCGGGGACGCCGCCGGGGAGGAGGATTCGTTCGACGGCTGCGCCCTCGCCCTCGCGCCGGACCTGCGCGCGCATCCCCATGAGGTTGCGCTCGGAGCGGGCGTAGCACTCGTTCAGGATCGCCGCGATCTGCGCCGGCGTGAGCTGCGCGGTGAGCGTGAAGTTCTCGAATGGGATGATGCGCCACATGTCGGTGACGGTCTTCTCGCCGGCCTCGAAGGTGCTGCGTGCGAATACGCCGTGGATGACGCCGTCGACGCGCACAGCGCGCTGCGCCATGCCCTCGGTCACAGCGGCGCCGATCAGGCGTTCGACGTCGCTGGGCGCGCCGGGGGCCGACTCGATCCCGAGCGTCTCGGCGAGGCGCCCCACGGGCTGCGCGAGGGCCGCGGCGGACTCGTCGAGGCGGTCGCGGCAGAGGTCGAGCACGACGGGGTCCATCGGCGCATCGGGCCCGAGGAAGGCCATCTCCGTTCGGCGCGAGACGAGCCGGCCCGATGCGCGATCGAAGGTGAGGTCGAGTCGCCCGAGGTGCGAGCCCCAGAAGTGCGCCTGCGTGTAGACGACGTCGCCGACGCGGTCGTCGAGGTGGAGGCGGTGGCTGTGGGCGCCGATGTACGCGGCCGCGCGTGGGCAGGCCTGCATCACGGCGCGCACCTGGTTGGATTGGTTGTCGCCCTCGGGGCGCAGGCCCATGTGGCCAAAGAGAACGACGGCGTCCACACCCGCGGCGCGGAGCGCGGCCTCGGCGCGGCGAGCGGGGTCGGCGCAGTCGAGGAAGGTCATGCCCTCGTAGAAGGAGTCGGGGAACCAGTAGGGCATGCCGGGGGTGGTGAAGCCGAGCAGGCCGATGCGCACGCCGCCGACATCCATGATCTTCCACGGCAGGATCTTCGAGAGCGGGTGATCGGCGCCGGCGTCAAAGTCTTCAGGGTTGCGCCCTTCGAGCAGCAGGTTCGTGCCGATGGCGGGGGCGCGGCAGTGGCGGAGGGCGTCGTGAACGGGCTCGAGGCCCCAGTCAAACTCGTGGTTGCCCAGCGACCAGGCGTCGTAGTCGAGGGCGTTGAGGCAGTCGGTCATCAGGCGCCCCTCGGAGCGCCAGCCGGCGTCCGTTCCCTGATACAGGTCGCCGAGGTCGAGGAGGATGGTGTTGGGGTTCTCGCGTCGCCAGCGCCGGATCTGAGCGGCGCAGCGCGCGAACCCGCCGACGTCGGCGCCGTAGCCACGGACGCTGTCGCCCAGAACGCGCCCGTGGAGATCGGTGGTGTGAAGGATGGAGACGGTGAGGGCGTCCTCAGGGGGGAGGGCGGCGAAGGCCCGGCGGGGCGCCCACGGCGGCGCGGCGAGGGCGGCGCCGGCGCCGAGCAGGGCGTTGAGAAAGGCGCGACGGTTGACGGCCGCGTGATGCGCGGCGCGGAGGTCTGAACGCGACATGGTCAGGGTCTCCTCGTCGTGGACGCCCGTGGCAGGCGGGTCGGCGAAGCGTATCCCCGATCCTCGCGCGGGGGGCGGGGGGGCGGGGGGGGCGCTGGGGGGAGCGCGGCCGCCCGGGCGGGTGTGTGGACCGCAGCGGGGACGTATACTTGCGCCGGCGGGGCCCACGGGGGCTTCGCGGACATCGCGGGCGTAGTTCAGCGGTAGAACGTCAGCTTCCCAAGCTGAATGTCGCCGGTTCGATTCCGGTCGCCCGCTCTTTCTTCTCGTGCACCCCACGCGTGGGCGATGCGTGGCGCGACGGCCACACGGGGTGTGTTTCCCGCCAACGCGATCCGGAACGATGGGCGCCTACCACCTCGCAATCGTCGATCAGAACGGCACGGTCGGAGGCCGCATCGCCCTCGGCGGACGCCCCGTGTCCATCGGGCGCCACCCAGAGAACGTCATCTCCATCCGCGACGACCTCGCCAGCCGCTACCACTGCGTCATCGAGCCCACCGACAACGGCGACTGGCGCGTCCGCGACCTCGGCTCCCGCAACGGCACCCGCCTCAACGGCGAACGCGTCTCCGACGCCGCCGTCTCCCCCGGCGACCGTATCCAGGTCGGCACGCACACCTTCGAAGTCAACGGCGGCGCTAACCACAACGGCCCCGAAGACTCCGGCGCCACCCGCGCCGGCGGCGTCGCCGAGGCCCCCGCCCGCGCCCGCAAGCCCAAACCCAAGCCCAGCAAGAAGGAACGCCCCGCCCCCAACGCCGCCGGCGCGCGGGCCGCCTGGGTCGAGAGCGTCGCCCAGATCATCCGCGCCGTCGCCCCCGACGCCGACATCAAGCAACCCATCTCCCTCATCGACGCCCGCGGCCGCACCTCCGCCGCCCTCAACAACAGCAGCGAGGGCGCCGTCGCCGCACGCCTCTTCCTCCTCGCCGCTTCCTACACCCGCGCCACCGACCTCCACGTCGAGCCCAAGGGCGAGACCGTGCAGGTCCGCATGCGCGTCGACGGCCAGATGCTCGACGTCGCCGACATCCCCAACGGCGTCGGCGAACTCGCCGTCGGACTCGTCAAGGCCGTCTGCCACATGAAGTCCGCCGGGCGCGACGCCATCCTCGAAGGCCACTTCTCCGCCACCATCCGCGAACAACGCATCGACTACCGCGCCTCCATCACGCCCTCCGTCCACGGCCAGAAACTCGTCCTCCGCATCCTCAACTGCGCCGACGCCCCCGAGAGCCTCGCCCACATGGGCCTCGCCAACTACATGCTCGACCGCGTCGCCAAGGCCAGCCAGCAGGACGCCGGCATGGTCCTCGCCTGCGGCCCAACCGGCTCGGGCAAAACAACAACCCTCTACAACGTCCTCCGCGAGATCGATCGCGAGCACCGCAACGTCGTCACCATCGAAGACCCCGTCGAATACCACCTCGACCGCGTCACCCAGATCCCCGCCAACATCGACCGCGGCGCCACCTTCGGCTCCCTCCTCCGCTCCGTCCTGCGGCAAGACCCCGACGTCATCCTCCTCGGCGAGATCCGCGACGAAGAATCCGCCCGCGTCGCCATGCAGGCCGCCATGACCGGCCACCTCGTCTTCTCCACCGTCCACGCCAAAGACACCATCGGCGCCGTCTTCCGCCTCCTCGACCTCGGCGTCGAGAACTACCTCGTCGCCAACTCCCTCAACCTCGTCCTCGCGCAGCGCCTCGTCCGCATCCTCTGCGACCACTGCAAACGCCCTATCGCCGTCACGCCCGGGCAGGCCACCCGCATGGGCAAGTGGCTCGAAGGCAACCACGAGATCCACTTCGCCACCGGCTGCGCCCGCTGCCTCCGCACCGGGTACCGCGGCCGCCGCGCCATCTACGAGATGCTCGAGTTCAACAACGACCTCCGCGACGTCGTCCTCAGCGAGCCCACCATCCACGCCATGCGACGCGTCATCGAGCAGGGCCACTTCACCACCCTCGTGCAGGCCGGCTGGCAACTCGTTGCCCGCGGCGTCACCGCGCTCGACGAGGTCGACCGCGTCGCCGGCTCCGCGTGAGCCCCCGCGAAACAGCGAACCCACGGGCCGGACCCCCGGTCACCGCTTCTCGCGGACCGCGGGCAGCTCCGAGAGCGTGAACACAACGATCTCCTCGCCCGTCGTCGTGCTGATGTCGTGGTGCAGACTGAGCGCCGAAACGCCGGCAGCATCGAGGATCATCGCCTCCAGCGTCGGCCGCGCGGATTCGATCAGCTTCGTGCGCACTTCCTTGAGCAGATCGCGCCCGCGGTCATGCGGCAGCGACTTGACGAGCTGCCGCTCGGCCGCCGTCATCACGCCCTCGAGGCGGATGACGACCAGGACGCCGATCAGCGTCGCCGTGACCTGCTTCGGGCCGCGCCCCATGTACTCCACGTGAAATCGACGCATCCCCTCGCAGATCGAAGCCTCGATCTCCCCCTGGGTATTCACGGCGCTGGGTGGGTTGTTTTCAAACATGGGCGATGCACGATCATATGTCGCCGCGCACGGCATCTCAAACACGATCGCGCGCCCAAGCGGCCGATGCGCCGGCCCAGTCGCCGCGCAGTCACGCCGCGCTGCACACCACGTGCACGTGCTTTTGACGGTGTAAATCTGTAGTCACAATCGCAGATCATCAGGTTAATCCGAGGCGCTGCATCAGTATGTCCACTGGCGCGGACGCTGCGCCGTGAAAAGAAACTACCTGTACAACCTTGACTTCGACCGATGTGACAGTCATAGTGTTGTACCCAGAGCGCAGCGCACGCCGCGTTTCTGGTCACAACCCACTCGAAGTCGTCGGACGACGAATTCAGCGGCAGCCCCGCCCACGGGAAGGCCAGCGAATGAGTAAGCCGATGTGATCGAACACCCAAGTGTGTCCAATCACGTCGGCTCTTTGCATGGTGATCCGCTTGTCGCGCCTCACCGAACGTCGAGTTCGAACGCTGGGCAGTGAACGGTCAAGAAAGGCCCAGAGATATGAAACGTCTTCTTCTTCTAACGTCTGCAGCGACCGGCGTGCTCCTCGCCGCCGGATGCAACTCCAGCCCAAGCAGCAGAACCACACACGGCGCCACCACCCACAGCACAACCACTCACAGCACGAGCGATCAACGCGCACAGGCCGGAGCCCAGGGCGACGCAGGCCTGATCGGCCCCGCAGGACCGGACGGCCCCAGAGGCCCCGCCGGCGCACGCGGCGAAGCCGGCGCGACCGGCGAATCCGGGTACGCCGTGGCGGGCCCGCGCGGCCCGGCCGGCGCCGCCGGCCCGCAAGGCCCCGGCGGTGAGCGTGGTGCGGCCGGTGAAACCGGCACTGTCGCCCGCGGCCCCGCCGGACCCACCGGCCCGGCAGGCCCCGAGGGCGCCCGAGGCGCAGCGGGAACCGCGGGTGAACGCGGCCGCAGCGCAGAGGGGTACGCCGGCGCAGCCGGCCCCGCCGGCCCCGCCGGTCCACGCGGCGCAGCCGGTGAACGCGGCGAGCGCGGCCAAACGACCGTCGGCCCCACCGGCCCCGCAGGCCGCGCAGGCGACGCGGGCGTCGCGGGCGGTTCGGGCGAAACGGGCAGCCGTGGCGCAACGACCGAGGGCATCGCGGGCACGACCGGCGCCGCCGGCCCCGCCGGCCGCCGCGGCGACGCCGGCCCGGCCGGCCAACGCGGCCCCGCCGGCATCGTCAGGAACTGGGTCTCCTACCGCGAGTTCTGGTTCGACTCCAACTCCTCGGAAATCCATAACGCCGACCGCTACATGCTCCAGAACATCGCCCGCTACATGAACGACAACCCGTCGCTCGAACTCGGCATCGACGGCTCAACGACGTCCAGCGGATCCGGTTCGCGCGACCAGAACCAATCCAGCAGCCGCGCCAACACCGTCCGCGACGCGCTCGTCTCCGCCGGCGTCCCGGCCAACAGGATCAGCATGGGCTCGTTCGGCGACGCCAACCAGCGCCGCGACAACAGAGTCGAACTGCTGCTCCGCACCGACCGCCAGACCCAGCAGCAGTACGGCGACGCCGGCCTGCCTGAGCTCCAGATGCCCGCCGGCGCCCATTCGCCGACGAACGTGAGCTCGACGAACTGGACAACGCACCAGAGCTTCTGGTTCGACGGCGAATCAGCCAACCTCCACGCCTCCGACCGCGCCAAGGTGACGACGATCGCAGACGCCATGCGGCGCAACCCGCAACTGCGCGTCGGCATCGACAGCAGCACCACGGGCTCCCCCGACGGCAACACGAGAGACAACCCCCAGCTCAACGAGCGTCGCGACAGAGCGATCCGTGATGCGCTGATCGAAGCGGGCGTGCCCGCCTCGAGGATCCAGACGGGATCGCTCGGCGAGCCCTCCATGCGTCGCAGCGGGCGCGTCGAGGTGCTGTTCATGACCGACGACCGGTGAAGTGAGCTGAATAGGGACGACAGTCGAGACCCGTGGGAGGAGTGAGAGCCCCCCCTTGCGTGCTCTCACGCAAGGGGGGGTCTTCTTTGCCGGCGACCAATCCCGGCGGAAACACCCCCCTCGACGAACGCCCCGACGACACCAACGAACCCGAGGTGCAATGTGCCAGTGAACGGAAAACTACAACTCACAATGGCGCAAAGAATCGCACAGGCCGTCAGCGTGTTCCACGAGAATCTCACCGGGCACGCTCCCAAGTCCGTCACCGTCGTGCTCAGCAACAACACGCTCGTGATCACGCTCCACGAGGCGCTCTCGAAAGCAGAGCGGGTGCTGGCCAGAAACCCCGCCGGGGCAGCGCAGGTGCAGGACTTCCACCGCCAGCTCTTCAACACAGCGTCCCAACCCCTGCGGGAGGAGATCACGCAGATCACCGGCGTGGATGTGCGGGAAGCCGCCGCGGAGATCGAACCGAAGTCCGGCGCGATCGTCCACGCCTTCACAAGCGGCGACATGGTGCAGGTGTACCTGCTCACAGACCCCATCTCAGAGGCCGTGTGGAACGGGGCGGGCTATTCGATATGACCGCCACGCTCCACCCCGTCTCGTTCCGATGACGCAACAAGAACCGTTACGCGCCGCGACCGTCGCACCGTATCCAAGATCGAATCAACCAAGGGAGATCAAAACAATGCTCTGGACAATCGCCATCGTGCTTCTGCTGCTGTGGTTGGTCGGGCTCATCACCGCCAACACATTCGGAGGCTTGATCTACATCCTGCTCGTCCTCGCGTTGGTCATGGTTGTGTTGCAACTCTTCCAGCGCCGTGGCCACAACGCGTAAGGCCCCCATGCTGGGCCACGGGCTCCGGCCGCCTCAGGAGGGATCGTGGCCGTCGCTCATCGCCCCGCAGGTTTCAACAACAAAGAAAAGAGATCGCTATGGGACTCATACTCCTCATCATCATCGTCCTGCTGCTCGTCGGCGCGTTCCCGACCTGGAACTACAGCCGCAAGTGGGGCTACGGCCCCAGCGGCCTGCTCGGCCTCATCCTGTTGGTCGTGCTGATCCTGCTCGTGCTCGGCTACCTGCCCCGCGGGTTCTGAGCCGACGCACGCCCGCGACATCCATCACCGCCACAACGAACCGGAGTCAACAGCCCGCAACACCCACAACAACAGAAGAGGCACGCCATGTACGCGTTGCAACACACCAAAAGATCGCTCGTCCCCACGAGCGAGTTCCGCCTCGCATCCCCCCCGATCCGCTCGTACGCGCAGATCGCATCGATACTGACGTCGAAATGGCAGGAGCCCATCACGCCAAGGCAGGCCGAACGCCTGTGCCGCAATGCCGAGACAAAGCTCGTCAACGCCCTGCTGACAGGAATCTGAGCCCAGTAGCGCCCTCGCGCTCGATCGTCACCACCCACACCGGAGTCACACGTGAACCCCCAACGCCTGATCGGCATCGTCCTCATCGTGCTCGGCATCGTTCTCCTGATCATCGGCATCAACTCGTCGAACTCGTTCTCGGATCAGGTCAACGAGATGTTCACCGGCCGCTTCACCGACACGACGATGTGGTACATCATCGGCGGCGCCGTATCGATCGTTCTCGGCATCGGTCTGGCGGCCATCAGCTGGAAACGATGACCAAACCAGCGGTGTCCGCCGGGGGCGCCGTCGCGCCGCGACAAGCGAAGCGCAATCACGCCGTTCCTTCACCCGCCAACCAGCCCATACAAAGATCGGAATCACGATGAAAACACGAATCTGCATCACGGCCATCACCATGCTCGGCATGGTGGTGTGGATGTTCTCCATAACCGGCTGCAACACCTGGAAGGGCGTCGGCAAGGACGTCGAGCGCACGGGCGAGGCCATGCAGGGCGACGAGTAACGAACGACCGACGGTCGCCACGGCCCACGAACGGAGAGAGCGGATGGAGATCTCGCAGATCCTGCAGGCGGCGCTGGAGCACAACGCCTCCGACGCCCACATCGTCGCCGGGCAGACGCCCACCCTGCGCATCGCCGCGCGCCTCCACACCCTCGACATGTGCGTCGTCTCCCGCCAGTGGGTCCGACACGCCCTCGAACGCCTCGCCCCCGTCGACACCCTCCACGCCTTCGACGAGCACGGCCACGCCGCCTTCACCGCCGAGACCCCCGGCCTCGGACGCTTCCGCGTCCACGCCATCCGTCAACGCGGCGCCGTCAGCCTCTCCATCCGACCCATCCCCCACGCCGCCCCCACCCTCGACGCCCTCGGCCTGCGCGACGCCCTCGAACCCCTCACACGCCTGAGCGACGGCCTGGTGCTCATCACCGGCGCCGCCGGCTCCGGTCGATCCACCACGCTCGCCGCCATGGCCCACGAGATCAACGCCCGCGACGACCTGCGCATCCTCACCATCGAAGACCCCGTCGAGCACGTGCTGACGCCGGCGCGCTGCTCCATCGTGCAGCGCGAACTCGGACGCGACACCCCCACCCTCGCCGCGGCCCTCCGCGACGCCGCCCGCCACGACGCCGATGTGCTCATCGTCAACGACGTCGAGGACGACGCCGCCGCCGAGCTCATCGCCGCCGGCGAGTCCGGTCGCCTGTGCCTCGCCGGCGTCCGCGGCGTCGGCGCCGGCCGCGCCGTCGCCCGCCTCATCAACGCCGCCCCCGAGCACGCCCGCGAAGACGCCCGCGAGGCCGTCGCCGCGAGCCTCCGCGCCGTGGTCCGCCAACGCCTCACGCCCACCCAAGACGGCGCCGCCATGCGCTGCGCCGCCGAAACCCTGACCATCGACGACGAGGCCCGCGACTGCATCGCCCA
>RECZ01000094.1 GCA_007693765.1 Phycisphaerales bacterium | reverse complement strand
ACAACCGGCAGCGCGGAGGAGATGATCGCCAACTGCGATGTGCTGCTCACCCGCTATTCCTCGACCGCGTTCGTCGGCCTGGCGCTGGGCAAGGAGACATACTCCGATTTCGACATGGATCAGATGCGACACCTGATGCCCGTGCAGAACGGCTCCGCGGCCCGCGGAATCGCGGAGGTCTGCCGCGGCTTGCTCGAGGCGGCACGGCCATGAGCGACCAGCTCGTGGTGAGGCCGGTGGTTTCGTGGCGAGATCGACGACGCTTTCAGCGTCTGCCCTGGGCGATCTACGCCGCGCCCGGAGCGCGGCGAGACCCCAACTGGGCGCCGCCCATCCTCGCGTCGGAGCGAGAATTGCTTGGTTGGCCGGGATGGCGGGTCGGTCGCCACCCGTTCTACGACGATGCGGAGGTCATCACGCTCCTGGCCGAGCGCGGCGGACAGACTCTCGGGCGGATCGCGGTGCTCGTCAACCACGCCCACAACCGCAAGTACAACGAACTCCTCGGCTTCTTTGGTTTCTTCGAGTGCGTGAACGATGAGGGCGTCGCTCGCGCGCTCTTTGAGGCCGGCGCGGCCTGGCTCCGACAGCGCGGCATGACCGCGGTGCGCGGGCCGGTGAACCCCTCCCTGAATTACACATGCGGCCTGCTCATTCACGGCTTCGATCGCCCGCCTTGCTTTCTGATGACATACAACCCGCCGTACTACGCGGCGCTGCTGGAGTCGTGCGGATTCGCCAAGTCGCAGGATCTGTACGCCTACGAGATGGACGTGAAACTTCTGGCGGCGTTGGTCGAGCGCTACAAGCCGGCGGTGCTGGCCGCGCTGGAGGGAACCGAGTTGGTCGTCCGGCCGATGAACCCGGCGAGGTTTCAGCACGAGATCGAGACGTACCTCGATATCTACAACCGTTCGCTGGAGGGCACCTGGGGTTTCACCCCGCTCCAACCGCGCGAGGCGAAGCACATCGCCGCCGAACTGCGGCGCATCATCGTGCCGCGATTTGCCATCTTCGCGGAACTCAAGGGTGAGCCCATCGGCGCTCTGCTGGCTCTCCTCGATTACAACCAGATACTCAGAAGGCTCAACGGCCGACTGTTCCCGTTCGGCATCGTGCAACTCCTGATGGGGCGACGACGCATCACCACGGCCCGCGCGATGGCCATGACCATGGTGCCCGGCCACCAGAGTTCCGGCCTGAGCGTCGTGTTGCTGGACAGGCTGGCGTGGGGGGTTGGGGGCGCGGAAGGAGCGGCGAGATGGGGCATCGAGCGCTACGAGTTCTCGTGGGTGCTCGAGAGCAACGCCCGCTCCCGCGGCACGCTCGAACGAGTCGGGACGAAGATCACCAGCACGTACCGGATTTTCGACAAGGCGCTGTGACTCCGCCAACCCCGCCGGGGGCCAGGACCGGGTCAATGTCGCGCACTGGCGGCGAGTTCTACGGAGGTCCGTACTGAGAGCAGGGGATGAGGATCGCCGAGTGATCTCGACTGTTCCGGCGTCAACGCGAGAACTCAGAGCCACCCTGATTGGCGATACCACCGGGCTGTTTCGTGCAACCGTTCGGCCAGGGTCGCCGGGGGGAAGGCGGTGGGCCAGCCGAGTTGCTCACGGGCTTTCTCCGAGCAGCACGTCCACGATGATGCGAGTGCTTCAGAGACCTTGTCGCTGTTGATCCAGGTGGGGCGGTTGCGGATTCGAGCCATGACATCTCCGCCGACTCCGGCCAGTCTGAGCAGCCGGCCCGGCGCCCGCAAGACCGCCGGAGGTCTCCGCACGAGCGCGTTGGCGATGGCCTGTCCGAACTGCTCGAATGTCGGGTGCTCCTCGCCAGCGATGAAGTAAACGCCCTGGCCGGGCGATGAACCCACCCGCAGCCGCTCGCCCTTCTCGGCCGCGAGCAGCAGACCCTCCACCAGGTCGTCCACGTGGATCAGCGACAATCGCCGGTCGCGCCCCGCCAAGCCGGGCACGACATGAACACCCCAGCGCGAAACCAGTCGGAACATCTCGAGGACGGCCCGATCACCGGGGCCGAACACGATCGGCGGACGCACGATGGTGATGGGGACCAACCCCGCGTACCCGGCCGCGGCCCGTTCTCCGGCCAGTTTGCTGCGGCCGTAGTTGGAAACGGGCGCCGGAGGGTCACCCTCGACGCGCGGCCGGTCGGGCGCGCTGGGCCCCGCGGCCGCCAACGAAGACACAACGACCAGGACCGGTGGGTTGGCGCTCGCCGCGCACGCGGCGGCGACGTTCTCCACGCCGCCGGCATTCACACGGGCAAACTCCTCCCAACTCCGCGCCCTCACAAGTCCGGCAAGGTGAAACACCGTGCGGGCCTGCGACTCGACCAACGCCCGTTGAGCGCTCTCCCGATCGGTTACATCCCCCGTCACGAGCATCGCACCGGCAGACCGCAGATCATCGGTGCGAGAGCCGGGTCGCACCAAGCAGGACACACGGCAGCGATGCTCGTTCAGTCGCCGCACCAGCCGTCCGCCGATGAAGCCGCTCCCCCCGGTCACCAGCACGGGTTGTCCAGCCGTGGTGTCCATCCGTCTCATCCATTGCCGCGCACAGTTTGTGATTGTTGTGCGAACAGTTCGACTGGGGCCAGGCGTGTCTCACGGCTCCAGTAGCCGCAGGCGCCGGCCGACGAGTGCGAGCTTGAACTTGGCGAGGTCGTGCGTCGCCAGCTTCTCATATCTGGTTCCCGAACGGCGATTGTGTTGAGCCATCCCAAGCAGTGATCCACCACGGTCAGGGTCATGTAGATCGACCGGCTGAAGACGCGGCGATCGTCGTGCTCTCGTTGGTCGCTGCGCTGCGGGATCACATCCCCGATGCCGCGACGCTCGCACCACCGCCGCACACGTGGTTCGCTGTAGCCCTTGTCGCCCAGCACTCACAGCAGCCTCCAGCGCCTGCCCATCGTCACCATTGGCAGCAATATCATCCCCCTGCATCATCGAAGCGCCGCCCGCAACCTGACCGTGCCGCCCTTGATACTATTCGATCGCCATCACCATGCCAAACATCTTCATCAGCTATTCCAGCCTCGACAACGCTCCCGCGGAGCGGTTCAAACAATGGCTCGACGAGCGCGGCTTCGAGCAGATCTTCCTCGACTTCGGTCGCTATCACGGTATCCCGCCCGGCGAAGGCTGGGAGCGCCGGCGCTACTCCGAGCTCAACAACGCCGCCGCCGTTGTCCTCCTGCTCAGCCGCCGCTGGTTCGATTCCAAGAGGCTCTTCGCCGAGTCCACGCACGCCCGCGCGCTAGGATAAGGTCATCTTCCCCGTGATCGTCACGCCGGATGGCGACCAATTCATCTGCGACAACCTCCAGAAGATCGACCTGACTTCCAACCCCGATGAGGCCTACGAACGCCTGTTCGAGGCCCTCAGAAAGATCACGAACCAAGGCCCCGAAGGGATTGCGCTGCCGCCAGGCCGGCCTCCTTATCCCGGCACGATGAGCTTCGACACTGACGACGCGGGCGCCGGTGCGCCAGCGGCGCAGGCTGGGGGGCGAGCGGCCGCCGACTTTGTCCGAAGCAGATGCTTCCTCATGATCGCGTCTACTTCCCGTTGCGCTCTGGGCCGCCGGGATCGTCCTGTTCGGATCCGTCATCGGTCTGCTCGTCGGTTTGGTCGCGGGCGTCGGGATCGTCGGCGTCGGCGGCGGCGTCGGCGTCTTCAGGCGGCTTTGGTGTCGGGTCGGCCTCCCGGGAAGCGGCCCTCTTCGCGTCTTCACGCTTCTTGATCCGCGTGTAGTCGAGGTAGTGGAGGTTGGCCTGGATGTTGTCGCAGTTGCTGTACACATACGCCATGAAAAACTCGGTGATCGTCGCTCTGCGCACGAGCAGTTCCTCGGCGAGCCGGAGCACGAGCGTGGCGCGGCCGCGGTTCTCGTTCTCGAAGGCCTCCCACCATCTCCGTGCCGAGCCCGTGGTGTTGGGCCAATCAAGCTCCGTCTTGACGTTCTCGAGTCGTCTGGCGACGCGGGCCGACGACCAGCCCCTGGTGTCTGAGACCCCCGGGGAGGATCCGCCCGACGCGGGGGCATCCGCGATGACCCCGGGGCGCAGCGCTGTGGCCCGGAGCGTGTTGATGTTCGGCAGCGGCGGACGCTCGTCTTCGGCCTGCTCCTGCAGCGTCGGCGGCCTCCGGGCGACCGCGTCGACCCACTCGGGGGGCATCGGGGCGTTGCGCCGAAGCACGATCGGCGCCCCGGTCCGCCGGACGGTCTCGGGCGTGATGAGGATGCGGTCGACGCCCTCCTCCTGCAGGTCGGGTAGGCGCCAGTTGACATCGTCCAATGCGTTGCGGACGAGGTTGACGAGCCCTCGCGCCCCTGTGCCAAGCCGCCGCGACATCTGCGCGACGGCCCTGAGCGACTCGCCCGGGACGAGCAGCTCGATGCCGTGGAGCGCAAAGAGCGTTTGTTGCTTCTCGAGGATCGAATCGCCCGCGTCGGTCAGGATGCGGACGAGCTCGTCTTCCGAGAGCGTTCGGAGGGCGGTTATGGCGGCGAAGCGCCCGACGATCTCGGGGATGAAGCCGTACTGGATCAGGTCCTCGTGCTCGCCCTGAGCGAAAGCGTCGTCGACGGACTCGATGTCGACCCGGGTCACCTCGCGCTCCGCCCCGAAGCCGAATCCGCCCGAGCCCTCGATCCGGCGCCGGACGATCCCCGGCAGGTCGGAGAACGCGCCGGTGCAGATGAAGAGAATCTTCGAGACATCGAGGGTGCATCTCGCCGAGTGCAGCCCGCCGGTGCTGGTGCATCGGCCGTCGAGGAGCGTGAGCAAGGCGTTCTGGACGCCCTCGCCGGAGACATCGCGCGCGATGTCGTCGCGGGCTTTTCGGATCTTGTCGAACTCGTCGATGTAGATGATGCCCCGCTCGGCCTTTTGGGTGTCGCCGCCGCACTGGGCGATGAGGCTTTCCAGCAGGGAATCGACGCTCTCGCCCTTGTAGCCGACCTCGACGAGCGAGGTGGCGCGGGCGAAAACGATGGGGACATCGAGGATCTCGGCGATGCGGCGGACGAGGTAGGTCTTGCCGCTACCGGTTGGACCCAGCAGCAGGATGTGCTGTGGCCCGAGGTCCCTGTGCCTGGCCGCGGGGTGCGAGGCGTAGGCACGC
Organism: Phycisphaerales bacterium; assembly: GCA_007693765.1. Taxonomy (GTDB): domain Bacteria; phylum Planctomycetota; class Phycisphaerae; order Phycisphaerales; family UBA1924; genus RECZ01. Next base: position 29,183 of record RECZ01000094.1, on the reverse strand, counting down.
GAGACGTAGTGGTTGTAGACGGCGACGGCGAGGTCGCGCTTCGGCCGCTCCTGACCGATCACGTACCGATCCAAGGCCCTGATGATCTGCGCCGGAGTAGGAAGCGCGGGCGCTGCGCCGTCTTCGGATCCGTCGCTTGACGATGTGCACAACGATACCACGATCACGCCTCCATTCGTGATGAGCCTCGATGCCGAGTTTTGACCGCTTGTTCCGCCGGAGAACGAAAGTACCGGCTCGGCCGTGAAGGGTCAACAGTTTTTTACCCAGATTGACGTAAAAATAGGTGACCTGCATCTGACGCATCTCGTCGATGCGTTGCGTGCCACCGCCGCGTTCTCCTGCGGGCTCGTTGCGCAGCCGAGCGCCTCTATGCGCCGCGTCCGCTGAAGCGGCCTGATGGGAGATCGCAGAACGAGTGATTCCATTTCCACGATCGATGGGGACGCTTCCTTGCGGTATGTCTCGCGGCCCGGTTGGGGTTGCATCTGTTGCACGCGTCCGCACCCGGCTGAACACGCGTGGCGACGCGGCGCTGTGCGCCACCACCCGGGGCGCTTCGCGCAGCGATTTCGCTACGCTCTGACGATGAACCACGGGCTGGAATCGCTGGGGCCGGAGCCGCTTGCGAGAAGGCTGGGCGTTTTGGCGCTGTGGCTGCTCGTCGTCAACGGCATGATCGGCGCGGGGATTTTCGGCGTTCCCGCCGAGGTGGAGCGGCTCGCGGGCGGGTTCAGCCCGTGGGTGTTCGCCCTGTGCGGGCTCCTGATCGCGCCGGTGATGCTCAGCTTCGCGTGGCTCTCGAGCGCGTTCCGGGGCACGGGCGGGCCGATGGTCTACGCCGCGGCGGCGTTCGGGCCGTTCGTCGGGTTCCAGATCGGCTGGGCGTTCTACATCGCGCGACTCACGGCCTTCGCGGCGAACCTGAACCTGCTGGTGACGACGATCGGCTTTCTGTGGGCGGAGCCGATGGGCCCGGCCGTGCGCGCGGGGCTGCTCCTTGTCGGGTGCGGCCTCCTGGTGTGGATCAATGTGCTGGGCGCAAAGACCGCTGTACGGTCGCTCGGCGTGCTGACGGTGCTCAAACTCGCCCCGCTGATCGCGCTGGCGTTTGTGGGGTTGGCCGGTCTCGACCGCGAAGTGTTCGCGTCGGTCGCCGCGCCGCCGGGGGTCGCGGACCTCGGCGCGGCGACGCTGCTGGTGATCTACGCGTACGTCGGCTTCGAGTCCGGGCTTGTGCCGGCGGGTGAGTCGAAGCGGCCGGAACGCGACATGCCCCGCGCACTGGTGGCGGCGTTGATCGGCGTGACGGCGGTGTACGTGCTGGTGCAGCTAGCGACGCAGCGGCTGCTGCCCGCGCTCGAGTCGTCGGAGCGGCCCATCGTCGAGGTTGGGGAGGTGCTGCTGGGACCGGTCGGGGCGATCATCGTGGTGCTGGCGATCATCGCATCGGTTGGGGGAAATCTGCTGGGGTCCATGTTCTCCTCGCCGCGGGTGACCTACCGGATGGCGCTGGACGGGCAGATGCCCGCATGGATGGGGCGCGTGCATCCGCGGCATGAAACGCCGTGGACATCGGTGGTGCTGTTCGGCGCCGCGGCGTTTGCTCTGGCGGTGACGGGCAGCTTTGTATGGCTGGCGGCGCTGAGCGTGCTGACGCGACTGCTGATCTACCTGACCTGCATCGCCTCCATGCCGCGCGTGCGGCGCGCGGCGGGCGATGCGCCGGGTCTGCTGAGGCTGCCGGGCGGCCCTGTGATCCCCGTGCTCGGCGCGCTGGTGTGCGTCGCGCTGCTCACGAGGGTCAGCGTGGACTCTGTCGTGGCCACGACGGTGATGCTGGCCGCGGGGAGCGTGCTGTATGCTGCGGCGATGGTCGCGCGGCGGGTTGCGCGGCGGGGTTGACGGGCGCCGGCGAGCCGAAGACCATCGACCGAGATGGGTCGGACCGACGGATTCGCCTCGATCGTCCGAGACCACGCGCGACAAGCCCACAAGGAAGGGAATCCGTCGTCATGGGATTGAAGATCATCGGCTCCGGGTTCGGCCGAACCGGTACGATGTCGACCAAGCTCGCCCTGGAGCACCTCGGGTTCGGCCCGTGTCATCACATGGTCGAGGTGATGGGCAACCCGTCGCAGCCCGCGCACTGGGCCGCGTTCGTCGATGGGGCCGGGGTGGACTGGACCCGGGTCTTCGAGGGCTACACCAGCCAGGTCGATTTCCCCGGGGCCGCCGTCTGGCACGAATTATCCGACGCCTTTCCCGGCGCGAAGGTGCTCCACACCGAACGCCCGGAGGACGCCTGGTGGGCGAGCTATTCCGCCACGATCGGCAAGTTCTTCGCCGTGCGCGAAAGCCTCCCGCTGCCGCCGCACATCGCCGCGATTTTCGAGACGATGGACCGCCTGCTGATCCAGGACGTGTTCGGCGGTTTCGATCGCGAACGCTGCGTCGCGGCCTACCGGCGCAACAACGAGATTGTCCGCGCCACGATCCCCGCGGACCGGCTGCTGGTGTTCAACCCGGCGGACGGGTGGGAGCCGCTGTGCCGGTTCCTCGGCGTGCCCGTCCCCGCGACCGCCTTCCCCCGCAGCAACGCGCGCGACGAGTTCTGGTCGCTCTTCGGCGGAGAACCGGGCGCCGAACCGGCCTGATCGAGCGCGAGCATCACTGTGCCGGTAACCACCGCGCACCGCTGCGCAGTGCGTGCGTCGCTTCTTCTCACGAACGGCGGTGCGCATCCAGCAAGATCGAACGCAGCATGGGATGACGCCGCGGAGCCCGCCGAGCGACCTGCGCAGTGCAACGTCTGTATGTAGATGATCGGTCGCGACCGCCGGTTCGTCAGTTTCGTCGGCCGTGAAGTCCGCCCGTCACGCTGTCGCGTGTCGAGCGGGTTCCGTGTGCGCACGGATATAGTGAACCCCGCACATTGCGGGTCGCACCCTCGTCATCGAGGTGGCGGCCCGATACTGCTGTGCGATGGCGTGAAGTTGTCGCCCAGGGGCTTGCCCACCCCTGTGCGCCGTTGGTTGCTGGGCGCTGTGCTCCGGCCGCTATCTGGCGTGCCGTCGGGGCCGTGCTTTGATCCCGCACGCGCCGGAGTTTCTACCTGATCGCTGCGCTCTCCCTCTTTGTTGCGAGAGTCGGTGATGGCTCGGTTGGCCAGCGCCGCGAGGCTGCCGACCGCGGTGGCGATCCTGATGGCCCGGAAGACGCGGCCCGGGCCGAGTAGCCCGAGGACAGCGAAGCCCGCGGCCATCATCACCTTCGGGCTGTCCAGGTTGGTGTTGACTGGCCCGTCGTCGCGGGTGTGGGCACTCTTTTCCCGTGCTTCGTTGTCCACATCCGTGATGCCCAATACTGATCGAAGCATCTCTTCGCCTTTCAAGATGCACTCACGCGTGCTCGCTTCGGTGACGCCCTGCTCCGAACTCCGCGCGTGCCTGCTCGCGATGAGCGCGACAGACGCGGCGATCAGCAGCAGCGTCACGCCCACCGCCCCCAGCGCGATCGGCGATCCGAAGCGCTCCGCCATGACGACGTAGCCGGCGCCGAGCAACCCGGCCACCCCGAGCACGGCCAATGTAGCCGCGGCGAAGAAACCGACGACCGCCGTCGCCGATCGCTGGGCCGCGTAGAGCGCGAGCCTCGACTTCATTTCGGCCAGTCGTACGACCATCCCCGCGGGATTGAATACGCGTGCGAGCATGGCTTAGCGCCCGGGCAGGATGCGTGCGAGGATGGCGCCGATGCCGAAGGCGATCAGCACCGCGGTGGTCGGGTTCTCCTTGGTGAAGCTGCAGACCGCGCCGTGCGCGTGTTTGCTCTTCTTCGCGATGCTCTGGCCCGCGTCCTGGATCGCGTGGCCGGCGTCGTGCGCATGGTGCGCGAGGTTGTCGGCGACGTCGGTGGCCTTCTCGCCGAAATCGCGCTTCATGCCCGATGCCGCGCTGCCGTGCTCCGAGAGGCTCGCGCGATCGCTGGCCCGCTGCGCATCGGTTCGGTATCCGCTGTCGTTCGCCGCAGATTTGGTTTCGATACCCATAGTTCAGGACTCCTTGGTAGAGGGAACCGTCGTCAAGGACGGCCCCCGGGTGGGGCGCACCCGCGGAACGCGGCTGCAAATGACGGGGCCTTCCCTTCCGGGAAGGGCCCGTCGGTCGTGGTCTCAGAACCGGTCGCCGGAACAGATCGGGCTCGACCTGCTGCGGTCGGCGACGCTCGTTGAGCACGAGGGGTGTAGATCAGCGGCTGTCGCGCATCGGACGGGTCTCACCCATCCGAACGCCGAAGCCCTCGAACGTGCGGCGGTTCCAATCGCTGTCGTTCCAGTTGGGATCGCGCTTCTTGTCGAACGTGGGCATGGCGTTGAGCTCGGTGAGGGAAATCGGCGCTGCGTACCCGTCGCCCTTGACCGTCAGCGCCGACATCGGAACGGGCAGGTAGCCGTTCTTGGCGTCGACGATCGCGTACACGACTTCGCCGGACTGGGGGTTCACGATCAGGTCCTGGATCTTGCCGAGATTCGCGCCGTCGCGGCACTGGACGTTCGAACCGATGATGTTCGAAGCCTTCACGATGCGCTGTGCCGCGGGGGACGAAGCATGATCACGGGTCTGATCACGGGTCTGATCACGGGTCTGATCACGGGTCTGGTCGCGAGTCTGATCGCGGGTCTGGCCGCGATCGAACGCGGAGTCGGCCCGCAGAGGCCAGTTGTCGTGCTTGAACCCGTCGCGATTCTCGAAATCGCTCTCGTTGAGGTTCATGTGCATGCGGCCGTCACGTGGGGCCGTCAGCCCGCTCGTCGGGATCGCGTAGCGCGACTCGCCCATGCCCAGGAACCCGCCGCGGCGGAGCACGCCGTAGAGGACTCGGTTTGTCTGGGGATCGATGGCGAGCTCGTCGATGTCGCCGAGCCGTGTGCCGTCGGGGTTGCGTGCCGTGGCGTTCATCAGGTCAGTCGCGCGCACCATCGACGCACCGGGGGCGCCGGCGGTGGCGCCGGAGGAGTCGCGGCTGTCGTGGATGTCGCGACTATCGTGGCTGTCGCGGCCCCAGGCGCTGTGATCGCGCGTGCCGTCACGGAGGGAGTCGACCGAGAAGGATCCGACGACCTTGTTCTCGTTCATGTCGACGACGATCTCGCGGACCTTGGAACGATCGACCACGCAGGTGATGATGGCGAAGAGCGATTCGCCATCGCGCTGGGTCGTCCCGACATCCCGGCGCGTCGTGCCGGTGATCGAGTCCTGGCCGGCGCCACGCTGGGTCTGCTCGCGCATCGTGGTGGTGGAGTCCCGGCCGGTGTCACGCTGGGTCTGATCGCGCGTCGTGGTGGTGGAGGTGGTTGAAGTCGTGGTGGTGCGAGTCCGGTCTTGCTGCGCGAACACCTCACGGGCCTGAGATTCGACCAGTTCCTGTGACAGCTCGGGGTTGCGCTCGCGGATCTCGCGCTCGATCTGCTGGAGGGCCTGACGATCAGCCGTCGCGTCACGCGTCGTGTGGTCACGCGTCGTCGTGGTGGTGGTCTGATCACGCGTCTCCCGCTGCATGCGCTCGCGGGCCTGGGCCTCGACCTGCTCGGTGGTCAGGTTCGGGTTGCTCTGACGGATCTCGCGCTCGATGCGGTCGCGGGTCTGGCGATCGGTCGGCTGACCGGTCGACTGGTCACGCGCCTGCGTGCCGAGCCCGTCGCGGGATTCACGCTGCATGCGCTCGCGGGCCTGGGCCTCGACCTGCTCGGTGGTCAGGTTCGGGTTGCTCTGACGGATCTCGCGCTCGATGCGGTCGCGGGTCTGGCGATCGGTCGGCTGACCGGTCGACTGGTCACGCTGTTGCGTGCCGAACCCGTCGCGGGACTCGCGCTGCATGCGCTCGCGGACCTGCGTCTCGACCTGTTCGTTGCTCAGGTTCGGGTTGTTCTGGCGGATCTCGCGCTCGATGCGGTCGCGGGTCTGTCGGTCGGTGTGCGTGCCGTCCTGATGATCCATCCGGCCGCCCATAAGCTGCTGCTGGAGCTCGTTCCAGTTCATGGACAACCGTGCGCCGACCGCCGTGCCGTTGGACTGCCTCTCGGCGGTGGCGATGGCGTCGCTCAGGCTGTGGCGCATCTGCGTCAGCTGCTCGGCGATCTGTACGGATTGACGCGGCGAGACGTTCTGAGACTGAGACTGCGCCACCGCCAAACCGGCGGCCATGGCCAGGAACGAAGCGCTTACGATCAAAAGATTCTTGCGTTGCATGTGAAACTCCAATTGTGGGACGAAGGTAGAGCGCTCGGCGGCCGGCGCAATGCCGACGCACACTCCGGGCGGTGTGATCCCGAAACAAAACTTTGCGGCGGCGCGGAGCCCCCAGACTTCCTCCGCGTGCCGCCTTACAAGTCACTCAGAGCGCTTTCGTGCTCAGAGCAACTCTTTCTCCCACCACGCGCTCGCACGCGTTCTCTCCACTCCTCCAGCGGTTGTTCGGAGCGCGCGGCCCCGACCAGGGAGTTACCGCTTGTTCGCGCCCTGCTGCTGGCCGGCCTGCTTGCCGCCCTGCTGCTTCTGACGCTCCTGCGCCTCATCGCCCTGGTGCTGGCCTTCGGCGTTCTTCTGGTTGTTGGGCTTGTTCTCGTTGCCCTGGTTCTGCTGCTTGTGCTCGTTGGGTTTGTTGTCCTGCATCATCTGCTCATTTCTTCGTTGCGACTGCGATTCCACAGTCTGGGATTCACATGGGCTTCGATCTACACTTGAATTGAGACACCGAGCCGGATGGAGCCGGATCGAATCGACGAGAGTGGCGATACCCCCCATTGCCCGACTCGAACATGTCTCGTGAACGGTCCGGAGAGCCGCGACTCGTGCGATCGGCTCGAACGTCATAGTTCACGGGCTAGTATTGTCCCGGCGATTGGTCCCGACAATCGGTGTCAGCACGGAGCGATCTGCACGGACAACCCCGATCACGCTGCACAAACGGGCATTTAGACAGCCTGTCGCCGCCGGGCCCCCACAACCGGTATGCCTCGTCGTCGCCGCGATCGAACGCGGGCCACGCTTCCAGCAGCATATGCGCGCCGCACGACGCCAACGCCTGCAACGCGGCGCTGATCAACGACGCGATCGAACGCCTGCGCTCGGACGTCGCGCGGCGTTCTTCGCGGTATCGCGTCAACGAAATGGGAGCAACCGCTCGACGGCGCCGAACGCCCCCGTGCTCGTCCGATCGAAGGCCCGTGCTTGGGTGTCGAATCGCCCGAGCGGCTCGCGCTGATCGTCCACGGCGAGAAGGCCCGCCACAACCGCATCGGCGATCGCCACCAGATGCGTGACGGCCGGCGCCGGGTGGTGCTGCGTGTGCATGGCGTCGCCGCGCGGCTGCCCATCCGGACATCGTCGTACGCAGCGTAAAAACGCCCTCTCGCGCCTCGTCGCGTCGCGACCAAACAAATCGCGAATACAACGCGCGGCGTTCACGCATTCTGATGCGTGAACGCTGCCCGCCAGCCCCGCGCTATCTCCGACGCGGAGCTGGATCGAAGGCGATGCAGCGCGCGCTAAGATTGGAGCGTTACGGAAGATTTGTGCTTGCATAGCCCGCAGTAGCCCGTATGGTTCTTATCGAGGCTCGTCCGACTGCGCCGCACGTGCACGCGCGGGCATCGCCAGATCGGGCAGTGATTCGGCTCGTGCGCCTGTCGCAGGGCGCTCTGGGTTCTTCGGAGCACGCGGCGTACGTCACCCCACGCGATCGTCGCCGCGTGCTGAACCTGTTCGGGAACCGTTACAGTCTCAGAAGGAAGAAGCATGTCACGCAAGATTCTCGCTATCGTTGCCGCCACCGGTCTCGCAGCCACCGCCGCAAACGCGCAGCAGGGCCCCGTGCTGCTGATCGTTGACAACACCGACGCCTCGAACGTCACCTTCATCGCCACCGGCGCCGCCGCGGCCGTGAACGACAGCAGCGCCTCGATCATCGGCGGCGTCTCGCTGCTCAACCTCTTCGCCGACGCCGGCTTCGCCACCGGCGGCAGCCAGGTGATCGGGGGCGATCTCAGCCCCAACGGCACGGCCAACAATTACAACCGCATCCTGAACGGGATCGGGACGCTCGGCGCCAGCGGCCTCAACCTCTGGACGAGCGGCGCCTCCGCCCCCACCGGACAGAGCTTCACCACCACCGACCCCGCCTTCACCGGCGCCACCACCGGGTTCGACTTCAGCGGCGTGCTCTTCAACAGCTCCGGCGACATCGTCATCGGCGACACCGCGGGCATCCCCGGCTCGGGCGCCGTGCTCGGCACCTGGCAGCTCATCCCCACACCCGGCGCCGCAGGCCTCTTCGCCATCGCCGGCCTGATCGGCGCTCGCCGTCGTCGCGCCTGAGCGACCAACCGACCTCGCGCACCAACCACCGATTCCACGGGCCGCGGCAACCGCCGCGGCCCGCTTTCTTTTACACCGCGGCCGACCGCCGCTCAGGGCTCCAGAACATCGCGGAGCATCGCGACCGGTCGGCCCGTCACGCCCTCCGCCTCGTACCGCGCCAGGGTGTCGGCGATCAGCGCCGCGGCGCCCGCGCGGTCGCCGCGTGCGATCATGGCGCGGGCCTTGGCGCTCGCCGCGAGGGCCACGGGCTGCGCCATCGAACGCGGATGCATGGCGCCCAGCGCGTGCGAGGCGAGGGCGTCGGCCCCGTCGTAGTCGCCGAGGTCGACCAGCACATCCGCGAGCCGAGCCTCGACCGCCGTGACCATGTTGTGCGTTGCCGGCCAGTGCCCGCGCATCGCCTCGAGGCTCACCGTGAGCAGGTCGCGGGCCTCCTCCGATTGCCCAGCCAGCGCGTGGAGCGTGCCGAGGACGCGCAGCGCGCCGGCGTGCTGCACGGAGCCCTCGCCGTGGAGCCTCCGCGTGAGGGCCTCGTGCTCGAGCGCGTGGGGGATGCCGGAGAGCGGCTCGCCCACCTCGCCGTAGACGCGCGCGAGCACCCTGCGCGCCGATTCGGTGTGGTGATGATCCGGGCCCAAAACCTTGCCGGATCGGGCGACCGCCTCGACGAGTAACGGCAACGCAGCGCGCGGCGAGCCGTGCACCGATTCGGCGCTCGCGTACGTGGTCATCGCGTTGATAGTGAGGCTGTGCCCGGGGCCGTACCGCTCCAGCGCCCGCTCGTGCCACCTTCGCGCATAGGGCAGCCCGCGCACCGGCTCCGGGCCGAACTCGTGGCGCCAGTACGCGGTGCTGAGGCCCGTGATGACGTCGTCTGGTCGCGCATCAGGGTCGGCCTCCAGACGGGCGACGATGCGCTCCAGCTCGTCGAGCGCGATGGGCAAACGCATGCGGATGCTCAGGAGCCTCGGGTCGTCCTCGTCGAACAGCGTCGCCGCGTCGAGCGCCGCCTGCTGTTTGAGCTCCAGCACGCGAGCCTTGTTGCGATGATCCGATTCGAGCGTCATCGCCTGCATGATCTGGAGGCGGACGCTGCGCGCCGTCGGCCCGCCGTCGGCGGTGCGCGCGCGCGCGCCGGCCAAGGCGAAGTTGGCCGCGGCGGCTTCGAAGTGGCCCACCTTGTGCTGGATCTGCCCGATGGTCTCCAGCAGGTCCAGCATCGTCTCCGGGTCCTGATCCAGACCGGCGATCGCCTCCGCGGCCAGCGCTTCGAGCGACGCCTCGTCGAGGATGATGTCGCCACCGCGCGCATCGGGATCGGCGTTGCGCTCGATGGTCTGCAGCAGGAACGAACCAATGAACGCCGCCCGACTGCTGTTGGATTCCGCGATGCGCCGCTGCCGGTTCGCCTCGCCGGTCGCCACCAGCGACACGAGCAACCCCGCGACGAGCGCCAGCACCGCGAGAGCGCCGGCGGCGCTCGCGAAGCGGTGCCGACCGATGAACTTCCGCGCGGCGTACACACGCCCCGGCGGAGACGCGAGCACCGGCATCCCCGCGAGGTGGCGCTCCACGTCGTCGGCGAGACCCGCGGCCGAGTCGTACCGACGCGCCGGCTCCCACGCCGTCGCCCGCAGCACGATGCGGTCGAGATCGCCGCGCAGCCTGCGCGCCATCCCGGCGTCGCCCGCTTCGGACGCGGCCCGGCTCGGCGGCGTCGCGGTCGTCTCGGCGCCCGAGGCGTGCGGGCGCGGCGTCGCCCCGGAGAGCATCTCCCCGAGCAGAACGCCCAGCGAGTACACGTCCGTCCGCGTGTCGACGCTCCCGGACGACGACGACTGCTCCGGGCTTGCGTACCGCGGGGTGCCGATGGGGGCGCCGTCCTTCGTCCAGCCCGCGCGGTCCTCGGCGTCGAGGGCCGCGGCGATGCCGAAGTCGATGATGCGCGGGCGCGGGCCGTCGTCGCCCCGCACGACAACGATGTTCGACGGCTTGAGATCGCGGTGGATCACGGCCCGCTGATGCACAGCGTGGACCGCGCGGCACACACGCACAAACAGCCGCAACCGCTCCTCCACGCTCAGGCCGGCGTCGCGCACGAAGGCGGTGATCGGAACGCCGGGCACGAGGTCCATCACGACGTAAAGGCGCCCGTCCTCAGTCGCGCCCGCGTCGAGCACGCGCACCACGTCCGGGTGATCGAGGCGCGCCAGGAAGCGGCGCTCGTCGTTGAAGCGGGCCAGCACCTGCGCCGACTCCAGCCCCGACCGCAGCACCTTCACGGCCACCTCGCGCTCGACGGGATGGGTCTGGCGGGCGCGGTAGACGATCCCGAACCCGCCCTCGCCGAGCCGCTCGATCGGCGTGTAGGGGCCGATGCGCGCCGGCAGCGGCGCATCGGGCGCATCGGCGCCGGGGTCGGGGCGTCGCGGCGGGGGCTCCTCCATAAAACCCGTCGCGCTCTCGAGCGACCGCAGCAGCCGCTCCGCCGCGGCGCGCACGGGGTCGTCCAAAGCGAAGGACCCCAGAACACGCGTACGCTCCTGAGGCGTCGCCTCGCAGAGGCTCGAGAAGAGCTCCTTGGCCCGGCGCCATTGATCGGCGTCGCCCGGTGATTCCGCGTTGTCCGGGCCTGCGCTTCTCACGTCGAACCCTCCTCGAGGAGCCTGTCCCGCAGCCAGGCGCGGGCGAATATCCAATCGCGTATCGCCGTGCGTTCCGACACGCCGAGCAACTCGGCGACGGCCTCCACGCTCAGGCCCGCGAAGAACCGGAGACGTGTGACCTGCGCAGCGCGCTCGTCTACCTCTTCAAGGCGAGAAATCGCGTCGTCGAGTGACAGGAACTCCGAAGGATCGAGCGTCTGCGCCGCGGCGACCGCGTCGGCGTCGAAGTTCGGCATCGGGCGTCGGGACGATCCCCCACGCTTCTCCGTCAGTTTCGCCCGCGCGTGGTCGATGAGCACCCGGCGCATCGCCGTCACAGCGGCGGCGAAAAAGGCCCGGCGATCGGCCCAGGGCTCGGGCCGCCCCCCGTCGGCGTCGCCGGGGGGGCGGAAGAGCTTCAGGTACGCCTCGCTCACGAGGGCCGTGGCGCCGAGGGTGTGCCCGCTCCGCTCGGAAGCCATCTGCACCCGGGCCATCGCGTGCAGCTCCGCGAAGACCATGTCCGCCAGCCGGTTTCGCGCCTCGTCGTTCCCCGCGGCGGAATCCGCCAAAAGCCGCGTGACGTCGCCCGACGGCCCGCGCGAAGACCCCTCATCACTCATCTCGTTCTCCCATAGCCGGTGATCATGCCGCCGTAGATCGTAACTGGTGCTGATGCACGCCTCACGGGCGGCCCCCGCGTCCCGCGCCCACGCCGGTGGCTACCATTCTCAACGGGAGCGCGCCCGCGACGCCGCGCTCCCTTTCGCACGCCGGCGCGGTGCGTTCGTCCTCCCCGTCGCCGCACGATCGAAGGAACCGTGAGCAACCAGACACAACGCCTCCAACTGCCCAGCACGGTGATGCAGGATCGCATCCTGTGGCGATACGCGGTCGTGCTGGTGGTCATGCACGCGCTCGCGTTGCTGGCCGTCATACCGTGGCTCTTCACGTGGACGGGCCTGATCGCCTGCGTGGTCGGCGTCTTCTTCTTCGGGCAGGGCATCAACTTCTGCTACCACCGCCTGCTGACGCACCGAAGCTTCGTCGTGCCCAAGTGGCTCGAGCGTTTCTGGGTCGTCATCGCGTTGTGCTGCCTCGAAGACACGCCATGCAAGTGGGTGACCACCCACCGCCACCACCACAAGCACTCCGACCACGAAGACGATCCCCACAGCCCGCTGGTCACCTTCCTGTGGTCCCACTTCCAGTGGGTCACGCGCCATAACACCGCCACGCGCACGACCGATGCCTACCACTACTACACCAAGGACATCCTCAGCGACCCCTTCTACATGGCGCTCGAGAAACGACTCCTGCTGGCGCCGATGATCTTCCTCGCCCACGCGGCCTTGTTCCTCGTCGCCGGGTACGGCATCGGATGGTGGCAGACGGGCACGATGGCCGGCGCTCTGCAGATGGGACTGAGCCTGCTCGTCTGGGGCGTGTTCCTGCGCGTGGTGCTCGTGTGGCACATCACGTGGTCGGTGAACTCGCTCACCCACACGTGGGGCTACCGCAACCACGACACGCCCGAGCACAGCCGCAACAACTGGATCGTCGCCCTCCTTGCCGTCGGCGAGGGATGGCACAACAACCACCACCACGATCAGGCCAGCGCCTCCAACCAGCACCGATGGTGGGAGATCGACCTCACCTACTACCACATCGCGTTGCTCAAACGCCTCGGGCTGGCCCGCAAGGTCGTCGCGCCCAAGCACATCCGGCGTGCGGCCCAGGCGGAACGGCGCCTTGAAGCGGCGCCGCAGACCGAACAACGCTCGACGGCCGACGCCGGCGTGTGATCCTCCTGCTCCCACATCCCAGCGCGGGCATGGCCCACCACCCTCCGGTCCACCCCCCGACGCGTCCGCTGGCGCGCAAGCTCGGGCCCTCCCGAGCCGGGTATCATCCCGATCCCCCCCACACCCGCACCCCCCCACACCACCCATGACACAGACCACCCAACCCACCTCGTCCGCCCCCCATTACGACTGGAAACCCGAGTCCCAGGCCCAGGCCTTCATCAGCGAACTGCTCGCCGAGTTCATGGACCGCTGCCCCCCCGCCGCGGAGCTCGCGGAGCGCATGCGCCACGACACCGGCACGCGCTTCGTCGACTGGGTGGACTTCATCGAGGTGCGCGACGATGCGCCCGTCCGCAAGCGGCTCGCCGAACTCGGCTTCGAGCCCCGCCCCCGCTCCGAGACCGCCGAGGTCTTCGAGCACGACGGCGGCATCTTCCCCCAGATCGTGCTCGCCGAGACCAAGTCCATGCGCGTGGGGATCAAGGTCGACTTCGTCTCCGATTTCCTCGCGGCCCTCTCCATCACCAACGACTACCTCATCCAGGGCGCGCCCATGGCCCCCCTGCGCCGCGCCCCCGCGTTCGTCGAGCCCCGCGGGGCGCTGTGGGTCGTCGAGCGCCACGGCACACGCTCGTTCGACATCGCCCCCGCCGACCCGAACCGCACCCTCGCCGCGATCCACCACTACGAGTGCCTCCGCCGTCGCAAGCGCGACTGGCCTGACGACGAGCAGGGCTGGAAGCGCGTAAACGACCTCGTGGACAACGCCGTGCGCGACCTCGGCAAGGACCACGCCTGCGCCATCTTTTTCGCCGCCGAGCGCGAACACTGGCAGCGCCGCAACCGCGCCGCTCGTGTGCAGAAGGCTCGACAAGACACGCTCGGCCTCGGCTGGGCCAACCACGACCACCACACCTACCGCTCCTCCCGCGCCGGCTTCAAGAACCTCATCGCGCTCTTCGAGAAACTCGGCTTCCTCTGCCGCGAACGCTTCTACGCCGGCGCCGAGGCCGGCTGGGGCGCGCAGGTGCTCGAGCAGCCCGAGTCGCGCATCGTCATCTTCGCCGACGTCGACCTCTCCGAATCTGAGATCGCCGGCGACTTCGCCCACGAGGGCCTATTGCCGGGGAGCGAACTCGGCACCGTCGGCCTCTGGGTCGGCCTGCACGGCGAATCGCTGCTGCAAGCCGGCATGCACCACCTCGAATGCCAGTTCGACTTCGACGCCCTGCGTGACCAACTCATGGCCGCCGGCGTGCCCTCCATGCCCGCCTTCACCAACCTGCCCTACCTGCGCCAGGCCTTCACCGAGGGCGAACGCTGGCCCGTCGCCGACAAGCGCGTGCAGCGCCTCCTCGACGACAACCACATCACACCAGCGCAGGCCGCGCAGTTCCGCATGGACGGCGCCATCGGCTCGCACCTCGAGAACCTCGAACGCCACGACGGCTACAAGGGCTTCAACCAGAAGGGCGTGAGCGACATCATCAGCCGCACCGATCCACGCCGACAGCAAACCGCAGAGCCGGTCCTCGGCGCGTGACGCCATGCCCGCGATGATCCCAAGCCTCCGCATCGAGGCCACGCTGCGGCCCGACCACCGGGCCTACCTCGATGCGCTGCGCGGCGGGGGCTTCACGGGCGACATCCGCACCGACTACGCCACGCGCCTCACCGCCGCGACGGACAACAGCGTCTATCAGGTGACGCCCCAGGCGGTCGTGTGCCCGCGCACCACCGCCGACCTCGCCCTCGTCGCCCGCCTGCTCGACGAGCCGCGTTTCCACCGCGTCAGCGTGTGCGCACGCGGCGGCGGCACCGGCACCGACGGCAGCGCCCTCACCGAAGGCGTCGTCGTCGACACCTCGCGCCACATGACGCGCATCCTCGAGATCAACGCGCAGGAGCGCTGGGCGCGCGTGCAGCCCGGCGTCACCCTCGCGCAGCTCAACAAGGCCGCCAAGCCGCTGGGCCTCTTCTTCGCCCCCAACGTCGCCCCGGGCGACCGCGCCACGCTGGGCGGCATGATCAGCACCGACGCCGCCGGCGAGGGCTCGCGCGTCTATGGGAAAACCAGCAGCCACATCCTCGACCTCACCTCCGTCTTCATCGGCGGCGTCGAGTGGAACTCGCGCGAACTCACCCACGACGACCTCGAATCGCTCAAACAGCGCGACGACCTCATCGGCGCCGTCCACCGCGACCTCGATGACCTGCTCGCGCGCGACCACGACCTCATCGAGCGCACCGTGCCCAAACTCTGGCGCTTCGCCAGCGGCTACAACCTCGGCATGGTGCGCACCCCCGGAAGCGCAGGTGTCGAGAATGGCGCCGGTGGCGCCGGAGACAGTTCCGGGGGGGGCGGCGTGTTCAATCTCAACTGGCTCCTCTCCGGCGCCGAGGGCACGCTGGGGTTCGTCGCCGAGGCCCGACTGCGCCTCACGCCCCTGCCCCGCCACTTCGCGATGGTGGTGATGAAGTACGCGTCCTTCGACGAGGCGCTGGGCGCGGCGGAAGCCCTCGCCGCGTTCCGCCCCCGCGCCATCGAGACGATGGACGAGAAACTCATCGACCTCGCCCGCACCGACGAATCGTGGCTGCTGGTGCGCGATTTCCTCGACGACCCCACCACGCCCATGCGCGCCGTGAACATGGTCGAGTTCGCGTCCGACGACGCCGACGCCGTGCGCGCGCAGGCCGAACAACTCGCCGCCCACGCGCTGGCCCGCGCCGGGCGCACCGACGAGGCCACCGGCTGCGCCGTCGTCCTCGACACGCCCCACCGCGAGGCGATGTGGAACCTGCGCAAGCGCGCCGTCGGCCTGCTCGGCGCCCTGCCCGGGCGACGCAAGCCCGTGCCCTTCATCGAGGACGCCGCCGTCCCCCCCGAGAACCTCCGCGCCTTCATGCGCGAACTCCGCGAGATCCTCGACCGGCGCGGCCTCGACTACGGCGTCTACGGGCACGTCGACGTCGGCTGCATGCACCTCCGCCCCGCGCTCGACATGACCGACCCCGAAGACGAGGCGCTCCTCCGGCCCATCACCGACGAGGTCGCGCGGCTCGTCCATCGGTACGGGGGCATCCTCTGGGGCGAGCACGGCAAGGGCTACCGCAGCGAGTACAACCCCCTCTTCTTCGGCAACGACCTCTACAACACCATGCGACGCGTCAAGGGCGTCTTCGACCCGCGCAACCAGTTCAACCCCGGCAAGATCGCGACGCCATTCGACGACGACGCCCCCGGCGAAACAACCTTCCGCCTCGCCACCATCGAGTCGCCCACGCGCGGCTCGTTCGACCGGCAGATCGCGCCGCACGTCCGCCAGACCTTCGACGACGCCCTCCGCTGTAACGGCAACGGCCAGTGCTTCAGCGACGATGTGAGCACCGTCATGTGCCCCTCGTGGAAGGGCACACGCGACCGCATCCACAGCCCCAAGGGCCGCTCCGTCGTCTTCCGCGAGTGGCTGCGCCTGCTCGCGCTCAACGGGCACGAACTGAAGGATACCCACGCCGCCAAGCCCGGGCGCTTCTCGCGCGAGAGCGATCCCGACGATTTCTCGCACGAGGTGTACGACGCCATGCAGGGCTGCCTCGCGTGCAAGGCGTGCTCGGGCCAGTGCCCCGTAAAGGTTGACGTGCCCGAGTTCCGCGCCGCGTTCCTGCAGGCGTACCACACGCGCTACAGGCGCCCCCTGCGCGACCGCCTCATCGGCGACGTCGAGGCCCGCCTGCCCCTCGCGGCCAAGGCGCCGCGCCTCGCCAACGCCCTGCAGAACGCCGCCCCCGTGCGCGCGCTCATGCGCCGCGTCGGCCTCGTCGACCTGCCCCCGATCGCCACGCCCACCCTGCGCACGCTCCTGCGCGAGCGCGCTGTGCCGCCTTACAACCCGAACGAACTCCGCGCCGCCGCGCCCGAGCAGCGGGCGCAGTACGTCCTCATCGTGCAGGACGCCTTCTCCACGTTCTACACGCCCACCGTCGTCGCCCGCTTCTGCGACCTGCTCACGGCGCTGGGCATGCGCCCGCGCGTGCTGCCCTACCGGCCCGGGGGCAAGGGCCTGCACGTGCGCGGCTACCTGCGCGAGTTCGAACGCGTCGCGCGCGCACAGGCCGCGGCCCTGCGCGACGCCGCGAGCCTCGGCGCCGACCTCGTCGGCGTCGATCCCGCCGTCACGCTGATGTACCGGCACGAGTACCTCAAGACGCTCGACACGCGCGACCCCGGCTTCCACGTCGAGGCGCCGCAGGAATGGCTCACGCGCCGCCTGCCCGGCCTCCCCCGGCCCACCCCACGCGGCGAGACGCCCGAGCACGCGCTGCTGCTGCACTGCACCGAGCGCGCCCTCACGCCCGAGTCCGTCATGCAGTGGCGCGACGCCTTCGCCCTGCTGGGCCTGCGCCTCCGCCCGATCGCCGCGGGCTGCTGCGGCATGGGCGGCGCGTGGGGGCACGAGGCGATGCACCGCGAGAACTCCAAGGGGATCTTCGACCTCTCGTGGGCTAAGCGCCTCGAGGAGATCGACGCCGCCGGCGCACGCCCGATCACCACGGGCTACTCCTGCCGCAGCCAGACCAAACGCTTCGGCGCCGGCCGCAACCTCCCCCACCCCATCGAAGCCCTCTGCGACGCGCTGTCGATCTGATGCCCAGTCCCTAGTGCCTAATGCCTACTGCCCAGTCCCTCACTCTCCCCCCTACACTCCCTCATGCCCGCACCGCGCCACGACAACCCCGTGGTCCTTTTCGACGGCGTGTGCAACTTCTGCAACGCCTCCGTCGCGCGCATGATCCGGCGCGACGCCGAGGGCAGGCTGCGCTTCGCCTCGCTGCAATCCGAGGCCGCGAAGCAGTTGCTCGCTGCATCCGGCGTCCCGGACACATACTTTGACAGCGTCGTGCTGATCGACGACGAGGGCGTGCACACGCACTCCGACGCGGCCATCCGCATCGGGCGCTACATGGGCTTCCCGTGGTCGATGGGCGGCGCGGCCCGCGTTCTGCCCAAAGCCTGGCGCGACCGCGTGTACACGTGGATCGGCGCCCGCCGCTACCGCTGGTTCGGCAAGCGCGAGACGTGCATGATCCCCACGCCCGAGCAGGCGTCGCGGTTCCTCGACGCGAGCGAACACCACGCCGCGGCGCCCGCCGCCGACGAAGCGTCCCCTCGGCACGGGAGCCCCGCCTGAACACGAAACAACGCGGCGCGCCCGACAGGGCGCGCCGCGTTGTTCATTGCGATCTTCGCCCGCCGCGTTCGCGGGGGGCGTCGGCGGGTTTACGGCGCGGCGTTGGGCGTCGTCAGGTTGAAGCGCTCCATCGCGTCGTCCGCGGTCCTGCGCAGGTCGCTCCACGCGGCGTCGAGGCTGCGTTGCGCGTCCGACCACGCGGCGGAGCCCTCGGCGGCGAGTTCTTCCATGCGCTTCATGAAGTCCTCGCGCGACTGCCTGAGCTCCGCGACCGCGTTCTGCATCTCGGTGCGGGCCGCGCCCTCGAGGTCGCGCGCCCGCGTGTCGAGCGCTCGGATATGCTCGTCGAGGCGCGTCATCTGCTCACTCATCGCGGCCTTGTACCGCTCGATCTCCGCGCTCATCGTCGCACGGGCATCGTCAACGGCGCGCTGCGCATCACGCGCCACGTCGTTGTACTGTGCACGCTCGGTCAGCGAACCCGCGTCGCCGGTCCTGGGCCCGTTCGCGGCGTCGCCGGGCGCATCGTCGCTCCTGCCGCACCCCGTCAGCACGAGCGATGAGGCGAGCACGCAGCCCACGAGAATCGTTGTCTGGCGTCTCATATCGACATCCCTTTCTCGGCGACTCGATCCGCGTCGACGCCGGCGCCGCCACACGCGACACCCCACGCCGCCGCACGCGATCGGTCGCACGACGCCGTATTATACGCGTCACTTGTTCATATGTTCACAGTTGTTCGCGGCCGCGTCGCCGGCGTCTCGAGCTCCTGACGCACGAACGCCGCCAAACGACGCGCCATCGCCGGCTTCGTGCGCCCCGATCGCCACGCCAGCGCGATCTCTCGGCGCGGCCCGCCGCGGAGCACCGGCAGGTACACACGCTCGCGTGACGCGTCGGCGCGCGACGCCATCTCGGGAACCAGCGACACACCCATTCCCAGCCGCACGAACTCCAGCAGCGTCGAGAGCTGCGCCGCGTGGCACACCACCTTGGGCGCGATCCGCTTCACGGCGCAGAACCCGCTGATCTGTCTGCCCAGACAGTGCATCTCGTGCAGCGCGATCGTCGGCTCGCTGCGCAGCGCCGCCAGCGACACGCCGTTCCCCGCCGCGAACGGGTGGCCGACCGGCGTCACCACCAGCAGCGCCTCGTCGCCGATCACCTCTGTCTCGATCAAATCATGCTCGACGGGCGTGCTCACGATCGCGACATCGATCTCCGTGTCGGCGAGGCGTTCGAGCAGGCGCTCCGTGTAATCCTCCCGCACCGAAACATCGCACCCGGGGTGATCCGCCAGCAGCCGCGCCAGCGGCCCCGGCAGCAGGTACGGCGCGATCGTCGGGATCGCCCCCACCGACAGCCGACCCGCGCCCTCGCCGTCCTCCGAGCGAACCAGCATCTCCGCCTCGCGCACCTCGCCGAGGATCCGTCGCGCCCGCGGCACGAGCGCCCGGCCCTCGTCCGTCAGCGCCACGCCGCGCCCCAGACGGTCGAAGAGCCGCACGCCCAGCGACTCCTCAAGCCGCCGGATCTGCTGGCTGAGCGAGGGCTGCGCCACGCCGCACCGCTGCGCTGCGCGGCTGATCGAGCCCGCCTCCGCCGCCGCCACGAAATACCGGAGTTGGTGCAGCTCCATGTATAGTCATCTCCTATCGAACTGATCCATGATATATGTTGGACAGCGATAGCACAACCCGCTACATTTGGTCCTGACGACAGCCCGCGAAGGAGACCGTACATGCCCGACAACAGCAAAAAATGCCCCGTCCTGACCACCGCCGACGGCGCCCCCATCGCCCGCCAACAGGCCCTCACCGCCGGCCCCCGCGGCCCGCTGCTCATGCAGGACGTCCAGCTCCTCGAGCAGATGCAGCACTTCAACCGCGAGCGCATCCCCGAGCGCGTCGTCCACGCCAAGGGCTCCGCCGCGCACGGCACGTTCACCGTCACCAACGACGTCACGAAATACACCAAGGCCGCGTTCCTGAGCAAGGTCGGCAAGAAGACGGACGTCTTCCTGCGCTTCTCCACCGTCGCCGGCGAGCGCGGCGCCGCCGACGCGGAGCGCGATGTGCGCGGCTTCGCTCTCAAGTTCTACACCGAGGAGGGCAACTGGGACATGGTGGGCAACAACACCCCCGTGTTCTTCGTGCGCGATCCCTACAAGTTCCAGATGTTCATCCACACGCAGAAGCGCGACCCCAAATCCAACCTGCGCGACATGGACATGCAGTGGGACTTCTGGAGCCAGTGCCCCGAGTCGCTCCACCAGGTGACCATCCTCTTCAGTGACCGCGGCCTCCCCGCCTCCTACCGCAACATCAACGGCTACGGCAGTCACACCTACTCGCTCATCAACGACAAGGGCGAGCGCGTGTGGTGCAAGTTCCACTTCAAGACCAAACAGGGCATCAAGAACCTGATGGACGACGAGGCCGCGGCGCTCGTCGGCGCCGACCGCGAGAGCCACCAGCGCGACCTCTTCGAGGCCATCGAGAAGGGCGACTACCCCCAATGGCGCTTCTGCATCCAGGTGATGACGCAGAAGCAGGCCGAGTCGTTCAAGTGGAACCCCTTCGACCTCACCAAGGTCTGGCCCCACGCCGACTTCCCGCTCATCGAGGTCGGCACGCTCGAGCTCAACCGCAACCCCGAGAACTACCACGCCGAGGTCGAGCAGTCCTCGTTCAGCCCCTCGGCGCTCGTGCCCGGCATCGGGCCCAGCCCCGACAAAATGCTGCAGGCCCGCCTCATGTCCTACGCCGATGCCCACCGCCACCGCGTCGGCAACAACTTCCAGCAGCTCCCCGTCAACAAGCCCCGCTGCCCCGTCATGCACTACCAGCGCGACGGCCACATGGCGACCGCCGCCGACTACGGCGCCAAGCCCAACTACTGGCCCAACACCCGCGAGGGCGCCCCCATGCCCGACGAGCGCTACAGCGACCCCGCGTGGGACCTTGGGCAGGCCGTCGTCGACCGCTTCGACTCCACCGTTGATCACGACGACTACACCCAGGCCGGCAACCTCTACCGCATGTTCGACGACGATCACCGCGACCGCCTCGCGACGCGCATCGCCGGCGTGCTGGGCCAGGCCCGCAACGAAGTGCAGATGCTTCAGCTCTGCCACTTCTTCCGCGCCGACGAGGACTACGGCCGGCGCGTGGCCACCAAGCTCGGCATCGATGTCGATGCTCTCATGCAGCCCGGCGCCAAGCACAGCATGGCCTGAGCCGCACAACCAGCCCCCACGAGGGTGGCCGGCGCGTACGTTTGTCGCGCCGGCCGCCTTTTTTTATCCCTCGCGCGCCCCGTCTTACCGGGGGCGTCTCGCCGGCGGCGTCTCGACGCCGACGCCGTCGCACACCATGATGTGACCATGCTCGCCGACACCCAGACAACGCGTCGCGTCCACGCCGCTACGATCGACTCCCCGATCGGGCCCCTCCGCATCGTCGCTGACGAGCGCGCCGTGCGCCGCATCGACATGCTCGACCACGCCGCGACCGAGCCCGAGCGCGCGCACACCGACGCGCGATGCGACCCGTTGCATGCCGCGGCCGAGCAACTCCGCGCGTACTTCGATCACCGGCTGACCGACTTCGACCTCCCCCTCGCCATCGACGACGCCGAGCACCCCCCCGGCACGCCCTTCCAGCGGCGCGTCTGGGGCGCCCTCCGCGCCGTGCGCTACGGGGAACGCGTCTCGTACGCCGCCCTCGCCGCCCGTATCGGCGCCCCGAACGCGGCCCGCGCCGTCGGGCTCGCCAACGCCCGCAACCCGCTCCCTATCGTTGTGCCCTGCCACCGGGTGATCGGGGCCGACGGCTCCCTCACCGGCTACGCGGGCGGCGTCCAGCGCAAGGGACGCTTGCTGGCCCTCGAAGCGGCCCCCGAGCCCGCGATCGCCGCGGTGCGATGAATTTTCAGCCCCGATTTTCGGTTCACACCTCCGTCCAGACAATCCACGCGACTGAGAATGACGAAACAAACGCTGTGACCACGCGCGAGACCACACACCCCTTGACCCACTTGACTACCCCTCGCGCTCGCAGACGCGCCGGGCTGCTCGCGTGCTGCATCGCCGCGGCCGCGCTGCTCGCCGGCGCCGGGTGCGACGCCATCACCGGCGGCGCGGACGGCGCCCCCGAGGCCCCCGCGCCGACGCCGGCCGTGCCGGTGAAGGTGGTGAAGGCGTGGTCCGCCCCGCTCGAATCGACGCTCCGCCTCGTCGGCACCACGCGCGCCGTCGACACCGTGCGCGTGACCTCCGAGGTCTCCGGCGTGGTCGTCGAGATCAACTTCCAGGACGAAGATCTCGTCGAGGCCGGCGACATCCTCGTGCGCCTCGACGACCGGCGCGCAGCCGCCGATCTCCGCGCCGGAGAGGCGCGCGTCGAACGGGCGCGGCTGCGCCTGCGCCGCGTCGAAGGCGCCTACGAACGCGGCGGCGCGACGCTCTCCGAACTGGAAGACGCCCGGACAGACCTGCACGAAGCCGAGGCGGAGCGCGACCGCGCCGGCGTCATCGTTGAGAACCACGTCCTGCGCGCCCCCTTCGGCGGGCGCGTCGCGCGGCGAAACGTGAGCATGGGCGCCTACATCAACCCCGGCGACAGCGTCACCAGCCTCACCAGCGTCGACCCCATCGAGATCGTCTTCAGCGTGCCCGAGATGCACCTGGCGCGCCTCCGCACCGGCCTCCGCGTCGGCATCGACACGCCCGCCTTCCCCGGCGCAGAGTTCGAGGGCCGCCTCCGCGCCGTCGGCGCCGTCGTCGACGTCGCCTCCCGCACCGCCGAGGTCTTCGCCCACGTGCCCAACCCCGAGGGGCGGCTGCGCCCCGGCATGTTCGGCGGCGTCACGCTCGTGCTCGACACCCGCGAAGACGCCGTGCTCGTGCCCGAGTCCTCGCTGCTCGTCGACGGTCAGCGTGTCGAGCTCTTCATCGTCGAAAACGGCGAGGCCAGCCGCGTGCGCGTGCGCATCGGCGAGCGCCGCGCCGGCTACGTCGAGATCCTCGAGGGCGTGCGGGCCGGCGATGTGGTCGTCTCCAGCGGCCTGCAACGCCTGCGCGACGGGGCCGCGGTGAACGCCGCGCCCGATCAGGAACTCGTCGACCTCGGCCTCGTGCCCGCCGCGGCGATCGCCTTCAAGTCCTCCGGCGGGACCGCCGTGATCGAGCCGAGCGCCGCCGAGGGCGCCGGGATCACCCGCTGATGGTTCTCTCCACGCTCTCAGTGCGTCGCCCGGTGCTCGCGGGCGTGATGTGCGCCGTCATCCTCGTGTTCGGCCTCGTCTCGCTCACCCGCCTCGAGATGCGTCAGTACCCGAACGTCGACGCCCCCGTCGTCTCCGTGATCACCACCTACCGCGGCGCCTCCGCGGCCGTGGTGGACGCCGAGGTCACCAAGCGCCTGCTCGACCGCCTCGGCGGCGTCGAGGGCATCCGCACCGTGCGCTCGGCCAGCAACGACGGCGAGAGCCGCATCGACATCGAGTTCGTCCTGAGCCGCAACATCGACCTCGCCGCCGCAGACGTGCGCGACCAGATCAACCGCGCCCGTGACGACCTCCCCGTCGACGTCGACGAGCCCACCGTGCGCAAGGCCAGCAGCGACGCCTCGCCCATCATGTGGCTCAGCCTCACCAGCGACCGCCTCAACGCCCTCGAACTCACCGACTACGTCAACCGGCGCCTCGTCGAGCGCTTCTCGCTCATCGACGGCGTCGCACGCACCCGCGTGGGCGGCGAGCGACGCTACTCCATCCGTCTCTGGCTCGACCGCGAGGCCATGGCCGCACGCGCCATCACCGTCGAGGACATCGAGAACCGCCTGCTCGCCGAGAACCTCGAGTTGCCCGGCGGGCGCATCGAGTCTCGCCTGCGCGAGCTCTCCGTCCGCACGCTCTCGCGCCTCACCGAGCCGCGCGAGTTCGAGCGGCTCGTCGTCCGCACCACCGAAGCGGGCCCCGTGCGTGTCGGCGACGTCGCCCGCGTCTCGCTCGAGGCCGAGAACGACCGCAGCGCCTTCGCCGTCAACGGCCGCTCCGCCGTCTCGCTCGGGATCATCCGCCAATCCAACGCCAACACCGTCGACGTCGCCAACGCCATCCGGCACGAGGTCGACATCATCCGCCACTCCCTCCCGGATGGCGTCGACCTCTCCATCGCCTCCGACGACTCGATCTTCATCAAGGCCTCGATCCGGGGCGTTCTCATCACGCTCGCCATCGCGCTGGCGCTGGTGATCGTGGTCATCGTGGCCTTCCTGCGCTCCTTCCGCGCTGCGCTGGTGCCCATCATCTCCATCCCCGTCTCGGTGATGGGCGCCGTCACCATCGTCTACGCCGCCGGTTTCTCGGTGAACGTGCTCACCCTGCTCGCGGCGGTGCTCGCCATCGGCCTCGTCGTCGACGACTCGATCGTCGTGCTCGAGAACATCGAGCGACGCATCCGCATGGGCGAGCCCCGCCTCGCGGCCGCGGTGCGCGGCGCCGGGGAGGTCGGCTTCGCCGTCATCGCAACCACCGTCGTGCTCGTCGCCGTCTTCGTGCCCCTCGCCTTCCTCACCGGGCAGGTGGGCCGCCTGTTCACCGAGTTCGGCCTGACGCTCGCCGGCGCCGTCATCATCTCCTCCTTCGTGGCGCTCTCGCTGGGCGTCATGCTCTGCTCCAAGGTGCTGCCCGAGCGCAACAAAGGTGCGCAGCGTCCGACCACGCCCGCCGCCGGATCGCCCACGCAGCACGGCTGGATCGCCCGCCAGTACGGCAAGGCCGTCGGCGTCTCCATCCGGCTCCGCTGGCTCAGCGTCGCGGTCGCGTTGCTCGTCACGCTCGCCGCGGCCATCTTCCACGAACGCCTGCCCCGCGAGCTCACGCCGTCGGAAGATCAGGGCCGCTTCGTCATCAACGTCGAGGGCCCCGAGGGCGCCAGCCTCGAGCACACCGTGCGTCAGGTCCGGCTCATCGAAGACATCATCGACGAGCACCGCCCGCCGCACGGCCCGATCATGCGCACCGTCGCCATCGTCGCCCCCGGCTTCGGCGGCGCGGGGCAGGTCAACACCGCGCGCATCATCGTGCGCCTCGTCGACTGGTCCGAGCGCGACGTGTCGCAACTCGACGTCGTCAACGCGCTCACGCCTCGTCTGCGCGAGATCACCGGCGCCCGCGTCGTGGCGATCAACCCGCCCGGCCTCGGCATCCGCGACAACCGCGAGCCGATCCAGGTCGCCGTCGGCGGCCCGGACTTCGAGTCCGCCACGGAGTGGGCGCAGCAACTGCTCGCCCTCGCCCAGAACGACCCCCTCTTCGAAAACCTTCGGCTCGACTACGAGCGCACCCGCCCGCAGCTCAGCGTGCGCGTCGACCGCGAGCGCGCCATCGACGTGGGCGTCGACGTCCGCTCCATCGGGCGGGCCGTGCAGACCTTCCTCGGCGGGCGCGAGGTCACCGAGTACCTCGACCAAGGCGACCTCTACAAGGTCATCCTGCAGGCCCGCCCCGCCGACCGCGCCAGCCCGTCGGACCTCTCCAACATCAACGTGCGCACCGCCGGCGGCGCCCTCGTGCCGCTCGAATCCTTCGTGAGCCTCGAAGAATCCGGCACCGTGCGCGACCTCACCCGCATCAACCGCGCGCCCTCCGTCATCGTCACCGGCACGCCGGCCGCCTCCGCCTCGCTCGGCGCGGCGCTCGACCGGCTCGAAGCGCTCGCCAACGAGAACCTCCCCCCCGGCGCCACCATCAACTACCTCGGCCAGTCGCTCGACTACCGCGATTCATCCGCCCAGCTCTTCATCACCTTCGGCCTCGCGTTCCTGCTCGTCTACCTCGCCCTCGCCGCGCAGTTCGAGAGCCTCGTGCACCCCGTGACCATCCTCGTCGCCGCCCCGCTCGCCGTCACCGGCGGCCTCGCGACGCTGCTCTTCACCGGCGCCTCGCTCAACATCTACAGCCAGATCGGGCTGATCCTGCTCATCGGCCTCATGACCAAGAACGGCATCCTCCTCGTCGAATTCGCCAACCAGCTCCGCGCCAAGGGCATGAGCGTGCGCGACGCCGCACGCGAGGCCTCCATGATCCGCGTGCGCCCCATCCTCATGACCACCATCTCGACGATCCTCGGCGCCGTGCCGCTGGTGCTCGCCTCCGGCGCCGGGGCAGAGGGCCGCCGCGCCATCGGGCTGGTGATCATCGGGGGCATGGGCTTCGCCACGCTGCTCACGCTCTTCCTGATCCCCGCCCTCTACGCGCTGCTCGCGCCGCTCACGCACCCCGCCGCCAGACGCGAACGACTGCTCCTCGAACAGCTCGAATCGCTCGGCGAAACACCCCCGGTGCACGTCCGCCCCGCCGGCGCCTAAACGATTCCACCACAGCAACTTATCGCCCACGCGCCGCACCCCCGCCCGGGCCCGCTGTCCGCCGCGCCGATCCCGCGAAACCGCGCCCCATCCCGCGTCGAAACGCCACGCGAACACGCCCGCCCCCATCCAGTAGGATGCCGCCCCCTCCCCGCAGGGAGATCCCTCCACCACAGAAACACAACGCAAAAGAAAGAGCCATTCGCCAATGCGTCGCCGAACATCTGTTGCCCGACTCGACCCCGTTTCACGCCCCGCCCGACTCGCCGCCGCGCTCCTCATCGGCTCCTTCGCGGCCGCCACCGGCGCGCTCGCCGATGAGCCCGTCCGCGTCAAACTCGCCAGCGGCGAGGTGCTCATCGTCAGCGATGTGCGCATCGATGGCGACAGCGTGCGCTTCACGCACCCCGTGCTCGGCGAACTCACGCTGCCCGCGGCCAGCGTCACCCTCCTCGACACCCCCGAGGCGCCCCGGCAGGAGCCCGAAACGATCGAAACAGATCCCCCCGCCGCGCCCCCCGCGCCCGCTGAAGAAAAACCAGCGCCCGTTGAGCCTGTGAGGAAATCCTTCTTCGAGGGCTGGACCGGCTCCTTCGAGGGCGGGCTCACCGGCTCCGAGGGCAACACCGACACGCTCAATTTCCGCTTCAGCGTGAGCGTGGAGCGCATCACCGACTACATGGAGACGCGCGCCAACGCCTTCTACACCCGCGGCGAGGAAGACGGCGAGGTCACCCGCGACCGCGCCGAGCTCTTCGTCCGCAACGACTGGCTCTTCAAAGATTCCCCGTGGGGCTTCTTCGCCCAGAGCCGTCTCGAGTACGACAAGTTCCAGGACTGGGACCTCCGCCTCGCGCTCTTCGCCGGTCCGACATACACCTTCATCAACAACGACCGTACCCTGCTCCGCGGCCGAGCCGGCGCCGGCGCCACATTCAACATCGGCGCAGACGACGAGGACGATGTCGTGCCCGAGGGCCTGCTCGGCGTCGACTTCCGGCACCAGCTCACCGAACGCCAGTCGATCTTCCTCAGCACCGAGTACCTGCCGTCCTTCAGCGACTTCGGCGAGTTCCGCCTCAACACCGACGCCGGCTACGAGATCCTCGTCGACCCCGAGGTCAACCTCTTCCTCAAACTCGGCGCCAACCACCGCTACAACTCCAACGCCGGCGCAGGGAACGATAAGAACGACCTCGACTACTACCTGACCGTCGGCTTCCGGTTCTGAGCGGCCGGGTGAATCCGTCCCCGGGCCGCCGACGATCCCTCTCCCGACCGGCTTGACCACCGCCCAAATCAGGCAATACTCCCCCCGACTATGAACCCCACCCCCCGCCACGCCGGCCTGCACCATCATCACCGCCATCGGTGAGCCGGCCGCGCTGCGGGTACTGAACGTATCCAACCCCACCATCAGCGACGCCGGCCCCGGTCGGCGTCGTGTGCTTTTTGGCCCCTCCTGCGGGCCCTGAAGCGGGGGCGATCCCCACACACGCGTCGGTCGGAGCCCGCCAGCCCCTCAGGAAGGCTCCCGCCCATGACGCCCATCCCCGACACCGCCGACAGCGCGCTCCGCCTCGCCATCCCCAAGGGGCGGATGCACGAGGGCGTCGTCGCGCTCCTCGCCGACGCCGGCGTGCGCATCACCGCCAGCGCCCGCGGCTACCGCCCTCGCGTCTCCCTGCCCGACACCGAGACCAAGGTCCTCAAGCCCCAGAACATCGTCGAGATGCTCGACGCCGGCTCGCGCGACGCCGGCTTCGCGGGCGCCGACTGGGTCGAGGAACTCAACGCCGACGTCGTCGAGATCCTCGACACCGGCCTCGACGCCGTCCGCATCGTCGCCGCGGCCCCGCCCGCTGTCCTCGACGACGGCGCCCCGCCCGCGCGCCCGCTCGTCGTCGCCTCCGAGTTCGAACGCATCGCGCGCCGCTGGATCGACCGGCGCAACCGCGACGACCGCTTCCTCCGCTCCTACGGCGCCACCGAGGTCTTCCCGCCTGAAGACGCCGACTGCGTCATCGACGTCGCCGCCAGCGGCGCCACGCTCGAGGCCAACAACCTCGTCGTCTTCGAAACCCTCATGCACTCCTCCACGCGCCTCTACGCCAGCCGCCGCGCCATGGAGACGCCCGAGAAACGCCGCGCCATCGAGGACCTCGCGCTCGTCCTGCGCTCGGTCCTCGAGGCGCGCAAACGCGTGATGCTGGAAGTGAACGTCGCGCCCGACCGTCTCGAAGCCGTCGTCGCCGCGCTCCCGTGCATGCGCGAGCCCACCGTGGCGCTGCTCCACGCCGGCGCCGGCTACGCCGTGAAGGCCGCCGTGCCCCGCGATGCGCTCCCCACGCTCATCCCCGCCATCAAGGCCCAGGGCGGCGCCGACATCGTCATCTCCCCTCTCTCGCAGGTCACGCCCTGACGCGGCCATACCCCGTGCGCACATGAACCCTACAACCGAACCCACCCCGTTCACGCCGATCCCCCGCCTGCGCAGCGAGACCGCCTATGCGCGCGCGAACACGCCCCAGCCCATCGACCTCCGTCTCGACGCCAACGAGGGCCCCGCGCGCACTCCCGATGAGATCGCCGCGCTCCTCACCACCAACCCCGACGCCCTCCGCCGCTACCCCGACGCCCGCGCCCTCGAATCCCTCCTCGCCCAGCGGCTCAACACCGCCCCCGAGCGCATCCTCCTCACCGCCGGCGCCGACGACGCCCTCGATCGCGCCTGCCGCATCGCCCTCGAGCCGGGGCGCACCGCGCTGGCGACGACCCCCAC
>RECZ01000176.1 GCA_007693765.1 Phycisphaerales bacterium | reverse complement strand
AGACAGGGGGGGGGTGCGTCATCCGGCGCCGTCGCGACGGGCGGGGGCGTTGGCTCGGGGGTGATCGCGTGGCGGAAGGGGGGCGGTGGCGGCTTCGTCGCGGTGGGGGGCGCGGGGGCCACGAGGTCGAGCAGGTACTCGGCGAGCCGGGCCTCGGCACGATCGAGGAACCTATTGACGGGGCGTGCGTGTTCGAGCCTGTCCGTCGCGAGTTCGATGTCGCCCTCGATGACGCCCGTCACCAGCAGCCGGTCGGCGGTGACGGCGATGTCCGCGGGGCCGTCGGGGTCGCGCACGTTGAGGAAGTACACGGCGACCTGGCGCTTCCGGGGACGCTCGGGGTCGAAGGACTCCATCCACACCACAGCGCGTTCGGCGATGAACCGACGCCCGCCGATGTGCACCCGGACATCGCGGTCGAGGAGGAGCCGGCGCGTGCTGCCTTCGTGCCACGACCACGCCCGCTGCCCGACGAAACGCATCGGTGAAGCGCGAGGGGCGTCGTCGAACACGATGTCGGCAAAGGTGCGCCCGTCGAGGCTTACGGGCTCGAACGCGGGGAAGGCCTGGCGTGGGGGATCGTCTTGGGCGCTCAGCGCGGGAGCCGTGAGGGATATGGCGGCCGCAGCGGCGCCCGCGAGCAGTGCAACGCGGGCAGCGCACATCGCTGTTGGGGCGTTTGGGCGCTCCAGACTGCGCGGCGACCGGCTCACGATCTAACGCCCTCGTGTGTCACGGGGGCCGATGCTAGAGCCGCTAGTGCACGCTCACAAGTGGCGCCGCGCCGCTCGGAAGAAACGGGGGGCAGGCGCCCGGTCAGACGCGTGCGGGGTTTGCGCTGCCGCCCTCGGGCGGGTGCTCGTTGTCGGGATCGGCGAGGGGGATGGAATCGTCCTCGGGCGCGGCGTCGGGGGGCGAGTCGGGGCGGGAGCCGGGGGATGGCTCGTGCTCTGCGGGCTTGGAGGGGGCGGACGCGGCGGCGGCCTCGGCCTCGAGTTTTTTCGGTGAGAGCGACCCGTAGCGGCGCGTCCAGGCGTGGGTGAGTTCGGCGCCGAAGAGAACGATCAGGGCCGAGTAGTAGACCCAGAGCAGGATAATGACGAACGCGCCCGCGGCGCCGTAGACGGAGGCGACGCCGCCGCCGCCGAGGTAGCCGCCAACGATCGATTTGCCGATCGAGAACAGGATCGCGGTGACGAAGGCGCCGGGCAGGACGTCCGTCCAGCGGATCTTGATCTCGGGGAGGATCTTGAAGATCGACGCGAAGAGCAGGGTGATGATCACGAGAGAGACGATCGTGTGCGTAATCGAGATGGTGTTGATGGCCTCTGGGAGCCATCCGTCGACCATATTGCTCACGGCGTTGATGCCGGCGCTGAGCACCAGCGACACGAGCAGTATGAAGGCGACGGCGAGGACCATGGCCAGCGAGAGGAGGCGGTCCTTCACCGTCCGCCAGATGATCCGCCCCTCGGCGCGCTCGACGGACCAGACGATGTTCATGCCGTCCTTGAGTTGTTTGAACACGGCGGTGGCGCCGATGATCATGAGCGAGAATCCTATGAGCGAGGCGATGATGCCCTTGCGGGGCTGGCTGGCGTTTTCGATGACCACCTGCACCTGCCCCGCGGCCTCCTCGCCGACGAGCTCGGCGAACTGTTCAATGATTTCCTGCTGCACCAAACGCTCGCCGTAGAACATGCCGGCGACCGCGATCACGATGATCAGAACGGGAGCGAGGGAGAAGACGGTGAAGAAGGCGAGGGCGGCGGCGATCTGGGGGGCGCGGTGGTCGGCCCAGCCCTTGCCAGCGTCCTTGATCATGCCGAGGAATCGTCGCACGGTGGCTCCGGGTGGTGTTTGATCGTAGCGGGAAGCGAAGAATGTGAAAGGGTCATCATGACGAGGCGAGCGCCAATTTTGTCATGGTGTCATAGGCGGGCGGAGTTGACGGGGAGGGCAGTTCTCGCAGACGCTATCGGGAGTCGCGCACGCCGCGCGGCAGTGGAGGCCTCGATTGTGGAACACGCAAACACACCGCCGGTGCATCAGGACCCCGCCTTCAGAGGAGGGCGGCCGCATCGCTCTGGCTCGGTCCTGACGATGGGCATCCTGAGCCTGGTGGGCATCTTCCTGTGCGCACCGGCGGGGTTGGTGCTGGGGATCATCGGGTATCGGATGGGCAACGTCGACCTGATGGCGATGGACACCGGCGAGATGGATCAGTAGGGGAGATCGAACACGCAGGCGGGCAAGATCTGCTCGATCATCGGGATGATCGGGAGCGCGCTCAGCCTCTTGCTGTGGGTGGTCTACCTGCTTTTCGCGGTGGTGCTGGTCGCCGCGGGCGCTGCGAACCCCTGATCGATGGCCTAGGGGTTTTTATGGAGGCGGGCGTCACGCCCCGGCGGCGTCGAGCGGGACGCGGGTCTCGTCTTTTATGACGCTCAGGCAGAACGAGGAGCGCACCCGCCCGAGGTTGGGCAGGGCGCTGAGACGGTGGGCGACGAAGTCGCGGTACCGCTCCATGTCCGTCACCAGCACCTTGAGGATGAAGTCCTCATCGCCGGTGGTGAACCACGCGCACTGCACCTCGTCGAACGCGGCGATGGCGCGAGTGAACGCTTCAATGCGCCCCTCGCCGTGCTCGCGGAGTTGCACGTGCACGATGGCGCAGACGTCCTTGCCCACCGTGGCCGGGTCGAGGCGTGCGGCGTACCCGGTCACGACGCCCGCGTGCTCGAGCTTGCGGACGCGCTCGATCGCCGCGCCCGGGCTGATGCCGGCACGCTCGGCGAGCGTGGCGTTGGTGATCTTGCTGTCGGCCTGGAGCTGCTCGAGGATGGCCAGATCAACGGCGTCGAAGCGGACGCGGGCGAGGGCGTCGTCCGGGTCGGGCACGCGGGCCTTGCCGGGCGGATCGGCGGCGGGAGGGGTCTTTCTTGCACGGGATGCGGCCATAGGGTGCGGGCTCCGAAGAATCAGCGATCATAGCGGTGTCTGGCCGTGTAATCTTCGGCTTCATCGCTCGTGGCCTGCATAATCTGATTGCCGAGGGCGTGTGGAGCGGCTAGAATCCGGGCGTACCGTCGACGGCGCCCCCATTGCGTCGCGGCGATGACCGTATCCAAGTCACCCCGAGCCCCCGGAGGCCGCCATGTCCGTCGCCCCCCATGCCTCGACCGATCCCCGCGCCGCGACGACCGGCGATCCCCTGCAACTGATCGACGTCGATCACGTGCGGTTCTATGTGGGCAACGCCAAGCAGGCGGCGTACTTCTACGCGCACTGCTTCGGTTTTCAGGTGGAGCAGGTCTGCGATCTCACGACCGGCTCGCGCGAGGAGGCGTCGTACCTGCTCACGCAGGGCAACATCCGCCTGCTGCTGACGACGGGCCTGGGCAGGAACCACCCGGCGCAGGAGGAAGTGAAGAAGTACGGCGACGGCGTGAAGGACATCGCGCTCAACGTCCACGACGCGGTGAAGGCGTACGAGCGGGCGATCAAGAACGGCGCCGAGAGCGCGTACGAGCCGACAGAGCACACCGACGAGCACGGCACGGTCGTCACGGCGGGCATCAAAACGTACGGGCGCGCGGTGCACTCCTTCGTCAGCCGCTCGGGCGGGTACGCCCTGACCACGCTCAAGCAGGGCGGTCAGTTCATGCCCCGCTTTCGCAAGGTCGAGGCCTTCGCGCTCAACGACTACAACAGGCAGCACCCCTGCGGCCTGAAGTTCGTCGACCACTGCGTGGGCAACGTCGAGCTGGGCAAGATGAACCACTGGGTGGCGTGGTACGAGAACGTGCTGGAGTTCAAGCTCTTCAAGCACTTCGACGACAAGGACATCTCGACCGAGTACTCGGCGCTGATGTCCAAGGTCATGGCCTCGGGCAACCACCTGATCAAGATGCCCATCAACGAGCCCGCCGCGGGCAAGAAGAAGAGCCAGATCGAGGAGTACCTCGACTGGCACGACCAGACCCCCGGCGTGCAGCACCTGGCGCTGCGCACCGACGACGAGCTGCACTCCGTCGCGGAGCTGCGCCGTCGCGGCGTGGACTTCCTCGAGATCCCTGAGACGTACTACGACCTGGTGTGGAAGCGCGTCGAGGGCGAGATGGGCGCCAGCGTGAAGGAAGACCACAAGCGGGTGAAGGACCTGGGCATCCTCGTGGACGCCGACGAGGACGGGTACCTGCTGCAGCTCTTCACCAAGCCCCTGCAGGACCGCCCCACGCTGTTCTTCGAGATCATCTGCCGCCGCGGCTCGCAGTCGTTCGGCAAGGGGAACTTCAAGGCGCTGTTCGAGGCGCTGGAGTTGGAGCAGGAGAAGCGCGGGAACCTGTAAAGTCGCCCATCGCAATAAGCGTCTCCGGCTCCGCTCGCTACGTCAATGATCCGGCGGCGCCTCGTGCATTACGCGGTGCACGAAGGCGAGTTTCTCGATCACCGGTGTTGCGAGGGCGAAGGGGTAGGCGGGCTCGTGGCCCATGCTGCGGTTGAGGCTGTTGAGGGCCACGGTGAGGGGCATCCACTGGCTGATGAGCGTGGGGAAGTCGGAGAGTTCGTAGGGGTCTGAGGCGGGCTCGGCGGCCATCGTGACGGCGCCGGCGTGGCGGGGCTCGAGCGCCAGCCCGTAGGCCCACGCGGTTTCGAGCGTGTCCACCATGTGCAGGTAGTGGCTCCAGCTTTC
This sequence comes from Phycisphaerales bacterium, assembly GCA_007693765.1. Lineage (GTDB taxonomy): Bacteria > Planctomycetota > Phycisphaerae > Phycisphaerales > UBA1924 > RECZ01. Next base: position 4,491 of record RECZ01000176.1, on the reverse strand, counting down.
GGCCCAGTCCTCCCAGGGGTGCGACGAGGCGTAGGCGCTGACGTGGCGCTCCCACCAGTTGGCGGGCGGGCCGCACTCGTAGTGTGATTGCAACGCCTGCCCGTAGTCGGCGCGCTCATCGCCGAAGAGGTCTCGGCAGGGGGTGATCCACGCGGCGTCGCGCACCAGCCTGTCCCAGTAGTAGTGCCCCGATTCGTGGCGGAAGTGGCCGAGGATGGTGCGGTACTGCTCGTCCATCTCGCTGCGCATCCGCTCGCGGGCGACGGGGTCGGCCTCGGCGATGTTGATGGTGATCAAGCCGTCGGAGTGTCCGGTGAGGACTCGTTCGGGCGACCAGTCGCGGTTGTTGAAGCAGGGCTCGCGGTCGGCGAGGAAGTCGAACGCGAGCCCTTCGGGCGTCTCGGACTTGGGCGCGATCGGGAGCCGCAGACGCAGCGCGGAGTAGACCAGCCGGCGCTTGTCCTGCTCGAGGCGCTGCCAGAGCTTCAGGTGCTGCGCCACACTGAGGTCGGGGATGGTCCGGTTGAGTCGGCAGGAGACGCAGTACCCGGTGTCGTCAGCGCTGTCCACCAGCCAGTTGCACCCATGCGATTGATGGTCGCAGGGGCGCCAGCGCGCACGACCGACGTCTGCGCGGCCGTCCGGCCCCAGCGCCACCATCGAGATGGTCTGCGGGACGAACCCCAGATCGGCGCCGCAGCGGGTGCAGGAACTGCTGTCGAAGTAGACGGTCTGCTGGCAGGATGTGCAGGTGAAGAGCTTCATGCGGGCGGGTGGCAGGGACGCGAGAGGTCGGAGGGGCGGTCATCGTACGCCGGGGATGCGTTCGTGGCGGCACGCCCTTCTCTGGGTGCCACTACCGCCCAAAGGGCGGTAGTGGTTGCGTGTTCGAGCCACAGGTTGCATCCGGCACGCCTGCCGCTGTGCGGTAGGCGTGGCACGATCTTCTCCGGGTGCCACTACCGCCCGCAGGGCGGTAGTGGTTGCGTGTCCGAGGCGCGCATTATTCGCGGCACACCTGCAGCGAGCACACCACAGCCATTGGCTGTGGTGTGGCACCCGGAGTTCACGCTATTAGTACGCTCCCACCCCCACACCAACTTCGAGTTCGATCGGCGCGGCGGTCGCTTTGGGGGCGGGATCGATGTTGAGGAGGCGGGCGATGGTGGGGTGGAGTTGCAGGGCGTGGGTGTGACCGAGGTCCACGCCGCCGAGGGGCTTGGGGTAACGCCAGAAGAGGGCGATGGTGTTCATCTCGGGGTTGGTGGCGGGGTCGTAGCCGTGCATGCCTAGGGGGCCGTCGTGTTCGTGCACGTCGCCGACGACGGCGTCGCGCACGCGCCCGCTGAAGGTGTAGCCCTTGTCGAGGACCACGATGAGGTCGCCGGTGCGTGTGGGGTGCTCGAATCCCCAGCGCTCGGGGGTGGCGCCTCGGGGGTAGGTCTGGGCGAAGTCGTGCTCGGCCGCGGCGAGCGTCATGTGGCGCACCATTGCTTGGCGGGCCGACTCGGGCTCGATCTTGTCGAGGAAGACGTTGGCGACGTTGCCGCTGTTGACGATGGTGACGTCGCGCCGCCCGTCGACGCCGAGCAGGTGGAAGGGGTTGACCATGGAGTGCACCTCGCTCATCCCGTGGTCGGAGGTGATGACGATGTAGAGCGTGTCTTGCGGGCCGTGCTTCTCGTTCCAGACGGTCATCACCTGATCGAGGAAGCGTTGGAGGAGGGCGTCCGTCTCGGCGATGGCGTTGTCCATCTCGGGCGCATCGGGGCCGTAGCGGTGCCCGGGGCGGTCGGTGGCGACGGCGTAGCCCATGAGGAGTTGCAGCGGCGGCTCATCGGTGTCGTTGGACCACACATCGATCACCTGACGCAGCCGCACGTCGTCGCTGAGGCTGCCGACGTACCCGGTCCCGAAATGCGAGGCCCGCACGTCGCCCGTCTGGGCGTGCGAGACGGGCCAGTCTTTCACGCCTGTGCGCACGCCCTGACGCTCGGCGGTGATCCAGATCGCTTCGGCGTCGAGCAACGCGGCCTCGGGCGGGTACCGGCGCGTCTCGCCGTCGGCGGTGTCGTAGTACGCGTTGCCGGGGATGCCGTGGACGCCGGGCGTCACGCCCGTGACCATGGACACGTGGCTGGGGAAGGTGAGCGAGGGGAAGACGGGCTCGTGCGAGAGCGAGTACGCGCCCTCGCGCATGAGGCGATCGAGGGTGGGCGTGGGGACCCGCTCGAGGTAGTCGGGACGGAAGCCGTCGATCGAGATCCAGACGACGACAGTGCGGCCTTCGACGGCCTGGGCGTCGTCGGCGCGTGTGGCGTCGGGTGCGGTCTCCGCGATGCAGGCGGGCAGGGCCCACGCGATGAGCAGTGCTGCGGCGAGGGTCGCGAAGGCGCGAGGTCGAGAAGCGGGCATGCTGGGGTCTCCCGTGGTGCGGCGTCGGTTCTACGGGGAGCATGGTACCCGAGCGTTCGTGCGCACGGTCCGCGTCGCTGTCGCGGAAAGTGAAGAGTGCGCGAAGAACGGCCGGCATGATCGTCGTACAATGGGGCGACGGCAGCCGCGTTCCCGCAGGCGGGGCGTGGCCGAGCCGTTTCCGTTCGCGAAGGAAGGACGCCATGCCGCACTACACGAAGCTCGGCCAGATCCCCAAGAAACGCCACGTGCAGTTCCGTCGCCCCGACGGCGCCCTGTACTCCGAAGAGCTCTTCGGCACCGAGGGCTTCGTGGGGCCGAGCTCGACGATGTACCACATCCACCCGCCCACGCAGGTGACGGGGTGGAACACGCTCTACTCGACGAAGGCCGAGTACGTCGAGCGCGAGGTGATGCGGATGCGCCACCTCAAGACGGCGCCCATGAAGCCCCACGGCGACCCGATCACCGGGCGCGTCGTGCTCTTCGGCAACGAGGACTGCGAGATGTCCGTCTGCGTGCCCGCCGAGGAGATGTCGTACCACTACAAGAACGGCCAGGGCGACGAGTGCATCTTCATCCACTTCGGCTCGGGCGTGTGCCACACGCTGCTGGGCACGCTGCGATTCGGGCCCAAGGACTACCTCGTCATCCCCAAGGGCGTGACGTACAAGATGATCTTCGACCCGCTGCTCAACGAGGAGGGGCGCCCGGACACCAACATGCCCTACGGCAAGTTCCTCGTCATCGAGACGATGAACGCCTCGCACATCATGCCCCCGCCCCGCTACGTCTCGAAGGCGACGGGGCAGTTCCTCGAGCATTCGCCCTACTGCGAGCGCGACCTCGTGATCCCCGAGCTCCCGCTGACGTTCGACGAGGAGGGCGAGTTCGAGGTGCGCATCAAGGCGCGACACTGCGTCCACTCGTACATCTATCACTACCACCCGCTGGACGTCATCGGGTGGGACGGCTGCTACTACCCGTACATCTTCAACATCGACGACTTTGCGCCGATCACGGGCAAGCTGCACATGCCCCCGCCGATCCACCAGACGTTCGAGGCGCACAACTTCGTGATCTGCTCCTTCTGCCCGCGCATGCTGGACTACCACCCAGATGCGATCAAGGTGCCCTACAACCACTCGAACCTCGATTCGGACGAGGTGCTGTACTACGTCGAGGGCAACTTCGGCTCGCGCAAGGGGATCGAGGTCGGCTCGATCACCGCGCACCCGCAGGGCATCCCGCACGGGCCGCACCCGGGCACGATCGAGGCCTCGCTGGACGCGACGCACACCGAGGAACTGGCGGTCATGTGCGACACGTTCCGCCCGCTCTACCCCACGAAAGCGGCGCTGGACATGGACGACCCCAAGTACCCCGCGTCGTGGCAAGGCGAGCACTTCCCACGCTCCAAGGGGGCGCCCCCGAGCACGAACGGCCACGCCACGCCGCCCGACGCCGCCAAAGGCAAAACCGCCGACACTTGGACCTAACCCCCCCGGAAGTTCCCCTCGGAAGTCGACCAGCCGGAAGTGTTCTCCTTTGGAGTTGGCGCCGCTGCCGGGTGTCTGGCCAACGTGCGCAGCAGCATCACCCCCCGTCGTGGTACCCTCCCCGCATGGCTGACAAGTCTTTCGCATCGCCCAAAGCCGTCATGGACGACCTCCGCACGCGGGGCGTCCTCCGCGACGGGATCACCCTCATGGTCGGCGGCTTCGGCCTCTGCGGCATCCCCGAGCAGCTCATCATCGCCCTGCGCGATTCCGGCGTGAAGGGCCTGACCGTCATCTCCAACAACGCCGGCGTGGACGACTGGGGCCTGGGCCTGCTCCTCAAGACCCGCCAGATCAAAAAGATGGTCTCGTCCTATGTGGGCGAGAACGCGGAGTTCGAGCGCCAGTACCTCGCGGGAGAGCTGGAGATCGAGTTCAACCCCCAGGGCACGCTGGCGGAGCGCTGCCGCGCCGGCGGCGCCGGCATCCCCGCGTTCTTCACCGCGACGGGCGTGGGCACGCCGGTGGCGGAGGGCAAGGAGCACCGCGAGATCGAGGGCCGCACCTACATCATGGA
>RECZ01000153.1 GCA_007693765.1 Phycisphaerales bacterium | reverse complement strand
CCCCTCCCCCCACCCCCCGCGGCCGCCCCCCCGCCGCCCCCGGGGGCGCCGTCGCGGGCCCACCCCCCATATTTCTCATGAGACCGCACCCATGGTGAACAGACCCAACGGCCCCCCCGACACGTTCCAGTTCCGACTCGACCCCGAGAGCATCAACCAGAAAAAGGTCGTGATGATCGGCCTCGCCGTCGCCCTGGTCCTCTTCGTGATCTCAGGCGTGTCCAGCGCCGTGTACACCGTGCAGCCCGAGGGCGAGGCGGTGGTGAAGCGCTTCGGGCGCGTCACCCAGGTGCAGCAGCCGGGCCTGCACTTCAAGCTGCCCTTCGGCATCGACCGCGCGTACTTCGTGCCCACCCGGCGCGTGCTCAAGGAGGAGTTCGGCTTCCGCACCGTCGAGGCCTCACGCCGCACCCAATACCAGAAAGACCGCACGCAACTCGGCGAGTCGCTCATGCTCACCGGCGATCTCAAGGTCATCGATGTCGAGTGGGTCGTGCAGTACCGCATCGAGGACGCCGAGAAGTACCTCCACCGCGTCCGCAATCCCTCGACGACCATCCGGGACATCTCCGAGGCCGTCATGCGCCGCATCGTCGGCAACAACCTCGGCAGCGACGTCCTCACCGAGAAACGCGTCGCCGTCGCAACCATGGCCCGCGACGAACTGCAGGAGATCCTCGACTCATTCGAGTCCGGCATCCGCGTCAGCACCATCGAACTGCAGGACGTCACGCCCCCCGAGCCCGTGAAGCCCGCCTTCAACGAGGTCAACCAGGCCGAGCAGGAACGCGAGCGGCTGATCAACGAGGCCGAGAAGCGCCGCAACCAAGTCATTCCCCGCGCCGAGGGCGAGGCCCAGCAGATGATCGCCTCCGCCGAGGGCTACCGCGCCGAGCGCGTCAACCGCGCCCGCGGCGAGGCCGCACGCTTCACCTCCATCCTCGATGAGTACCGCAAGGTCCCCGAGGTCACCCGCCAGCGCCTCTACCTCGAAATGATCGACACCGTCATGCCAAAGCTGGGCCGCATCATCATCACCGAAGAGGGCGCCGTCTCGCCCATCCCGCTCCTCAACCTCGACCAGCCCGCGACCGCTCAGACGACGCCGCGCCAGGGAGCCACTCGATGAGCCACATCTTCGCCCGCTTCGGCATCGCCCTGCTCGTGCTCCTCGCGCTCGCGGCGTTCGTCGTCTCCTCCTCGCTCTACACGCTCGACGAGACCGAGCAAGCCATCGTCGTGCAGTTCGGCGCCCCCGTCGGCGATCCCGTCACCGAGCCCGGCCTCCACTTCAAGCTCCCCTTCGTGCAGGAGGTTCGCCGCTTCGACAAGCGCCTCATCGCGTGGGACGGCGACCCCAACCAGATCCCCACGCGCGGCGAGCAGTTCATCTCCGTCGACACCACCGCCCGTTGGCGCATCGTCGACCCGCTCAAGTTCCTCGAGAGCGTCGGCGACGAACGCGGCGCCCAGCTCCGCCTCAACGACATCCTCGACTCCGTCGTCCGCGACCAGATCTCCGCCAGCGACCTCGTCGAGATCGTCCGCTCCAAGGACTGGGCCGTCTCCGAGGAAGACCTCGAGCGCGCCCAACTCGCCGGCGAGAGCGACGAGGAGATCCTCCTCCAGCAGGTCAGCCGGGGGCGCAACGAGATCATCGCCTCCATCCTCGCGCAGGCCCAGACCCAGATGCCCCAGTACGGCATCGAGCTCGTCGACATCCGCATCAAGCGCGTCGATTACGTGCAGGCCGTGCAGCAACGCGTCTTCGAACGCATGATCGCGGAGCGCCAACGCATCGCCGAGCGGTTCCGCTCCGAGGGCGAGGGCCGCGCACGCGAGATCGAGGGCGGCACCGAACGCATGCTCGCCGAGATCCGCTCCGAGGCCCGTCGCCTCGCCGAGATCATCCGGGGCGAGGCCGACGCCGAGGCCACGCGCATCTACAACGACGCCTTCGGCGCCGACCCGGAGTTCTACACCTTCTTCCGCACGCTCGAGTCGTACACCAACACGCTCGGCAAGGACGTCACCCTCATCATCGGCGCCGACTCCGAATACTTCCGCTTTCTCCGCGACATCCAGCGCGCCCGGCCATAAACCCGCGCCGCCCTGCCCGCCGCCAGCCCGTTTCGCGTCCGTCTCGTCCGGGGAATCCACCCGCGTCCCCGCCGCGAATCACCGGGCATGCACCAGCACCGATTCTCCAACGACCGGCGCCCGCGGCGCGTCCTCATCACCCTGACCGTCGGCGTCGCGGCCGCCGCGCTGCTGGTCATGGCCGCGGCCCCGGCGAGTTCCGAGCCGGCCGCGTCGCAGGCCCTTGCCGCGCCCCCACCCGGGCACACGCAGCGCATCGGCGGCGACCACGACGCCTCCATCGAGCGCACGCCCCGCGGCTTCCGCGCCGGCGCCAGCGAGATCACCACGCCCCTGCCCGAGGGCTACCCCGACCCCTCGCCCCCCGGCGCCATCGACCTCAAGACCTACCCCTCCGTGCGCCGCGCCGAGGTCAGCAGCGACGTCAACGCCGATCTGGGCATGAACGTCGCCTTCTGGCCGCTCTTCCAGCACATCCAGCGACACGACATCGCCATGACCTCGCCCGTCGAGATGGACTACCGCGGCATGACCGCCCGCCTCAGTGATGACGCCGCCGACGTGCCCAACCAGGAGCCCGAGCGTCTGGAGTGGACGATGTCCTTCCTCTACCGCACGCCCGACCTCAACGACACCGGCGAGGAGGGCGTCGTCCGCATCGTCGACACCGCGCCCGTCACCGTCGTCGCCATCGCCTATCGCGGCGCCTACACCACCACGAACGTCGCCGCCCACGCCGCCGAACTCGCGGCGTTCATCGAAGCGCACCCCCAACTCGAACCCGCCGGCGAGCCCCGCGCGCTCTTCTACAACGGCCCCGAGAAGCGCTCGCGCGACAAGTGGGCCGAGGTGCAGATCCCCGTCCGGGTCATCGCACCCGAGCAGAGGTAAGCCCGCCACCCCGCGGTCACACAACACACGGCTATTCCGCGGCGGACACGAAATCAACGCAAAAAAACCGCGTCGGATCATGAGATCCGACGCGGCGTATCGACGTGCTCAGAGTGTGTGGGCGAAACCGCCCCCGGGCTTCACCAAGGCGAGCGGTTCGAGGCGTTCGGGCGTCGCTTGCCGTTGCGGGCCGCGCGAGGCTTGTGCGCCGCGAGCGAGCCGCCGCCCTGACGCGTCGAGGGCGCCTTCGGCCCGACGTTCAGGCCGAGCGGCATGTTCGCGGGCGACGAGTTCGTGGCCGCGACGGCGCCGGCGCCCTGACGGGGCAGCCGGGGCTGACGCGCTCCGCCACCGCTCTTGGCGCCGGGCGTGGTCGAACGCCCCGCGGCGCGCGGCCCGCGCATCGGGCGCTGCTGCCGCTGCGGCTCGCGCGCTTCGCGCGGCTCGCGTGTCTCGAGCGGAGCGCTCGAGACCGCCTCGGGGAGCTGCGTGATCGCCTCGATCCGCGTGCGGTTGAGGCGCTCGATCGCGTTGAGGAAGCCGCGCTCGTCGTGGTCGCAGAAAGAGATCGCGACGCCGCTCGCGCCCGCGCGGGCGGTGCGCCCGATGCGGTGCACGTACGACTCGGGCTCGTTGGGCAGGTCGAAGTTGAAGACGTGCGTCACGCCGTCGACGTCGATGCCGCGGGCCGCGACGTCCGTCGCAACCAGGACGCGAGCACGCCCGGAGCGGAAGCGGTCCAGCGCGCGCTGGCGCTGGTTCTGCGATTTGTTGCCGTGGATCGAGTCCGCGCTCACGCCCGCCTGCGTCAGCTTGCGGCTGAGCTTGTCGGCGCCGTGCTTGGTGCGGGTGAAGACCAGCGCACGCTCCACGCCCTCGGCCTCGAGCAGGTGGCTGAGCAGGGCCAGCTTCCGCTGACGCCCGACCATGTACACCGTCTGCTCGATCCGGTCCGCCGTCTCCGTGTCGTGCTTGACGGCCACGCGGACCTCGTCCTTGAGCAGCGACTTGGCCAGCCGCTCGATCTGCACCGGCATCGTCGCCGAGAAGAGCAGCGTCTGACGCTTGGCGGGAAGGGCCGCGACGATCCGACGGATCGGCTGGATGAACCCCATGTCCAGCATGCGGTCCGCCTCGTCGAGCACCAGCGCCTCGATGGCGCCGAAGTCGAGCAGGCCCTGCTCCATGAGGTCGAGCAGGCGCCCGGGCGTCGCGACGATCACGTCCACGCCGCGCTGCAGCGCCCGCTCCTGCGGCCGCTGGCCCACGCCGCCGAAGATCACCGTGCCGCTCAGGCCCGTGCCGCGCGAATACGCCGCGAACGAGTCGCTGATCTGCGTCGCCAGCTCGCGAGTGGGGGAGAGCACCAGCACGCGCGCCATCACGCCGCCGCGCCGAGACTTCGGCGCCGGCGAGGCCAGCATGCGGTGGATGAGCGGCAGCGCGAACGCCGCGGTCTTGCCCGTGCCCGTCTGGGCGCAGCCGAGGAGATCGCGCCCTTCAAGAAGGTGGGGGATCGCCTGCACCTGGATCGGCGTGGGGATCGTGTACCCCTCCTGCTCGAGGGCCTTGAGGATCTGGGGGGCGAGTCGAAGCGAGGCAAATGTGGTCGTCGTCAAAGCGAACGGTCTCCGTAGGCGTCGTGGCGATCACGCCACGCGCTCGTGTGTGAACGGGCGTCCCCGTGCCAATACGAATTGGAACAAGTGCGGCCGTCTGGGGAAGGAGCGTCGTCACGCGAAGCCGCGGAGAGGACGCTGCCAGCAGTTTCCCAGAGCGATCCGTGGCATCGAACGCGAAGCGTCGATCCAAGGAGCGGGGCTGAGGCCACCGGCTGATGTGCGGACTATAGCACGACATCGGCCCGGGAAAGCGGCGTCCATGAAGAAGCCATAAAATTCATCAACTCCACACCTCCACACCCGTCCTGACAGCCCCAGAACCGTGCCCCACGGCACGCCAATGTCCCGGCCGCCGCCCCCTCCGCGAGGCCCGATCTGCCTTACCCGCAGGGATGTGCATGCCACGATCGTCCCACGCTCCGACCCCAATAAAAGGGGAAAGAATCCCCGTTCAGGCCCACGCACAAGTCACTCCCGTCCCGCGTATCATCGTTGCCACGAAGCGCGGCATCCGATCATGTGGACGGCTTCGCACTTCTTATCCGATTGTCTTCCACATCAAGCGGCGATGTACGCCGCGAACGGACCGCCCGCGACGATGAGCTCAACGACAACCCCCTCGAAATTCCCCGACCGCGAAGCGCTCGCCGACGACTTCCTCCCCACCGGGGAGGCCGGTGCAGCGGTCGCGACGAAACGCCCCGTGATCGTCCATATTCAGGACGACCCTTCCGATCACAGCGAGACCGAGCACGCGGACGGCCCGCTGCCGCGCCCCGGGCTGCTGGCCCGCGTCATCACGCTGCTCGCGATCCTGCTGCCCCTTGCCGGCTTCGTCGCCGCGATGGTTCTGCTGTGGGGCACGGGCTTCTCGTGGCTCTACCTGGGCCTGCTCGCCGGCGGCTACTTGCTGACCGCGGTCGGCATCACCGTCGGCTTCCACCGCCTCTTCACGCACAAGGCGTTCGAGGCCCACCCCGTGGTGAAGGTCACGCTGGCCGTGCTCGGCTCGATGGCCGTGCAGGGCCCCGTCATCGCCTGGGCCGCGACGCACCGCAGCCACCACCAGCACTCCGACCACGAGGACGACCCGCACTCGCCCCACAACCACGGCGAGGGCGTCCGCGCCATGCTCAAGGGCCTCCTCCACGCCCACTGCGGCTGGCTCTTCACCAACAGCGCCGCCCGCGACTACACCCGCTACGTCCCCGACCTCCTCACCGACAACACGCTCCGATTCATCAGCCGCATGTTCCCCTTGTGGGTTGTGCTGGGCCTGCTCATCCCCGCCGCGATCGCCTTCGCGGTCACCGGCACGTGGTACGGCGCCTTCCTCGGCTTCCTCTGGGGCGGCCTCGCCCGCGTCTTCCTCGTGCACCACGTCACGTGGAGCGTCAACTCCATCTGCCACACCTGGGGCACACAGGCCTTCACCAGCCACGACCACTCCCGCAACAACCCCATCGTCGGCGTGCTCGCGATGGGCGAGGGCTGGCACAACAACCACCACGCCTTCCCCGCCTCCGCCCGCCACGGCCTGCGCTGGTGGGAGTTCGACGCCAGCTACCTCCTCATCCGCGCCTTGGCCGCGTTCCGCCTCGCAAGCAACATCCGCCTCCCCGCCCCCGAGCGCATGCAGGCGAAGCGCAAGAAGCGCAACGTTCACCAAGCCTGACGGTGGCTGGCGGCACGGCTCATCGAGCCGTGACTTCCGACGCTCGGTGACGATTTATGCGATCCCGGCGCTGAATCCCTCCGAACCGCTCCCGAACTACCAAACTCAAAATGTGCCCTCGGCGACAGCGCCGGGGGCTCGCGCACACTCGCCGGCCCGGGCTCTTGCGATCGCGTGCGGATGCGCCTATCCCTAAGGAAATGGTGCACGCGCCCCGTCGGGGCCGGTCCGAGGTCTCATCCGGAGAGCACACATGAGGTCGAAGCCGTCTCAGTCCGTCGTCACCGCGGCGATGCCTTCCGTTCTGATCGTCATCGGCGTCGCCATCGTCGCGATCGCGATCGTGAACCACTTCACGGCCGAGCGGACGAGCGCGTGGCCCTCGACCGAGGCCCGCGTCATCCACGCCGAAGTGCTCTCGGACACCGCCCGCCGGGGAGGCGCCAGCTACGAGCCCCGAGTGCGGTACGAGTACGTCGTGAACGGGGAGCGCCATGTCGGCACGCGGTTTTCCATGGCGACACCCACGTCCCGCTCTCGGGAAACGATCGAGAGCATGCTCGGCGAGTACCCGGAGGGGTCGACCGTGCTCGCGCACTACAACCCCGATGATCCGAGCGAGTCCGTCCTCGACAACACGCCGCGCACGGCGGGCGCCGTGATGTGGGCGCCCGGGTTCGTGTTCATCGTCGTCGGCGGCGCCCTGCACATCGCCAACAACAGGCGCCGCACACGCGAACAAGCCACACCCGAGCGCGATGCGCAGTGACAACGCCCCCCGCGAGGGAGGGGCGTTGTCACCGTTGCGCAGTCATCGTTCGGGCAGTGGGGGGGACGGCCGCCCTCACACCGCCTTCACGCCCGCCGTCACCACCACCGGGCGGGTGATGTTGAAGTAGTTGGGCGAGGTCTTCCGCACCATCTCCATGACCTCCTCGTACTGCGCCGGCGTGCCGTCGCCGCGCACGCGCACCTCGATGTGGATGCGCTCGTACCCCGGCTTCACGCTCTCGCTCAGCCCGAGGAAGCCCCGCAGGTCCAGCTCGCCTTCGCACACGAAGTCCAGCGACTCCAGCCGCACGCCCTTGAGCGCGCACCCCGCGACGAAGCCCACCATCATGCACGCGTTCAGCGCGCCCATCAGCAGCTCCTGCGGGTTCGGGGCGGACGCATCCCCCAGCAGCTCCGTCGGCTCGTCCGACTTGAACTCGAACCCGCGCACCTTGCGCTCGCCCCCGATGGCCCAGTCGAACACCCGCGTCGTGGAGGCCGCGCCCCCCGTCCACGAGGTCGCCACGCGGAACCCCGCCGCCCCCGCCCGCGGGTCCCGCTCGATCGCCTCCACGAGGCCCGCCAGCTTCTCCATGTCCAACCCGTTGATCGTCGTGCTCGTGCCTTGCATGTGCCTGTTCCTGTAGTTGAGAATCGTTCTTGTCTGACCATCAATGCCCGTGTCCGGCCGAACGCGGGCCACCGCCCATGGGTTTCGGACAAACATACGATCGAAAAAACGCTTGGCCCCTTGACTCGGGGGCCGTTTTTCGTTGACATAGAGTCAACCCGGCCCGGGCGGCGAATTTCTGTAAGTTTGGAGAACCACGCACGGCGCCCGACGGAGCGGCGCGATGGCCACACAGACACGCGAACTCATCATCAACACCGCCCACGATCTGTTCTACAAGGACGGCTTCCGCGGCGTCGGGCTCGACCAGATCCTCCGCATCGTCGGCGTCACCAAGACCACCTTCTACAACCACTTCGAGTGCAAGGACGCCTTGGTCGTCGAGGTCCTCAACTGCCACGACAGGTGGTGGCGCGACTACTTCTCCGACCTCCTTCGCAAGCACGGCGGCGACGCCCCACGCGACCGCCTCCTCGCCATTTTCGACGCCCTTGAAGAAGTCCTCACCAGCAGCGACTACAACGGCTGCATCTTCATCAACGTCGCCGTCGAGTTCCCCTCGCCCAACGACCCCGCCCATCAGGCCGCGGCCCTGCACAAGAAGGCCATGGAGCACGTCATCCGCGACCTCGCGACGTACGCCGGCGCCGCCGACCCCGCGGCCCTCGCCCAGGAACTCTGCATGCTCATGGAGGGCGCCTACGTCACCGCCCACGTCACCCGCGACCACTCAACCTGCGCCGTCGGCCGCCGCATGGCCCACATGGTCATCGATCGCCACATCCCCACCCCCGGAACCGCCCCCGGCGCCACAGCGGGGTCCGCCCACGGCGGCCCCCACTGAGCGCCGCGCAGGCATCGCCCCAGACAGATCCCCCGGAACCACCGCCTCAACCACCCCCGGTCACCTGAAAACCCCGCCCGCGGCCCTCTAGGCCGCCGCTTCCCCGTCCGATGCCAAAGGGGCTATACTCCCGCCCCAACGCGAGGCCCCACGGAACGGCTCGCGGACGACTACAGACCGACGACCCACCGGACCACACGACCATGAAGAACGAGATCCACCCCAAGTACTACCCCAACTGCAAGGTCTACTACAACGGCGAGGTCGTCTTCGAGACCGGCGCCACCGTGCCCGAGCTCCACGTCGACGTCTGGTCCGGGTCGCACCCCTTCTTCACCGGCAAGTCCTCCTTCGTCGACTCCGCCGGCCGCGTCGAGAAGTTCCAGCGCAAGTTCGGCGGCAACTACTTCTCCAAGAAGAAGTAAACCCCGGAACCCGCCGACAACCTGCCCCCCACGACGTGGCCTCCGCAACGCGGCGGCCACGCTTCATTTTTGCCACCCCGAATGCCCTGCATCGATTCACCCCTACCCCCTCTAGTGGGACGGGCGTCCCGCCCGTCTCCTCCCCCAACTCCCACTTCCCTCCTCTTCTCCACCCCAGCACTAGCACCACAACCCAACCCCAGCCCCCGCTATCGTGCCCCAGCGTGAGCGACG
>RECZ01000099.1 GCA_007693765.1 Phycisphaerales bacterium | reverse complement strand
CCTCGCCCCGCCGCACTCGTGCTATTCTTGCCCCGCTACCGCAGGCCCACCCCCATGCCCATCCACGAAGACATCCTCTCGTACAACGCGGCCCAGTCGGCCGAGGACAGGCGTATCTGCGATGCGTTGTGCAAGGCCATTGATCGGCATCTGCCGCGTGCGGAGTGCAAGGTGTGGCACAGGCATCCGGTGTGGTTCCTGGAGGGGAACCCGATCGTCGGGTACAGCAAGCTCAAGGGGTGCGTGCGGCTGCTGTTCTGGAGCGGCCAATCCTTCGACGAGCCCGGCCTGGCGCCCGAGGGCAGTTTCAAGGCCGCGGAGGCGCGGTACACCTCGGTCGATCAGGTGGTGGAGGCCGACCTCAAGCGGTGGCTGGCGAAGGCGGCCGCGATCCAGTGGGACTACAAGAACATCGTGAAGCGCAAGGGCAAGTTGGAGCGGCTGAAGTAGGGTGGGGTTCGACCTTGCGTGCTGGTTCGCAGATTCCTCGGCGCGGGCTTTGGCTTGGGTGTGCGGGTAGGGTGCAGTCCGTACATCTCGACGAAATATCTCCGGGGTTCACCGAAATGACCGGCCTCACAATCCCGCGCCGATCGTGTGCTGGGGTTCGTGGGGCCGGCGCCTACGGCATGCGCTGATCTACGCTGCCCGCTGGGTCGGGGTGCGTGTTTTGCTCTGATCGACGGTGCATCTTTCGGTGCACGGGGATGGGGTAGGCGGCACTTTTGCGCACGATTTCGTGTTGCACGGCCGCTCTACGATCGCTTGATGAGCCGTTGCTTGATCAGCGTCGCCTGTCGGGGCCCACTCGCGGCGTTGCTGCTGGTCTTGGCGCTGTCGCACGTCGTTGCGTCGGGGGTGGCGCGGGCGCAGCCCGTTCCCTCGGAACAGCCGCCTCCGGCGCGATCGACTCCCGCGGATGATGAGGTGTCGCCGGTCGTGGCCCGGGTGGATGTTGAGCCGGTGGCTCGCGACGACCAGATCCGCGACCGTCTCGAGCGCATCCTCATCGCGACCGGTTGGTTCGACGATCCGCGCGTGCGCGTGGAAGAGGGCGTGGTGTTCATCAGCGGGCGTGCGGAGACCGAGGAACTCAGGACGTGGGCGGGCAACCTGGCCCGGAATACGCAGGGCGTCGCCGCGGTCGCCAATCAGATTTCCGTCAAGGAAACGATCTGGGATCCGCGCAGAGCGCAATCGGGCGTCGCTTCGCTGGTGCGGGACATCGTGCGCTCCCTGCCTGTGTTGGTGGTGGCGTTGGTGATCCTCTCGTTCTTCGCCGTGGCTGCGTGGGTGATCACGCGCGGCGTTCGGAACGTGCTCACGCGACGAATCCACTCTCGCCTGCTCCGTGGCTTGTTCGCCCGCGGCGCGGGGGTGGTCGTGATGGTGGCGGGTCTCTATATCGTGCTCCGCATCGCGGGACTCACCCAGCTTGCCCTGACCATCATCGGCGGCACGGGCCTGATCGGTCTGGCGGTGGGCATCGCCTTCCGCGACATCACCGAGAACTATCTGGCCAGCATATTCCTGAGTCTGCAGCGGCCGTTCTACAACGGCGATCTGGTCGAGATCGCGGGCGTGACCGGTTTCGTGAGGCAGCTCAACGTCCGCACGACCATCCTGTTGGCGCTGGACGGGACATTGATCCAGTTGCCGAACGCGACGGTGTATAAAAGCTCTATCCGCAACTTTTCGAGCACGCCCAACCTCCGCGTGGATTTCGCCGTCGGGATCGGCTACGACGACCGTATCGACGAAGCGCAGGAGGTTGCGCTGGGCGTCCTTGCGGAACACCCCGCGGTTCTGGAGGACCCCGAGCCGTGGGTGCTTGCGGAGGAGCTCGGAAGCGCCACAGTGACCCTCCGGGTCTTTTTCTGGGTGAACGGTCTGGAGCACAGCAGGTTCAAGGTGCGTTCATCGGTCATCCGGCTGATCAAACGAAGCTTTCAGGACCACGGCATCTCCATGCCCGACGAGGCCCGAGAGGTCATCTTTCCGCAAGGCGTTCCGGTCACCATGCACACGGAGACGCCGGGCGGCGCGCAACCCGATGCGACGGTCCCGGCGCAGGTGCAACGTATTGATCGCACACCGGAGGCCGTGGTCACCCCGGCAGAGGGCGGCCTCTCCAGCGAGGCGGAGACCATCGAGGAGCAGGCTCGACAGGTCCGACAGCCCGACGAGCAGGAAGACCTTCTCCGCGGCGGTGCAAATCCAAAGCCCGATCCCTGAGGTTCGATGACAGGCAACTCAAACGCGTTGCCCCCAGCGTTCCTACTCTCATTACATATGCACCATCTTCATCAATTCTGGATCCGGGTCACCTCGAGCCTGTGGTTCGTGCCACTGAGCATGGTGTTCGGCGCGATCGCGCTCGCGGTGTTGTTCATCGCAATGGATCAGGCTGTCGGCAGCGATTGGATCATGAAAGAGTCGCTGGTGTTCGGGGTGGGGGCCTCGGGAGCGCGGGGGATGCTCACGGCGATCGCCGGCTCCATGATGACGGTCGCGAGCCTGACGTTCTCGCTGACCATCGCCACGCTCGCCACGATGTCGTCGCAATACACCTCGCGCCTGATCCGAAACTTCATGCGGGATCGGGTTAATCAGTTCGTGCTGGGGTACTTCGTCGGGCTGTTTGCGTATTGCCTCGTCGTGCTGAGAACCATTCGCGCCGGTGATGAGGTGGCGTTTGTGCCGCCGCTCGCCGTCATGGGCGGGTTGCTGTTCGCCCTCTTGAGCATCGGCGTGCTGATCTATTTTATTCACCACATCGCCGAATCCATCCAGGTTGGCGTCATCCTGCGCCGGGTGACAAACGAGACCATGAAAGCGATCGATGAGTTGTTCCCCGCCGTTGTGGGTGAGTCCGGGGCCGAGGGGGGCGCGTTCCCGGGGCTCGCCTCGGTGAAGATCGACGCGAATTCCGAAGAGTTTGTGGATGACAAACATCGCTGGCATGCGGTTTCCTCGCGGCGGTTCGGTTATGTGCAGTCCGTAGACGCCAAGGGTCTTCTCGAGAAGGCCGTGGAGGTCGGCGGCCTCGTCCGCATGTCCGTCGACATCGGCTCGTTCATCACACCCGCGGGGTCGCTCTGTGAGATCGCGATCGCGTCTCCTCCCGGCGACGATCTTCTTGGTGAGCTGCGGGGCACGTTCAGCATCGGCTCCGCCCGAACTGTCAAGCAGGACGCGGCCTTCGGCATCCGCCAGATCGTGGACATCGCGCTCAGAGCGCTCTCGACGGGGGTCAACGACACGACGACCAGCGTGATGTGCGTGGAGCATCTTTCCGTACTGCTCGAGACGCTGGCCGCGAAGTCCCTCCCCGATCGAATGCGAGCGGAGGACGGCGAAGTCCGCATCATTGCCAGCGGCCGATCTTTCGACGTGCTGACCGGGCTGTGCCTCGACCAGATCCGTCAGTCGGCGCCGGGCAATGCCGCCGTGATGCTCGCACTCCTCCGCGCGATCGAAGCCGCGGGCAGGCAGACGTCGGATCACGCCCGCCGCCGAACACTCTCGCGGCACGCCACCCTGATCGCGACGCTCACCCGCGAAATGGTGACTTGTTCGGATGATGCCGGCCCCGTGTTGACGACCGCAAACGCGATTATCGACGAACTCGACGCCGCGTGACGGCGGGCCGTGTAATCACAGGCTATCGATGACGACATCGATGCGAGGTAGACAGCGTGACGCGGTTCTCAGTGCCTGAGGCCGGAGCGTGATCTTTTCGCAATTGCGGCGCTCCGCTCCACTCCACCGCATGCACACGCTGCGTTGCATCGGGCTGCGTTTGCTGGGGCGCTTCGACGGAACGGCGATGGCGCCCCTACATCAGGGGGTTGCGCACTTGGCGCAGTGTGTACGAAGGATGGTCGGGACTGCACGCGATTTCCGATATTTCGTTGGACAGCGGGAGCATGTCTCGTACACTGCCCGTCGAGGAGACACCTGAGTTTCGCTGAACGGGATCGTGAGCGTCCGTGCCGCGATGTTGCGGGTATGGAGCACGGCGATCCATTCAGCGTGGAAAGGAACACGTCCATCATGAGAAGTACTTCTGTTTTTGTGTCCGCGGCGGCCGCGGCGTGTGTGTCGGCCGGTGCGTCCGCGGCGTTCGTCGGCTTGAGCGTCGAGAACTCGACCGGATTGTTCACCGGCGGCAACCACTTTGGCCCGAACCAGGCGAACGTGACGGCCGCGTGGAACACTTTCACGCAGAACGCCAACTACACCGTCTACCGGCTCTACGCCGATTTCGACACCGCCGGCGATCAGCTCTTCAATATCGGCATCGTCCCCGGCATGACCCCGCCGCTGGAGATCCAGGTCTCGCACGCTAACCCGCCTGTGACGGGCCCGGTTGTGTACAACGACCCTGACAACGGCGTGCTGGCTCCGACCGAAGCCGCGCTCGCCGATCCGGTGACAGCGCGTCGCGCGTTCGACTCCTTCGCGACCATCGGGATGGATGTCGACAACGGCGCCAACCAGACCGCGTGGGGGCCTGTGTTCGGGAATATCCACGGGCTGTTCGACGTCAATTCCGGCGTGGGCGTCTACTCGGCCGATCAGGACACGTGGGGCGTGGGCGTGAACGACCCGCAGTCGTTCGCCGTGCCCGGCGGGTCGGCCGGCTATCGGGTGCTCATCGCGCAGTTCACCGTCGCGGACGGCACGGTGCTCGCGGGCCAGTTGTCCGGCCAGTGGGGCGCCGGCACGTTCGTGGCCGGAGAGCCTGAGATCTTCACCTTCACGGCGTCGTTCTTCGTGCCCGCGCCGGGCTCGGTTGCGCTGCTGGCGCTCGCCGGCCTGACCGTCGCGCGCCGTCGCCGCTGAGCGGGCCGGTCAACGGGATGAATAACACCAAGGGCCGCGCGGGGCCTTCACCCCGTGCGGCCTATTTCGTGCGCTCACGACGCGCCGCCGCGCAGGTTCGACGGGGCGGTGCGGCATGCGCGGGAGTCTTGCGGGGGTGGGAGAAGGGAGAGAGCCGGGTCGGGTCCCGGACGGCATGTCAACATTTGAGTTGGGTGGTGATCCGCCGCGTGCGGCACGCGGTGCTGCGTCGCGGCGATCACCCAACCGGCCGTCGCGTGTACATCAACGCGTTGAAGTCGATGTCCCCCTCCACCGGGCTGCCGAGCAGGCGCAGCATGATCAGGGCCTGTGAGCGGTGGTGTATTTCGTGCATGGCGAGTTGGGTGACGATGTCGGCGCCGGTCGCGGTGACGTCGATGCGGCGGCCATCGTCGTCCGTCACGCGGTAGGTGCGGGCGGCGTCCCAGTCGCGGACGTTGCGGATGGATTCGTGCGTGGCCGCGGCGAGTTTCGTCCACGCGGCCTCGAGCGTGGGGAAGGGCGGGGGGGTCTCGTCGCGGATGGGCCATTGGTCGTAGGGCGGGGTGTCGCGGCGTTCGAGGCGCTCGATGTAGTACCACTCGCTGATCATGACGTGCGTGAGCGTGCGCGCGAGCGTGCCCATGCCGAGGTCGACGCGGCGGGCGTACTGCTCCTCGCTGAGGGGTCGGACGCGGTCGAAGAGGCGGGCGCGGGACAGGGCGAGGAAGTCGTAGATGCGGAGGGGGTTCATCGGGGCATTCAACAGCGGCCGCGCGTCGGACGCAACGCGTCGTGGGGAAGTGGGGGTATGTGCTTGTCGTGGGTGTCGTGGGGGGGAGCGGCCAGCGCGGACCTTCGCGCGGGGCGGGCGGCGTCGCGGTGGGCGCGGGTATGATGGGGCCTTCGCACTGTTTGAATCACGCAACGAAAGGAGCGCCGCATGTCATTCAAGTATCGCCGGTTGGACAAGGACGACGCCGCGGTCCTGCTGGTGGACCACCAGTCGGGGCTTTGCAATCTTGTGCAGGACTTCTCGCCCGACGACTTCACGAACAACGTGATGGCGCTCGCGGACGCGGCGAAGTACTTCAAGCTCCCGACGATCCTGACGACGAGCTTCGAGGACGGCCCCAACGGGCCGCTCCTGCCCGAACTCACGGCGATGTTCCCCGAGGCGCCCTACATCGCGCGCCCCGGCAACATCAACGCGTGGGACAACGAGGACTTCGTGAAGGCGGTCAAGGCCACGGGCAGGAAGCAACTGATCATCGCGGGGGTCGTCACGGAGGTGTGCGTGGCGTTCCCGGCGCTGTCGGCGATCGAGGAGGGGTACGAGGTCTTCGTGGTCGCGGACGCATCGGGCACGTTCAACGCGACGACGCGCGAGGCGGCGTGGCTGCGGATGCAGGCCGCGGGCGTGCAGATGATGACGTGGTTCGGCGTGGCGTGCGAGCTGCACCGCGACTGGCGGAACGACGTCGAGGGCCTCGGGGCGCTCTTCGCGAAGCATCTGCCGACGTACAAGAACCTCATGACGAGCTACAGCGCGACGCAGAAGCGCTGACGCGGATCACGCAACGCGGGCGTGCGGCGGTGGGGGGGCGTCGCGGCGCACAACGAAAAACGCCGCCGGCCGATGGGGGCCGGCGGCGCGTTCTGTGTGGCTTGCTGATGGCGGTCGGGTTCGCGCGAGCCCTCAGCGGGCGCTGGCGGCGCCCGCACTGACGCGCTTGAACGTGTACTCCGCCACCTTGAACTCGCGCCCCGTGTCGGGGTCGGGCATGTAGGTGTGGAAGACGACGGTGTCGGCGTCCACGTGGCGCTGGGTTTCGCGCATGGTGGTGTGGCCGCCGTGCATGGCGCAGTGGTAGTCGTAGTTCCAGACGATGGTCGAGCCGTCGCTGGAGAGCGAGCCCTCGCCGCGCATCATGCCGGTGCCCATCGTGGCGATCATGGTGGACTCGAACCGCTGGGCGACGTTGTCGTAGCCGTAGAGGCCCATGCCCACGTAGGTCATGCCGCCCATGTCGCCCTCGAACTCGCCCTGCACGAAGCGGCCTTCCATGATGAGGGTGAACGTGGCCTTCTGTTTGGCGGGGATGGGGTCGGCGCCGGGGGCCATCCACATGCGGCCCTCGCCGCGCCACACGCCGACGAGTTGTGCGAGGATCTTGTGCTTGTCGCCCGGCGAGGCGGCACGCATGGCGGCTTCGAAGTCCGCCTCGGTCATGCCGGGGGGGAGGTCGAAGGGGAGGTCGGTCGTCTTGTCCTTCGCGCCCTGAGCGAACGCGAGGGTGGCCGCGGCGGCGAACACGCCGACGGCGGCGGTGGTGATGATGCGTCGCATGGTTGAGGCTCCTGTGTGAGCGTGCGTCGTTGCGGTGTCTGGATGTCTCGCGGGAGCTCGCGCACGTCGCCCGCGAAGTGTGCGGCGCTTACTTGGTGCGCCGGTAGTGGCAGGTCATGAACGTGACCCATTTCCCGTCCGGGCCTTGGGCGGAGGACGTGAAGACGCGGTGGTCGTTGTTATTGAACTCGATGGCCTCGCGGTAGCGGGCGGTCTTGCCGGGCTCCATCATGTTCGGGCCCTCGGTCTCGAGCGTGAGCGTCGTGCCGGCGTCGTTGATGTGGCC
Source organism: Phycisphaerales bacterium (assembly GCA_007693765.1). GTDB lineage: Bacteria > Planctomycetota > Phycisphaerae > Phycisphaerales > UBA1924 > RECZ01. The sequence goes on along the minus strand of RECZ01000099.1, from coordinate 1,754 downwards.
CTTGTAGGTCCACATGTTGGTCATCATGGATCCGACCCACGAGCCGACGTAACACTTCTTCTCGGGGTCGTAGCCGAGGGTGAGCATCATGTTGGCCTCGCCCTCGCCGTCGGGCATGGGGCCCTTGCCGTCGGCGACGATCCAGAGGCCGCCGAGCGACCGCACGTGCTCCGTGCCGCCGTGCTTTGTCTTGGGCTGGTCCGGCCCCATGTCGCACTCGGCCTCGAACGTCCATTCACCGATCAACTTCTGCAGCCATTCGTGCTCTTTCTGCGGCTTCGCGAACATGCGTCACTCCTGCGTGTGTTGATGTTGTGTTGCCGGGTGTGTTCGAACGATGCGATTGAGGATAGAACGCGCGGCCGCCTGCGCCGAGCGCGAAGTTTCCTCGTTAGCGCTTGTGCAGGTCGCTCGTTCGCCCCTCGGCGATCTCAAGGACGCGCTGCAGGTTGTAGTCCCAGCCTTCGGAGACGCCCTCGCGGTGCTCGTCCTCGATCAGGCCGATGGCGGTGTGTGTCACGGTCAGGCGTGTGCGGTCGTCCTCGGTCTTGAGGCGCCATTGCACGTGCGACGCTGCGGCGTAGGACATGAAGAGCGGGCCGGTGATCTCGAGCAGCGTGGGCGGCTTGATGACCTGCACGTGGCCCCAGAGGTGGCCGGCGTCGTTGCCGAGGTCGCGGTACCAGCGTCCGCCCGGGCGGGGCTCGATGATCATGGGGAAGGGGACGCCGTCGGGCATCACGCTCTCGGGGCCGAGTTCGTCGAGGAGGGCGTCGAAGACGGTCTGCGGCGGGGCGGCGATGACGATGCTGCGCTGGATGCTCAGGGCGTGGATGGATTGATCTGTGGTCGCGCCGGGCATGGATCGGTTCCTGTGAACGGTGCTTAGCGGTCGGGTGGTGACGCCTGGTCGTGCGGCCGATCGGCGGCCGCGCGTTCGGCACGGTGCTTGATGCGGTCGAGTTGGTGTGTCCAGAGTCGTTCGTACGCGCTGACCCACTCGTGGACGCCGCGGAGTTGTTCGGCCTCGAGGCTGTAGATGCGCTGGCGTCCGTCCTTCACGACGTTGACGAGGCCGACGCCCCGGAGCACGCCCAGGTGCTTGGAGACGACGGGCTGGGGGAGGCGGAGGGCGCCGACGATGGCGCCGACGGTCTGCGCCCCGGTGCGGGCGAGCAGGTCGATGATCTCGCGCCGGCGGGGTTCGGCGATGGCGGCGAAGACGTCGGAGCGGACCGTAAGGGTGGGCACGGCGCGATTATATATGCCTATAAAAGCATATGTCAAGGCCGTTTGGCTCCGTTGAGCGGTGCTGGGCTGTGAATTGGGGTGGGATGGGGGGAAATACCCGATAAAACGCCCCGGCGGCACGATAGACCACGCGTCGCAGAACCACCTTTTTTTGCTGGACAAGCAGGAAATGCGCAGGTAGAAGTGAGGGGGAAAGTTCGGAGATTCGCCCCGGCGTGCGTCGCGGCGAGGGAGTACATCACACAGGCGTTCAGGGGTTGCACGTAGGGCTGCCCCGATCGGAATGCGTCCATCGTTTCGTCGGCCGGGTTCCCGCGTACTGCGAGGGTTCGTTGGTCGGATGGTGCGAGGGCGAGGGGACGACGCCGCAGATTTTGGAGATCGAGTCTTGCACAGATCACACCTGATCATGTTTGGCGCGGGGGCGATCGCGATGATCGCCGGCTCGGCGCAGGGCACGAACATCGTGCACGATTGGAACACGGCGTACATGGACACGATCC
>RECZ01000173.1 GCA_007693765.1 Phycisphaerales bacterium | reverse complement strand
TGGACTTCGAAGGACGCCTGTTCATCCGTGACAACTCCAACCTCTCCAGCCACGCCACGCACGTCTCGGGGACAGTCGGCGGCGGCGGCAACGCCAGCGGCGGCACATACCGCGGCATGGCGCCGGGCGTCACCATCCAGTCGTACGGCTTCCAGCAGCCGGGCGGGCTGCAGCAGGGCTTCCTCTACACCGACCCGGGTGATATGGAGGATGACTACGACGACGCCATCAACAACTGGGGCGCGGCGATCGCGAACAACTCCATCGGCACCAACGTCGCCGCCAACAACTTCCCCTGCTCGTGGCACGGCGAGTACGGCGTGACCTCCACCGTCATCGACTCGATCGCCCGGGGCGCCTTCGGCCCGACGATCAGCATCGTCTTCGCCGCGGGCAACGAGCGCGGCAACGGGCGGTGCGGCACCGGCTACGGCACCACGGCGCCCCCGGCCAACGCCAAGAACCACATCACGGTGGGCGCGCTGCACTCGAACAACGACGCGGTGACAAACTTCACCAGTTGGGGGCCGACGACCGATGGCCGTCTGAAGCCGGACGTCGCCGCGCCCGGCTGCCAGAACGGCCCCGACGCGGCCGGCCCGGACTGGAACGGCGGCAACAGCACCGTCTCGTCGAGCACCAGCGCCAGCGACACGTCCTACGGCAGCGCGTGCGGCACCTCGATGGCCGCCCCCACCGCGACGGGCGCCATCGCGCTGATCCTCGAAGACTTCCGTGTGCAGTACTCCGGCGAGCCGGACCCGCTGCCCTCGACGTACAAGGCGTTCCTCATCCACACCGCCGAGGACATCGAGAACTTCGGCCCCGACTACAAGACGGGATATGGCTCCATCCGTGTGCAGCCGGCGATCGAGCACCTGCGCTCGGGCAACTTCCTCGAGGCTTCCGTCGGGCAGGGCGAGACGTACAACGTGCTGGTGAACGTGGACGCGGGGCAGGAGTTCAAGGCCACACTGGTGTGGGACGACCCCGCCGGCACGCCCAACGTCTACCCCTCGCTGGTGAACGACCTCGACCTCGTGGTGACGGACCCGAACGGCGTGCGCCACTACCCGTGGACGCTCGACCCCGCCAACCCCGCCAACCCCGCGGTGCGCACGCAGGTCGACCGCATCAACAACGTCGAGCAGGTGTTCGTCGAGAACCCGACGCCCGGCGTGTGGTCGGTGCAGGTGCTGGGCTTCAGCGTGCCGCAAGGGCCGCAGGCGTTCTCGCTCAGCGCTTCGCCCTTCCTGGTGAACTGCTCGACGGTGGGTCTGGCGAAGTTCAACCGTCAGGTCTTCTCGTGCGACGCCGTGGTGAACGTGCAGGTCGTCGACTGCGACCTGAACACCGATGACGACAAGATCGAGACGGTGGATGTGCACGTGATGTCCGACAGCGATCCCGCGGGCTTCATGATCACGCTCACCGAGACGGGCGAACTGACGGCCGATTTCCGCGCCGACCTGCCGCTCAGCACCACGCCCACCCCCGGCGCGCTGCTGGTGGCCCACGGCGACACCATCACCGTGACCTACATCGACGCCGACGACGGCATGGGCGGAACGAACATCCCCCGCGTGGGCATGGCGGCGATCGACTGCGTCGCCCCCGTCATCAGCGACGTGCTGGTCGCCGACATCAACCCGCGCGACGCCCGCATTACTTTCACCACCAATGAGCCGGCGACGGCGCGCGTGGTCTATGGCACGGTGTGCGGCACGTTCACCGGGGTCGCCAACACGCCGGGCACGCAGACCTCGCACACCGCGAACCTGCTGGGCCTGCAGACCAACACCACCTACTTCTTCCGCGTCGAGGCGACCGACAGCGCGGGCAACGAGGGCTTCAACGACAACAGCGGCGTGTGCCACACGTTCGCCACACCGCAGATCCCGGATTACTTCACCGAACTCTTCACCCCGACGGGCAACCCCAACGACCTCGCCTTCTCCACGATCACGCTCTCGCCCAGCGCCTCCGTCGACGCGTACGACGCCTGCTTCGAGGACTCGATCAGCGCGCTGCCGGTCGACCCGACGGGCGGCACGGCGCTGAGCTTCGTGAACGCCTCGGGGACGCCCAACTTCCTCGACGGCTTCGCGCTGGTGAACCTGCCCACGGGCGTCGAGGTCTCGCTCTACGGCGTGTCCTACGACCGCTTCTGGGTCGGCACCAACGGGTACATCACGTTCAACTCCGGCAACACGACGTTCACCGAGTCGCTGGCGAACCACTTCAACCAGCCGCGCATCTCGGCGCTCTTTGACGATCTCGACCTGCGCACCACGGGCGAGGCCTCGTACCTCGTGCTGAGCGACCGCGTCGTGGTGTCGTGGGTGAACGTGCCGGAGTTCGCCGCCGCGGGCACGTCGAACACGTTCCAGGTGCAGATGCACTTCGATGGGACGATCGTCATCACGTGGCTCGAACTCTCGGCGAACGACGGGCTCGCGGGGCTGTCCGCGGGCGGCGGCGTGCCGGTGGACTTCTTCATGAGCGATCTCTCGTCGTACAGCGCCTGCGGGCCGCGCCCGCCGATCGCGCAGAACTCGTTCGAGACCATCGACCTCAACACCCCGACGCTGATCACGCTTCAGGCGACCGACGACGGCCTGCCCAAGGACCCCGGCGTGCTGACGTACATCGTCCAGTCGCTCCCGACGACGGGCTCGCTGAGCGACCCGAACGCGGGGCCGATCACCGCCGTGCCCTACACCCTCGCCGCGTTCGGCGACGAGGTGCTCTACACGCCGCAGTTCAACTACCGCGGCCCGGCGTCGTTCGGTTTCCGCGCCAACGACGGCGGCACGCCCCCGGACGGCGGCGATTCGAACATCGGCACGGTGCTGATGGAGATCGGCGACCGCGACCTCGTGTACTTCTGGAACATGGACACCGACCCGGGTTGGGCGATGGAGGGCCTGTGGGAATTCGGCGTTCCGCAAGGCCTGGGCACCTCGGGGCGTTTCGACCCGGTCAGCGGCTTCACGGGTGACAACGTGTACGGCTACAACCTGACCGTCGGCAACGGGCACTACCCCAACAGCATGACGACGACGGAGTGGCTGACCACGACGGCGATCGATTGCTCCGAACTGAGCGGCACGATGGTGAAGTTCCGGCGCTGGCTGGGCGTGGAGGCCTCGCAGTTCGACAAGGCGCGTTTCCAGGCGAGCAACGACGGCGTGAACTGGGTCGATGTGTGGGTGCACGACACGCCCTCGCAGCCGACGATCAACGAGCAGTCCTGGTCGCTGCAGACGTACAACATCTCCGGCGTCGCCGACGGCGAGGCGACGGTCTACCTGCGGTGGGGCATGGGCCCGACGGACTCCACCGTCACGTACCACGGCTGGAACATCGACGACGTCGGCATCCGCGCCTTCGCGCCGCTGCCGCCGTGCCCCGGCGACGCCAACGGCGACGGCGTGGTCGACTTCGCCGACCTCAGCCTCGTGCTGGGCTCGTTCGGCGCGACGGGCGATTCGTTGCCGGGCGACGTCAACGGCGACGGCGTGATCGACTTCGCCGACCTCAGCCTCGTGCTGGGCGCCTTCGGCACGGACTGCTGGGTCGAGCACCGCTGACGCGTCGCCCTCGTTCTGATTGATCCACGCCCCCGGCGCGCGATGCGCCGGGGGCGTTTTTCGTGCGCCGGATGCGCGCAGCAAAGCGGGCGGGCCCCGGTTGGGAGCCCGCCCGCGTGAAGATGGCGTCAGAGAGATCGGTCGCCGGGTCTTAGTCGTTGTCGACGGGGACGTTGGCGAAGATCGAACCGGTGCGGGCGTTCACCTTGTTGGTGACGTTCTCGTAGGCGACGTCGCTGCTGGTGGGCGCGGGCAGGTTGGAGGGCATCGCGAGACGGATGTCCCAGTTCTGCTGGGCCGCGGTCTGGAAGCTGCTGTTCTTCTCGTTGAGCGAGAGCATGGCCTGCTGGGCGAGCTGCTGGTGCGCCTGTGCGGCGGCCATGGCCTGCTCGGTGCGGGCGCGGGTCTGCTGATCGCTGAGGTAGCGCTGGGCGTAGGCGCGGTTGCGGTCGGAGAGCGTCTCGACGACGCGGGAGTGGAACATGGCGACGGTGGCCTGCTCGAGGGCGTTGGCCTCGGCCATCCACGCCTCGACTGCGGCGTCGGACATGCGGGTCTGGGCCGCGATGCGCGAGCGGGTGACGGAGTCGTCGGCCTCGAAGAAGCCGCGGTTGGCGTCGGCCTTGGCGACGGTGCGCTGCACATCGGCCTGGGCGGTGAGGCGCTGGGCGCCGGCGACGTTCATCATGTGGTCGACGTCGGCGCGGGCCGCGAGACGGGCGGACTCGTTGAAGGCCTCCATGCGGGCGATCTCGGCCTGAGACTTGGTGTTGTAGGCGGAGGCGATGGTGTTGGCCTCCTCGAAGGTGGCGCGGGCGACCTCGATGAAGGACGCGGCGGACTGGTCGAGACGGGCCAGCTCGGCGCGGAGGATGTGATTGGCGGCCTCGATCTCCTTGCGCATCTGGGCGACGAGCGCGCCCTGCGAGGACTCGAGCGACGATGCCTCGGCGTTCAGGCGGGCGACCTCGGCGACGCCGCGGCGGCGCGTGGAGTCGAGGGCGACGCGCATGGCCTGTGCCTCGGCGGCGCCGGCGATGTCGTTGGCCTCGGCGTTGGCGAGGAGCGTGGTGGCGCTGGCCTTGCCGCGCTCGAGCACGCGCCGGGCCTCGGCGCGGAGGTTGGTGATGGTGGCGAGGGTGTCCTTCCGGTTGGCCTCGGCCTCGGCCTTGGCGCGCTGCATGTCGGCCTCGCCCTTGCGGAGCTCGTTCTCGGCCTGGGCGGTGACCTCGGAGATGCGGGCGCGGTTGTGCTGCTCGAATGCGTTGGCCTTGGCGTACATCTCACGCGTCTGCGCGTTCTGCTGCTCGAGCCACATGTCGAGCTTGCGGGAGCGCTCCTCGAAGGTGGCGAGGACGTCGGTGTGCTTCACCTCGGCCTGCTGACGCAGGTTCATGGCCTGCGCGAGCGAGACCTTGAACGCGGCGACGTGCTCGGGCTCCACGACCGGGGGCTTGGCGCCGGCCACCTCGGGGCTGGGCGTGGGCTCGGTGCGCGAGGCGCCGGGCGCGGTGGGGATGGTCTTGCCGGGGAACTCGACGCTGTTCACCGAGGCCTGCTTGGCGATGGTGGCGAGGATGTCGGCGCGGACCTTGGCGGCCTTGGACTCGGCCTCGGCCTTGATCTTCTCGTACTGGGCCTGCGAGAGGGTGGACTGGTGGGCGCCCTGCTCACGGATGGCCTTGGCCATCGCCTCGACCTCGGCCTTCACGAACTCGGCGCGGCCGTGCGACTCGATGCGGTCGGCCTGTGCGCGGATCGTGTCGGACTCGGCGATGCCGCTGTCGCGGAACGACTCGAGCGAGGCGATCTGGCGGTTGAAGTCGGCGCTGGAGACGTTCTGGAACTTCTGGGCCTCGCCGCGCAGGCGGGAGAGCTCGCCCTCGGTCTCGCGCATCATGGCCTCGGCGCGGCGGTAGAGGGCCTCGACCTCGGCGCGGACCTGCTCGAACTCCATGTCGGACTTCTTGATGGCGAGGTTGTAGGAGCCCTCGACGTCGGTCTTGGAGACGGCCTCGGCGCGGGCGTTGAGCTCGTCGGCGATGGCCTTGCTCTGCTCCTCCAGCGAGGCGGCGCGCTGGCGCAACTCGGCGCTGCGGGCCTTGGTCTGCTGCTCGAGAGACTTGATCTGCTCCTGCATCTCAGAGACGCGGGCCTGGGTCTGGTCGTTGATCGACTTGGAGCTGGTGCGGAGCGCGGCGATCTTGCTGGCCGTGCGGGACTGCGTCATCTCCATCGACTTGGTCATCTCATCGATGCGGACGCGGCCCTGCTGCTCGACGGCGCGCCGGGTGGCGAGCATCTGCTGATGCTGGGCCTCGGCTTGGCGGAGCTCCATCTCGGCGAGGCTGCGCATCTTCTCGAACTCGGCCTGACGCTCCTGCAGCGTGGCGCGGATGTCGGCGGCGCCCTGACGCGAGGCGACCTCGTAACCGCGCTGCCTGGCGGCGGCGAACGAGTTCATCTCGTCGATCTTGGCGTTGTACTCCTTCTCCATCTGGCGGGCGCGGGCGAGGTCGGCGTCGTGGCGGCTGAAGGCGCCCTGACGCTGCGCATCGGCCTGGGCCAGCGCGGTGACGTGCTCGGCCTGACGCTCGACCTGCATCGACTGGGCGGCGGCGCGACGGGCCTCGATCTCGGCGGTCGCGGTGCGGGCCTCGCTCACCCACACGGCGGGCAACTCGATGTGCGAGCCCTGCTTCTCGAACCACTCCCTGTTGTGACGACCGACCGCGCCCTGCGGGTCGATGCTCACGGTGGCCTTGTTCGCCATCGCGTCGCGCGTCATGGCGTTGGAGCCGTAGGAGCGGTTGGCGCTGGTGGACGTGGAGCAGCCGGCCGCGGCGAGCGACGCGAGCGTCGCGACGAGCGCGGTGATGTAGACGGGCTTGCGCTCCAACGCGCTGAGCCCCCCGGTGATCGATCGGAACGTGTTTCGCTCGGCGTTGGTCTTGCTGATTCGCATGTGCGTTTTCCTCGCTCGCGGAGACTCGTGTGGTCCAGGAGCGGTGGGGTGCGCACGCTGCGCCGTCCCCGACCCTCCGACAGCCATCGGAGTCGAGCATCGACCGCCCCCCATCCCTCCTGAAGCGTGCGACCCCACGCGGCCGCATCCCCGACGTGCCACGAGCCGTCTCCCCCGCGCAACCGGAACAGACGGACCCCGGCGCGGCCCGGTGGGGTCGACTCCAACGACCTCGATCTCGTTCTGATCGCGTTCGGGGTTGGACAGATGACCGTTAGCCGCGGACGGAGCGCAGGCCGCGGCGATGCGGCCACTGCCCTGCCCGAATGCTCCGGCGACGTCTGGGTCTGGTTATCGGCTCCGACACGGAGGCCGCACTGCCCGTCGGCCGTTCATATTGAACGAAATATTGTGAATTTAGTTTGGCTAAATATCAGAATCCGGATACATTATCTCTACTTGGCGTCCCCGTTTGTCGCGTGGACGCGCTCGTGCTCAACGCATCACGAGCCCTCGTGGGGCTGCAGACCCCCTCGTCGGGACCGCCCCCCCTGCCTCGGAGAGACCCAGATCATGGCCAGAACATCCATCACCGCCCGGGCGCTCGTCGCCGCCGCAACGGCCGCCGTCGGCGCCGCGACCGTCAACGCCCACACGCTTACGGGGAACCCCGCCGCCGACGGCTGGCAGTTCGCCGGACACTCGTTGCAAGCCGGGAACTACTCGCGCGGCAGCGCCAACCTCGGCTTCAACATGTACACCACGAGCTTCACCGTCAATGACAGCTCAGCCTTCTCCCTCGCCGGGCACGACGGCGCCGCGTACGACGGGTACTACAAAATCCCCTCCCCCAGCAACCAGTGGGACACGACCTCCGCCCGGACTTGGGACGTTGGGCACACCGTCATCGGCTACGGCGGCTCGTTCGCCGATATCGCCGCCGCGGCTGCCGGTTGGGCCGCGTTCAGCGGCGGAGGCGTCAACGACCTTCTCGCCAACGGTGAGAGCCGCCTTCGTCTGCAGGCCAAGTTCGGCACGTCCGCCGCGACGTGGACCACCAGCACTGTCGCTCCCGGCTCCGGTGATGGCGGCGCCAGCACCAGTGACGGCGGTCCCGGCACCGTCTTCGTTCGCTCGTCCGGGTGGCTCAACATCAACAGCAACGTCTGGCAGGATTACTCAGGCCAGATGATGGGCCTGCAGGAGCCCGGCCACATTTTGCGCTCCGGCGGAACGCCCGGCGTCGACGCCGCACGCCTTATCTGGGAGTACGATGCCGACGCTGGAATCCCCATCTCGTGGCAGATCCTCCTCAACACCACCCTGCTCGAGCAGGACGCCCCCATCGGCTACGCCGGCCTGACCCCCATGGTCGGCGACCTGGTCGTCGGCTCGGTGCAGGTGGCAAACGGCCCGTTCACGGATGCCTTGGCGATGCTTGAAACCACGATCATCCCCCTGCCCACCCCGGCGATGCTGGGTCTGGCGGGCCTGACGGGCGTCATCGCGTTGCGTCGTCGCCGCGGGCTCTGATTTCACCGCCCCGCCTCGCGCGGGAGCACGACACCGCCAAATCAACGCGGCGGCCGCCTCCAAGCGGCCGCCGCGTTTTTCGTGCGCTTCCACCCCTATGCACTCGTACGAGCCGGTGATTGGGGTGATCCCGCGGTGCGGCACGAATCCGCCTGCGCGAGCCTGTTGTGTTCGCTTGCTCCGGCCCGTGGTGCGACACACCGGTCGAGGGGCCCTGCGAGGAGTGGGTGGCGGATCGCATGAGCCTGTTCATCGCCCATGAGCCAAGGGGGCGCCGGTGGAGGACGAGACGGGGCGCATAGACCCGCGCCGCCCGCCGCGGCAACGGGAGGAGGGCCACGCGCGACATCGAGGGCTATGCGCCTGGCACTGTCGACGCGTGGGGGGCTCTATACCCCTTCAGGTGTGGTGCACCGCCACGCGGGGCTTTACGGCTTCACGGTGCTCAACGTGCCCGTCGCCCGTGGGGGTGCGGCCGTAGAGCGCAACGAAAAACGCGGGGCCCCGGTGAGGGACCCCGCGATGCGTTGTACTCATGACGGCCTCGAGGGCCGTGCTTCATCAGGCCGGTCTCAGAAGGCCCGGCGGCGGTTGCGGCCACCGACCGCGATCAGCCCGAGGCACGCCAGACCGGCGGCGGAGGGCAGCGGGATGATGGTCAGCACGTCCTGACGCACATCGCCCGTCCCGGGGTTCGGGAGCGAACCGGACGCCCAGAGCTGGAGCACACGGACGTTGCCGAGAGAGCCCGTGTCGTTGTCGACCCCCCATGCGTGCATGAGCTGGGCCATGGTGTTGTTGTTGAACTGGTTGGTGAGAGAAGCATTGAACTCCCCCTCTTCCTTCCAGATCGCCAGCTGCAGAGCGGTCGAAGCTTCGGTGCTCCACGCGCCGCCGGACAGAGCGGCGAGGACACCCGTACCGCCGAAATTGCCGCCCCTGCGGAACTCGCGGTAGAGCGCCGCGGTTACGGTGGTGATGGGGTCCTTGAAGCCGGTCGGGTTCGACGGGTCGGGATCGGGGATGGCCCCGCCACCGCCGCCCACCGCATAGATAGAGATCTTGGTGTCGTACACCACGTTGTTGGCGAGGTTCTCGTTCCGCTCGAGGCAGAACGTGATGAACGACGAGGCGTCGCCGCCGCGTCCGCCCATGACGCCGATGAACCCGCCCTGCTCGGTGGCGCGGAAGCCGCCGCCTTGGTTGCCGCCGACAAAGTCGCTGCCGACGCTCGTCGGCGTGGTGTTGATTTTCACCTGCGCGCCGTGTGCGCCGGCGGTTGCCACGGCAACGGTTGCCGCTGCGACGAGGAACTTTGCTGCTCTCATTTTCACTCTCCCACGCGATTTGTTGTGCTTCCGAACCACTCCGGCACGTACCGAATCTGGCCCGGGCCCACCCACGACTCTCTCGCTCAGGTAGGTCCGATTTCCGACTAATAATTTACCCTAGGGGCTTTTTAAAGTCCACCCCGAACACCCCCTATTCCGGCATATCGCGAAGATTATTTTTGCGTGGACTGAACGCGCCGTGTCAGTCTGGGTAAGCGCAGGAGCGGCTGACGAGCGGGCGTCGGCGCCGCATTTTCCTCGCGGCGCCGGGAAAAGATCTGTTCTGCCTGACTTTTTCCGTCGCCGGGCATTCGTTGATGTGGCCGCCTCAAAAAAACGAGGCCCCCGGGTGGGGGCCTCGCTCCATGATGGGTCGGGAACGTTGGAGGCGGCCTGGGCCGGTCTCAGAAGGCCCGGCGGCGGTTGCGGCCACCGACCGCGATCAGCCCGAGGCACGCCAGACCGGCGGCGGAGGGCAGCGGGATGATCGTCAGCAGGTCCTGGGAGTTGCTGCCGTCGGCGTTGAACATCCGCAGCACGCGGACGTTGCCGATGTCGTACTGGCCGAGGTTGAGGTTGGCGACCTGGTTCATGGCCCAGGTGTGCATCGCGACGGCGGCGTTGTCGCTGGTGAACTGGTTCATCAGGGAGGAGTTGGTGAGCTCACCCTCTTCGAACCAGATCGCGAGCTGGAGGGAGTCCGTCAGGGAGGTGGACCACGACGAGCTATCGAGGCCCGCGGTGGCGATGCCGCCGAAGGTGCCGCCGAAGCGGAACTCGCGGTAGAGGGTGGCGGTGACGGCGGTGATGGGGTCGTGCATGCCGCCCTTACCGTCGGGGATGGCGCCGCCGCCGCCCATGGTGGCGCTGGTCGAGATCTCGGTGTTGTATTGGGCGTTGTTGCCGCTGAGCTGCTCGTTGCGCTCGAGGCAGAACGTGATGAAGGAGGTCGCGGTGCCGCCGCGGCCGCCCATCACCCCGTTGAAGCCGGAGATCGTGGTGGCCCGGAAGCCGCCGCCCGAAGTGTCCGCACGCTGCCACGGCGCGCCGGGGTTGGCTTGGACCTGAACGACCCCGGCGAGCGAAACGCCCGACGTGGCCACGAGCGCTGTCGCGACAGCCATGAAACGAAGATTGATCATCTCTCTCACCTCTTACGAATAAGCGAACTGTTCTCTCTGCCTACCCGGATGCTCGACGCGTAACGAATGGCGCCGACGGGGCGTGACTTACCGACGCTCGATCTGTGCGCGGCGCCGACCGTAAGTCTTTGGACAGTACCACCTTCCGGGAGAAAGGCAAAGTATCTCGCATATTTTGCGGCAGATTCTTCGCGAACGTCCGCAAACGCGAGGGGCCTGGCTCACGCCCGCCGATAACGATGGGCCGCCTGCGCCGGCGGCGCGGGATAACCCATCGAGACCGACGCCGCGACGAGGGGCCGCACACTCGGTGGGCGCGCAAAAAAAACTCCCGCGTGAGCGGGAGTGATGAATGCGTGCGTGCTGCTGAACCTGCGCGGGGCCGGTGTGTCGCTGCGGTGTGCTGGCGCCCGAAGACGCGCAGTGCACGCGCCGCGGATCGGGAAGGCAAGTTACCGAGCCAAGCCGTTATCGGGCCAAACGCTGGGTGATGGCGCGGAGCCGCTCACGATCTTCGTCGCGCGCCGTGAGCACGCCGGCGTCGATCTGTCGCGCGACCGTGGCGGCGGCGGAGCGGGCCCGATCGGTGTCGCCGGTGGCCTCGATCGCCTCGACCTCGGTGAGCAGGATCTCCGCGGTGCTCGTGCCCAGCGCCAGCGACTGTCGGACGGTCTGCAGCGCCGTGGCGGCGTCTCCGTCCTTCAGCTGCGCGAACGCAAGCGTGTGCAGAACGCTCGAACGGAGCTGGCCCGGCGCTCCCCGCCGATCGAGGATCTCGTAGGCGCGGCGGGCGAGCGCGAGCGCTTCATCCGCCGCACCCCCCTGCCGCAGCAGCATGTAGGCCAGGTTGTTCAGTGCCACCCACTGCTCGGGGTCCTGCGCGATCGCCCGGCGGTAGAGCGATTCGGCCTCGGAGCGCCGCCGGAGGCGTTCGAGCAGCGTCGCCTCGAAGACGAGCTCGCCGGTGGTGCGTTCCGTCAGCGCGGCGCGCTGGTTTAGCGCGTCGATCGCGGACTCGAAATCCTGATCCGATCCCGTGCGATCGGCGAGGGCGACGTAGGCGTCGGCGAGCGTGGCCAGCCCGTCGGCGGACGAGGCCACATCGGAGGCCAACTCGCGGAGCCACGCGCGGGCGGCGTCGGTGGGCGTGGCCTCGCGGCCCGCCACGAGCATCATCGCCATCGCCCATTCAAGGTCGGCGGCGGCGTGTTTCGAGCCCAGTCTGCGGGCCCTTTCGATCTCGCCGATCTGCGCGTACCTCGACACGAAGGCGGCCCACAGGGCGGGGTCGATCTCCTGCGCGCGGGGTTCGAGGTTCCGGGCGAGATCGTCGAGCATCGCGCGAGCGGCGTCCTTGCGGCCCTCGCGGATCTCGATCGTCGAGAGCGCGAGCACGGGTTCGAGGGGGTGGGTCGCGAGCGAGCGCCAGCGTTCGGCCGCGCTCCTCGCCTCCGCGGCCCTGCCGGCGAGAATGAGCGTGTTGGCCTCCAGCCCCGCGGCGACGGGCGAGGTGGGGTTGGCATTGCCCGCGGCGCGGGCGGCGGCGACGGCCTGCTCGGTTTCGCCCATCTCGATGAGCGTCGATGTCAGGAACTGCCACGCGAGGACGAGGCCGGGGGCCTCGGCGGTGATGGGGCGGAGCCTCGCGACGAACTGCTCGCGGCGGCCGGGGTTGGCGTCGTACCAGCGTGTGGCCTCGGCGAGGTCGCGCATCGGTCCGGGGGGGATCGTGTCGATGACCGCCTGCCGACGCTCATCGGTGAGCGGTTGCGACACCGCCGATGCGAGGACCTCGACCGCGTCCATATCGCTCGAGACGACGCCCCTCGCGCGGGCCGCGCTCAGGACGCCGGCCACCTCGCCGTGGCGAGCCCGACGCATGAGGTACCGGGCGAGCTCGATGTGGGGCTGGGGCTGCTCGGCGGCCTCGGCGGCCGCGCGGTACTCGCGCTCTGCCTCGTCGTAGCGGCCGGCGCGCTCCAGCAGCCGACCGCGATCGGCTGCCGGCGCGCCCGTGCTCTGGGCCTGCGCCCGCTCGTCGAGCAGGACGAGCGCGCGGTCTGCGTAACCGGCGTCGACGAGCAACTCTGCGCCGGCCATGAACAGTTCACGCCCGATCCCCGGGATGGCGAGCACCTCTTCGATGATCTCGAGCGCCCTGCTGACGGAGCCTTGATCGAAGAGCAGGGCCGCGTACGCCAGCATGTCGTCGGGGGCGCCGAGTCGCGAGAGGATCTCGAAATCGCGCCGTGCGAGGTCCGTCATGCGGAACTCCACGAGTAGGCGCGCGCGGGTGCGCAGCAGCTCGGGCGAGACGCGCTGGATGTCGGCGAACTGCCGGAGACGCGCTCGGGCGTCGTCGCGTCGGCCGGTTTGACGCAGGAGGTCGATCAGGCGAGGCTGGAGCGAGGGTGGCGAGTCGCGGACGTCCACAGCGCGGGTGAGGTACTCGATGGCCGCTCGTTCATCGTCGAGAAGCAGCATCCACTCGCTCAGCAGCGAGAGCGCCTGGGCGTGCTGAGGGTTGTCGCGCACGATGCGGGTGAGCGAGACGATGACTTCCTGCGCCTTGGCGGGATCCGGGTCGAACGTCAGCAGTCGGGTCGCGTCCGCGAGGCGCCACTCCACGCCCGCATCGCCGGAGGCGGCCCGCAACCGCTGCACCACTGTCTCGACCAGCGACGACTCGGTCCACGCCGCGGGCTGTTCGAGGATGTCGAGTTGAATGGCGGCGTCGGCGTCGTGCTCGCGTGAGATCGCGTGGAGCAGCGCACGCGCCTCCTCCTGCCTGCCGACGCCGGCGAGGACGCGGGCCTCCTGGAGTCGGTAGGGCGCCGCGGCGCGTCCCGGGTTGGTTTCAGCGGCGCGGCGCAGGGTCATGATCGCCTCGTCGATGCGCCCGGCGTCGGCGGACTCGATCGCGCGGAAGATCGTTGATTCCGCGGTTGCGCCGCCTTTCTCGGTTATCGCGAGCAGTGTCTGCCAGCCGTCGAGGCCGGACACGCGCACGCGTCGCATCGCCTCGGCGAGCATCTGCGCATCGGGTGGGGTGTCGAGTTCCTGCAGCGCTTCGATCGCCGCGCTGAGCGCCGCCTGATCGCGCCGGACCGCCTCGGCGCGTGCGCGCAGGACGAGGGCGGGCCCCCGCAGGTTTTCGTTCGCTTCGAGCTCCTGCAGCAGCGGCGTGACGAGCGCGAAGAGGTTGTCGGACGGGCCCTCTGCTTCGAGCCGCGCGACGGTCGCGCTGGCGAAGAGCATGCTCTCGCTGGCGCCGCTGCGGATGCGGAAGGCGCGGAGCGCGTAGTCGAAGGCTGTCTGCGTTTGCCCCCGCTCGAGCAGCGACCGCGCGGCCGCGATCAGGGGCAGCGTCCATGCGGGCTCGGCGTCGGAGAGCGCCGCCCAGCGTTGAACCGCCAGACGCCAATCGCCGCGGTTCTGATCGACGAAGCCGCTGTAGAACGCGGCCATGATGCGCGCCTCGGACGCCTGCGTCTGCTTCGCGTCGGCGCTGCTGTCGGTGAACGATTGTGCGGCGGCGAGGCTCTGCTCGGTCTGCGTCATGATCGTCTGGAGACGGTCGCTCGCCTCTGCCCATTCCCGGCGATCGATGTGCCCGAGCGCGTCGATGAGCCCGACCCATACGTTCGCGCCCATTTCATCAGAGGACCGCAGTGCATCGGCGTACGAGGACCACGGCTCACCTCTGTCGCGCGCGAGCACCGCCCGCATGCCGAGGAGATGAGCCGATGCAGGCGCGATCTCGAGGCCGCGTTCGAGCCACCGCTCGGCCTGCGTGAAACGCTGCGATCGCCACTCCCACCCCGCGCCAATGGCCGCGGCTCCGGGCGCGAGACGCTCGTCCTCCATCGCGGCCTCGATGACGGCGCGGGCGCGATCACGGAGGGCCGCCGAGTCGCGCGCCCACGCGGTCTCGGACGCCCCAAGACGGAGCATGCTGCCGGTGATGTCGGCGAGGCGGAGGTAGTCGGCGATCACGCGGAGCTTGGTGGGGCGCAGCTCCGCGATGCGTGTGAGCAATTCCTTCGCTTTCTCAGACTCGCCGGCGCCGAAGAGCGACTGGGCGTGTATGACGAGGATCTCCATGTCCTCGGGCCAGCGCTGCGCGGCCTCTGCGGCCTCGGCCGCGAGGTCCGCCGCCGAGGCGCCCTGGAGCCGACGCGTCTCGAGCGTGAGACGCAGCGCCAGCGCGCCGGATTCACCTTCGACCGTCAGCCGCTCGGCGACACGACGCGCCTCGTCGTAACGGCCCAGCGCGATCAGCGCGCGGGTCTTGGCGAGGATGGCGCCGGTGTGGTTCGGATCGATTTCGAGCAGTTGATCGCAGGTGCGGTTGAGTTCGGTCACGAAACTCACGCGGCTGTAAAGGCCGATGAGCATCTCCAGCGCTCGCACGTTCCTCGGCTCGTTGGCGAGCGCGGCCTCGGCGAAGCGTATCGCGACGACGTGCTCGCTCCCGTCGGGCGTGGGCACCCGTGCGCGGCTCTCAGCGAGCATGAGCAGCGCCTCTGTGTCGTCCTGATTGCGACCGACGTAGCGGCTCAGCAGCGGCAGCGCACGTTGATACTCCTCGGCCTCGTACGCCGCACGCCCCTGCTCGTACGCCTCGTTGATCGATCTGGCCACCTGGTGCTGCCGGAGCACGAGCGCACCCCCGGCTGCGCCCACCACCAAGACGGGGATCACGACGAGAACGATCAACAATTTCTTGGTGCGACGCTGCATGATGATGAACCCCTGAGCGATGTGTCGGGGAGGCTCAGCCCCGAAGAATTCTCCGAACGGTCTCGATGATAATCCAGATATCCATCGACCACGATTGGCGCTGCACGTACTCGAGGTCGTAGCGGATCCACTCCTGGAAATCTGTTTCCGGGAGGCGCGTCCGACGGACCTGCCACAAGCCCGTGATCCCCGGGCGCACGCTCAGCCTCGCCTCCCGCCACGCTGGGCAGAACTGGTTTTCTTTGTCCGGGCTCGGGCGCGGCCCGACGATGCTCATGTGCCCGCGCAGGACGTTCCAGAACTGCGGCAGCTCGTCCATCTGCAAGCGGCGCAGCAGCCTTCCGCAGCGCAGCAGGCGCGGATCGTTCTCGATGAAGAACTGCGGGCCGTCGCAGACGTTCTGCGCCTGCAGTTGCTCCTTGAGGCGGTCCGCGTCCTTGATCATCGTCCGGAATTTCCAGCACGGGAACTCGCGCCCGCCCAGCGTCTGACGCCGGTGGGCGAAGAAGAACGGGCGGCCGTCTTCGATGTAGATCGCCAGCATGATGAACGGGTAGAGCGGCATCGTGCCCGCCAGGACGCCCATGCTCATGGCGATGTCGAACGCCCGCTTCGAGACCCTTCGCGAGAGCCCGCCTCTGATCCGCGGCGTGAGGGGGAACTGGGGCAGCCGGAACGCCTCCCAGTCGATGTCTTCGACCGGCCGGCAGGGCGTCTCGTCGTGGATCACCAGCGGCCCGATCACCGGCTTGGCCTGATCGACCTCGCAGCCCGCGCCGATCCACACCGGGCCGATCAGCCGCGTCGATGGCGCAATCCGGGAACTCTCGTGCACCCACACGCCGGGCTTCCACTGGTAGATGCCGGGGATGACCTGCCCGAGTTGTCGCCATTGGCCCATGAGCACGCCGAGCAGATCGGCGCGTCGTCGCTCCGAGGTGAGGTCGTAGAGCCTGCCCTTGGTGCTCCAGGCCGCGCTGCGCCGTCGCCATTGGGTGTCGCGGCTGAACGTTGACCAGCGCTCCTTGCCGGGCGTGAACGACGCCCACTGCTGCGCAGCGCGCTGGTCTGTCGAGAGGATGACCCGGCCGACGCGCCCATGCCTGGTCGGGTAGATGCGGTTGATGGCGCGCAGCTCGTTGTCGGGGCTGGCGACGATCTGCTCGGTGTATTCGGCCCCGGAGCGATCGACGACGCGCACGCGGAGGATGCGGCAGCCGCTCCAAGACAGACGCTTCAGCCATGGCCGGGCCTGCGCGATCAGCGCCTGATCGTGTCGAAGAAACAGAAAGACGGCGGGACCCTTCGGGTCGTGCGGCTGGCCGGGGCGGACGACCTGTATCCCCCGCGCCGCCCAGTGCAGGTCGTGCAGCCGACGCACGTCGAGCCCCCAGACAAGCCGCCCGTCATCAACCGTTGGGGCGGTCCGCACCGGGAGGGTCTGGACGCCTGCGATGGTCATGGTGTGTGTGTGCCGTTGTCCTGCGAGGCCGATTCCGCCGGGGCGAGGCAACGCACGAGGCGGCCGCGATCGGTGGCGGCTTTTCGTTGCCGGGCCGGCTGCTCGTCCTCGTTGCGTGAGTGGACCGAGCAGTAGCTGGCGCTGGTGGTCAGGTCGTGGTGATGGGCGCGGTTGAAGACCATCGAGACGCCGCTCTTGCAGTAGCGTCGCGCGTTATCGACGGCCGCGTTGACCAGCCGAACGCCGGTGCCGCGGGCCGAGACCAGAACGACGGCGTCGGAGATCTGGGCGAGGAGCCCGACCTCGAGACTGCCGAGGATCGGCCCCGTGTCCACGATCACGATGTCAGACTTCCGCCGCAGGTCGTCGATCACGGGGCGGATCTCCTCGATCGTCATGCGGAGGGCGTAGTTGTCCTTGTTCTGGCCGGCGGGCATGAGTTTGAGACCGTCGATGTGCGATGGGTGCAGCCCCTGATCGGCGGGCGTGCCGGACAGCACGTCCGCGAGGCCGGGGCGGTCGTCGAGCGAGAGTTCTCGCGTCATGCCGCGGCCGACGAAGTCGCAATCGACCAGCGTTGTGCTGTACCCCGCCTGCGCGAAGGAAGCGCTGAGCGCGATGCCGAGGGTCGTCTTGCCCTCGCCCTGCACGGCGCTGGTGATCAGGTAGACCGTGCCGCGCGACCCGTTGCGCTGGCGCATCAGCAACAGGTTGTTGCGGATGTGGTGCAGCGCGATGGTGATCAACTGCGCTTCTTCCGCATCGTCCGAGCGGGCCTCGGGAACGACGCCGATGAGCGGCAGCATTTCGTTGACCGACTGCAGCTCGTCGGCGTACCGGAGTCGGCGCTGCACGAACGAGGCGAGCACGAAGAGCCCGACCGCCGCCCCGGAGCCGCCGATGAACCCGCCCGCCGCGAGCGCCATGCGCCGGTCCTTGGCGGGCTGGAGCGGGGTCGCGGCCCGTTGCTGGATGCGCACACGCCCGCCGCGGATGATCTCGTCTTCGACGCGGATGACCTCCAGCGCCTTGTTGGTGTCCGCGAGGCGCGTCTCCGTCTCTTCTTCGCGGTCGCGCAGCGATCTGATCTCCATGCGGGCGCGCGCCAGGTCGCGTATCTCGGCGGTGAGGCGGTTGCGCATCGACTGGTAGTGTTGCAGCGTGGCGGCGGGGTCCGCGTTGGCGGCGTCGAGTGCGACGCCGTCGCCGACGCGGCCGGGGGCGGCGCGCAGTTCGTCGACGCGCCGATCGATGGTCGCGCTCAGGCTGTCGCGTCGCTCGCGCAGGGCGCGCATGTCGCGGTGGCTGTCGCCGAGGCGCATGGATTTGCTCTGGATCTCCAGATCGATGTTCTGCCGCTGGGTGAGAAGCCCGGCGAGCCGCTGATCGAACCGGGCAAGCTCTTCCGGGCTGAGCTCGGCGTCGGGCACGGGGGCGCCGCCGGGCGCGGCGTCGGAGCTCATCGCCAGCCTGGGGTCGGAGAGCATCGAATCGATGCGGGCGAGCTGCTCGCTGCGGGCGCGCAGCAGCATGTCGGGGTCGCCGCCGCCGAACTGCTCGGAGGCGCGGAGGATCGACTCGCGGATGGTCCGCAGCTCGGCGCTGAGGAGCTGCTGGTTTTCACGGAGCCGCCGTTCTCTGTCGGTGGCGCTGAGGCTCTCTTGCTCTTCCTGATAGCGCATGAACGCCGTGAGCACCGCGTTCGCCGCGGCCTGCGCTTTCTGTGGGTTGGTGTGCATCACCGTGACGTTGATGAGCTCGCTGCCGCGGGCCGCAGAGACCTCGAGCGCATCGATGAGCTGCTGCACGCCTTCGGGCGCGGGGGGCCAGCCTGCTTCTCGGAGGGCGGGCTCGTTCAGCGCCAGGTCGATCACGCGTCGGGAGCGCATCAGGTCCGCCTGCGAACGGACAAAGGCGTCGAACATGGGCAGCATCTTGTTCTCTTCGGTCTCGTAGAGCACGCGCGGCTGCCTCGGGAACGCGCGGATCCACCCCTGGCTGGCGAAGAGCGGCTGCGTGATCGACCACCCGACAATTGCGCCGATGATCCCGAACACGACCGCGCACACCGCCGCCGGCACGTACCGGCCGCGCAGAGCGCGGTGCACAAGAAGGACCGGGTTGACCGGCGCTTCTTCCTGCACGGGCGCAAGTGCGCCCGCGTCGCGGGGATCAGAATAGGTCGGTTCCGACACCATGTATGACCTTCCGAATCGGCGGCTCGATCGCCGGGCCAATCTCGAGCATCAGCGTCGTCATCGCCTCGGACGTCGCGTGACCCGGCACGATCAACTGGAACTGGGCCGCCCCGAGGCCGGAGCGGGCGGTTGTCGCCGATGCGCGGTTCACCGCGGCCATATCGGCCGCAAGGGCCTCACGATCCGAGGGCACCGCGAAGAAATTCAGGATTGTCATGGTCCGCTCTTCGCCCTGACGCAGGGCGCTGAGGCGGTAGACGACGGCGGGGATGCGCGACTGGCCCAGCACGAAATCGACGCGCTCGGTTTCGTTGATGACCCAGCCGTGCGAGGGGTAGCAGACCGGCGGGTAGTGGCCCTGCATGTCGCGGGCGTCGGAGCAGTGCACGAAGAGCAGGCTGAACGACCGCGAACCGTCGAGCGAGAGGTACCGCCGTTGCAGCAGCTTGTTCGGCCTGAGCAGCCGTATCGCCGGGGCCTGCGCCTCGACGTCCGCGCCGATCCATGGGCCGATCCGGTACGGGATGCTCGAGATCGCGTCCGAGACGGCCGCGAGGTACGCCTGATCGGCGCGGCTGGCGCGAAGCGGCTCGTGGCCGTAGACGGCCATCGCCACCAGCACGATCAGCGAGGGGACAAATGCGATCGCTTTGCGTCGGTTCATCACGATCATGCCTCCTCTCTGATGCGGAACGGCTCGAGCGGGAGTTCGAGGTAGCGCAGCAGCGCCAGCACCAGCCACATCATGCCCAGCGCGAGTCCAAGCACCGCCCAGCCCGCCACGTCATGGAACGTGTTGGCGATGTCGGGCGTTGAGTGGCCGTAGAGGATCGAGGTCGGCGCGAGGCGCACCACGTTCGCCAGGATCGCCACGGGGACGCTGAGCCCCAGCAGGAGCAACCTCGCCCAGAGACGCATCGGGAACGAGAAGACGAACGCGTAGGCGATCAGCGCCATCGCCGCCACCATGCGCATGCCGTTGCACGCCTCCGCGATCGCGACCTCTGCGCCATTGACGACCAGCATGTTGCCGTGGCGCTCGACGGAGACGGCGAAGAGATCGAGCATGAACTGCGTCGAGACGGCGCTCGCCTCCTGAAGCGGCGTGGCGATGACGTGCCGGATGCGGCCGGGGACGGGGATCAGGAACAGCAGCGCGCCCCACGCCGCCGCGAAGCGCAGGAAGATCTCCTTCCCGGCCACCGTGAACACCGCGCCCACCACGGCCACGAGAGCGCCGGTGTCGCGGAAGAGGTCGATCGAATACTCATTGCCGATCGCCATCAACGCCCACCCGGCGAGGATGACGATTGCGCCGAGCGCGGTCGGGCTCGGACGGCAGTAGCGGATCCGCTCGCGGCGGAGCCAACCCAGCCACAGCGCCACCGGCGCCGCGAGGATGATGTACGAACTCTCGTCGTTGCGCAGCGCGAGCGCGAAGATATCGATCCACACGCTCCGGGTCGCGTACACCGCGAGCCCGACGAAGAGCGCGATCATCAGGCCATCAAGAAAACGCCACTGTTGCCTCATCGCGATCCTCGGCGTCCTGTGCGGTCGCTGAACGGGTCTGGGGGCTGTAGAACCGCACCGGGCTGCACCACCGAATCGACCGTCTCGGCGCCCGACTGAATCACGGCGCCCTCCAGCACGATGGAACGGGCCACGACCGCCCCCGGTTCGATCCGGGCGCCCCTCATTATGACCGATGATACCACCACGGCCCCCTCTCCGACCTCACAATCGGGGTCCAGAACGCTCCATTCCCCGCTCGAACCCGACGCGACCCGGCCCGCCCGCAGGTAGCCCTCGAGCGATCGAAGAGGCATCGTGCCCGGCGTCGCGAGTGTATGCACGACGATGCGCCGCCCCTCGGCCAGCAGGCGCCCCAGCAACTGCTCCTTCAGGTCCATGAACCCCAACCGCGGCGTCGGGTCCAGCGAGGACCGCCGGATGACGTACACGCCCGCCGGGGAGCGATCCGCGGCCTGCGCGATCGTGACCTCCGCGCCGCGCTGCGCGTGCGCCTCAACGAGCGGCCCGATCGGCGCGCCGTACCAGCGGGCGCCCTCGATCACCAGGATGTTCGCGTCGCTCGGGAGATGATCGCAGACGTCGAGCAGCACGCCCGCCGGTCCGCGCCACCGGTTCGCTTCGCGGACGATCTCGATCTCCAGCCCCTGACGCGCCGCCGGCTTCGACGGCCTCGGCACCGGGTCGCCGTAGACAACACGCACCGGCAGCGACCGCGAGGCGGCCGCGTGCGCTTCTTCGACGCGGCCGAGCACGTGATCGAGCACGCTCACGCCCGGCGTGATCGGGAGATCGAGCACCGAGATATGGCACAGCGACTGCAGCGGCGACGATTGCAGACCGCCCCCGAGCACGACGCAGAGCGCCAGGTCGCCGCCCGAAGAATGTCCGTTGCCTGTGGTCATCGTTGGGTTGTCATTCTTGTTCGGGGCTCACCCGCGGCGTCAGCCCGCTCTCGCGCAACGCCTCGAGGACGCGCGATGCGTGCGCCGTCCACGTCGCCGACCGCACGCGGTCGCGTCCCGGGGCGGCGTCGTGCGTGGACGCCAGCGCGGCGCGGATCTCGGCCGCGAAGGACTCGGCGTCGTGCGCAACGCGCACCAGGCCCTCGTACCAGCCCAACTCGTGGAACCGCGTCGTCACCACGGGGCGACCGACGGCGAGGTACTCCTTGAGCTTCACCGGATTGCACGCCTCGATCCACGGGCTGCGGTTCCACGGCATGATCAGCACATCGCACGCCGCCATGTAGCCGGCCACCTCGTCGTAGGGGCGCTGACCCAGCATGCGTACGTTGGGCAGGCCGCACCAGCCCTCGGGCAGCGAGCACGCGCCGACCAGCACGAACGTCACCTCCGGCAGCGACTTCGCCACCTCGACGAACAGCGGCGGGTCGAAGGTATGCGCATCGATGCCGCCCACAAACCCCGCCCGCGGTCGCGGCAGGGTCGATACATCCTCCGGCGCCGGCGACGCCCCGACGCCCGCGGACTCGAAACGGTCGGCGTCCACACCGTGGTCGACGAAGACCGCGTTGCGGCACTGGGATGCCTCTTCCTCCATCAGTAAATGTGAGCAATAGAGCGTCACATCCGCCCGCGACTTCATGTCGCGATCGAAGCCGGAGATGCGCACGGGGTCGACGCCGTGGAACGACTCGAAGCGATCCGTGCGCTGGTAGACCAGCCCGACCGGGCGCAGCGCATCGACCACCTCCGCGGCCGGCGGGCACGCCACCCACACCAGCGGCCGACGCACGCCCATCCGCCGCGCCGCCCGTCGCACCTGCCACGCCAGCAACCTTCGAGACAACTTTCGCGCACGACCGCCGGGGATCGAGAGCGGGCTGTAGACGACGAACCCCTCCCGCACGGTCACCGCCCCGCGGCGCACGCTCTTGAGCTTCCGCTTGATGCGCTTGAGGAACATCGCCCCCTCGCCCACCTTGGGGAATCGCATCCCGATGGAGTTGACGTAGAGCACGGGCACGCGGGCGCTGAGTTCGCGCATCATCTGCAGGTCGTAGTGGCCGCGGTTGTGGTACCACCAGTCGACGCCGCCGAAGCAGATCACGCCGTCGAACTCGGCGCGGGCCAGCGCCGCGTTCTGTCGCGCCGATGTGCGTTCGAGCGTTGCGCTCATGCCTTGACCAGTCGTTCGCCGCACACGGAGGCGTGATCCTTCATGGCGTTGCGCGTGTCGACGATGAGCCGTGCGTGCTTCGCGATCATCGCGTAGTCGAACGCCGCGTGGTTGGTGGCGATCAGCACCGCGTCGTACGACGCGACGGACTCGGGCGTGAGCGTCACGCTCGTCATCGCCAGGTCGTGCTTCCGCACGGGGACGGTGCGGGGCACGAACGGGTCGCTGTAATCGACCCCTGCTCCGAGCCGGCGCAGCAGGTCGATGAGCTCGAACGACGGTGACTCGCGGGTGTCGTCGATGTCCGGCTTGTACGCGAGGCCCAGCACCAGCACCCGAGCGCCCTTCACCGCCTTGGCGCGATCGTTGAGCGCGTTCGTCAAACGGTCGATCACATAGTGCGGCATGCGCGTGTTGATCTCGCCCGCCAGCTCGATGAACCGCGTCGGGTGGCCGACCTCCTTGGCCTTCCACGTCAGGTAGAACGGGTCGATCGGGATGCAGTGGCCGCCCAGCCCGGGGCCGGGGTAGAACGGCATGAACCCGAAGGGCTTCGTCGACGACGCCTCGATCACCTCCCACACGTCGATGCCCATCGCGTCGAGCACCACCTTCAGCTCGTTCACCATCGCGATGTTCACGCAGCGGAAGATGTTCTCCAGCAGCTTCGCGGCCTCGGCGACCTCCGCCGAACGCACCGGCACCACGTTTTCCACGCCGTACTTGTAGAGACGGCACGCGACGTCCGTCGACGCCTCGTCCAGCCCCCCCACCAGCTTGGGGATCGTGCGCGTGGTGTGCGATTTGCGTCCCGGGTCTTCGCGCTCGGGGGAGAACGCCAGGAAGTAATCCACGCCCACCCGCAGCCGCTCGCCGCGCGTGCCCGCGGCGCCCTCGCGGATGGCGCCGTGGAACTCGTCGCGCGTGGTGCCGGGGTACGTCGTGGATTCGAGCACGATCAACTGCCCGGCGCGCAGCGTGCGCCCGATCTGGCGGCCGGAGTCCTCCACGTAGCTCAGGTCCGGCTCGTGGTGCTTGCCCAGCGGCGTGGGCAGGCAGACGATGAGCACGTCCGGTTCGCCCAGCCGCGCGAAGTCCGTCGTGGCGCTGAAGCGCTTGCTCTCGCCGAGGTCCGACGCCATCGCGTCGCCGAAGTGCTTCAGGTAGTTCTTGCCCTGCCGGATGCTCTCGATCTTCGATTGGTCGATGTCGAAGCCGACGACCGTGAGCCCCCCCTCGTGCAGCGCGTGCGCGAGGGGCAGCCCGACGTACCCGAGCCCGATAACGCCGACCACCGCCGCGCCCTTGTCGAGGCGGGAGCGGAGCGAGTCCAGCGGTGTGGTGTGTTCAACCGTGCGTGTCATGTGGTCGCCCGTAGGGGTGTGCGTGCGGTGCGTGGTCTCTTCGGCTCGCCGCGGCGCCGGCACGAATGTCGCGCCGGTTCATTGGGGTTATGGGCCGCGTCGCGGCGATGGTTCAAGCCCGATCTTCTCCGATGAAGGCCCGCAGCGCACCGATCAGCCGGTCAGACGCCCACGGGCTGATCCGCCCGGCCGCCGAGAGCGAATCGAGCTCATCCAACTTGGCGGGCAGTTCGGACTCATCGAACGCCACGCCGACCTTCCCCAGTTCGAGGAAGCGCTTGGCGGTCGCGACCTGGTGATCGTTCCGCGTCTCGCGCAGGTCGCCCCGGCGGGGCATCACGAGGATCGGCTTGCCCGCCTCCAGCGCCGTCAGGATAGACCCCATCCCCGCGTGCGCCACAAGCACCCGCGCCGACTCCACCCGCGACCGGAACTGCTCCGGCTCGATGAACCGCGTCCACTCGATGTGCTTCGGCACGTAGTCCGTCTCGTTGATCTGCGCGAAGACGTCCGTCCGCCCTCTCGCCGCGGCCCACTCGTCCACCGCGCGCACCATGCGGTCGAAGGGCATCTGGGCGCCGACGGTCACGAAGATCACAGCACGGCCCCCTCGTGCCGCGGCCCCTCGGGGCGGGCCAGGTGCGCCCACTGCGTGAGCCACAGGTCCGCGTGCTTGCCGACGATGGAGCCCGTCATCGAGATCTCCTCCACGTTGGCGATGCTGTCGATCCACACCGTGCGCGCGCCCAGCAGCTTCCCGAAGCGGATGGCGAAGTACCCCGGCGCCGCCCCGGTCGAGACGATCACCCGCGGCCGCTCGCGGAGCATGATCCACAACAGTTTCAACGCCATGCGCACCAGCCCGACCTTGTCCCACCGCGTGGCGTCGTTGATGACGTAGAAACGCTCGTCGCCGATGTCCGCGCGGTAGCTCTCCCGCACCGTGACGTACGCCACCCGATGCCCCTCGAACGCCGGGCGCAGGCGTAGAAGCTGCACCCAGTGCCCGCCGCCGGAGGCGATGGCGAGGATGCGCCGGGGGGACGACTCGTGGCCGCGGATTGATGGTTCCTTCGTCATGCCGTGTTGGTGCTCCGGTGGAGATCGCTCATGGCGCCCAGCGTGAGG
This sequence comes from Phycisphaerales bacterium, assembly GCA_007693765.1. Lineage (GTDB taxonomy): Bacteria > Planctomycetota > Phycisphaerae > Phycisphaerales > UBA1924 > RECZ01. The sequence continues at coordinate 11,059 of RECZ01000173.1, read as the reverse complement.
CCGGCGTCCTTCGATCTGCGGATCACAAGCCGGGTTGTTTCTAACACGAACGCCGCGCGTTCCTCGCGGCCCCCGCCCTGGCGATCGAAGTCGTGCAGCAGCACCACGCCGCCCCCGTCGCGGACAACCCGCTCGGCGATCGACTCCGGGCTCGGCGGCGTGGGCCACGTGTCTCCGGAATCGATCGTCCACCAATCGACGGGCGCACGGCGACGCCGCAGCGCGAGCCAACTGCCGGCGTTCAGTTTCCCGTACGGCGGCCGGAACCTCGCCGCCGGACCCAGATGCTCCCGGAGCGCGTCGTACCCCGCGACCACGTCCTCGTACGCCGCCCACGGCGTGCACTTCCACGCGTGCCGGTGCCGCATGGAGTGCGCCGCGACCTCGTGGCCCGCGGCGGTCAGTCTCGCGGGCATCTCCGGTGCTCCGGGAAGTCGCATCCCCAGCAGGTAGAACGTCGCTCGCACGCCTTCCTCGCGGAGCACCTCCAGCACCCGCGGCGTGAGCGTCGGTCCCGGGCCGTCATCGAAGGTCAGGCACACCATGCGTCGGCGTTTGACGCGATCGCGCAGGCGTCGTGTCGACACGATCTGCTCGGCTTGCGGCGCGTAATTGGCCGCGCCGATCGCGGCGACTGCGCAGGCGCCAACAAGGAGCGGCGTCATCATCGCGTGCCACCCGGCGTCGATACGCTCCGATCATCAGCGGTCGCCCCCGTACGAGCCGGCGAGTCCGATTGCGGGCCCGAAGCGCCCGGCTGCGGCTCCTCCATCCATTCCTTCCGACGGGACCACCCGGCGCCCCAATAGCCCAGCACACGATCGGACGCCGCGCGATCGAACGGACGCACGCACCACGCCGCGCACGTGCGGCTCAGGCACCCGGCCGCGAGCAGGCGCACGCCGATGGGCGCCTTCCACGCGGGCCAGTGGCGGCGGATCAGCATCGCCTTGGCGCGGAGCAATCGCACGAGTTTGTCCGCCTTCACGCGCTCCGAGGCACCGCCGTAGTGGATGATCTCGGCCCGCGGCGTGACCCTGGGGCGGGCGCCGAAGCGCCGGGCGCGGAGGCACAGGTCGGCCTCCTCGCCGTACATGAAGAAGGCGGGGTCGAAGCCGCCCAGACGCTCCCAGAGGGCTCGCTCGATGAGGAAGAAGCACCCGGTGACGATGTCCACCTCGCGCTCGCTGTCGCGCGCCCAGCCGCCCATGCCCTCGGGGTTGAGTAGGCCGCTGCGCCGGAAGAGCGCCGAGGCCCCGGTCGCGTGACAGAGCAGGCTCCAGAGCGTCTGGCGGCGCCAGCAGGAGGTCGGGTTGAGCGTGCGATCGCCGAAGAGCGTGCGCCCGCCCCAGATGCCCGCTTCCGGCCTGGACCGCGCGAAGGCCACGAGTTTGTCGATCGCGCTGTCGAGCACCACCGTGTCCGGGTTGAGCAGCAGGAGATATTCGCCGCGGGCCCGCTCGGCCGCGACGTTGTTGGCGCGGGCGAAGCCGAGGTTGTCTTTCGATCGGATCAATGCGACACGCCCGGCGAACTCTGATTCGATGCCGTCGGCGCTGCCGTCGCTCGAATCATTGTCGAGCACGATCACCTCGAAGGGCGTCGAGAGTGTCTCGCGGAAGACGGAGCGGAGGCACTCGAGCGTCATCTCGCGTGTGTTGTAGCTGACGATGATGATGGAGAGCGCCGGCGTCATTCGATCCTGATTACCCGGGTTGACCAAGCGGTTTCGAAAGAATCAGTTTCTCGCCGGTCACGCGGACGATTTCGTATCCGTTGCGCTCGAACATGCGGGCCGCGGGGATGTTCCAACTATCCGTCATCGCCTCGATGCACCGCCCCCCGTGTTCTCGCGCCAACCGGTCTGATTCGTCCAGCAACGATCGCATCATCCCGGTCCCTCTCCGCTCCGGGTGCGACGCGATGAGCTCGACCCATGCCCGCGGCCTCGGCGTGTCCTTGGGCTCGCCGGAACGCGAGGCGTGTGGGGTGCTCAGGCGCTGTGCGTTGCGCCGCATCCTGGCCCGTGCCGCCTTCGCAAGCGGAAAGTAGGGCGCTGCGCTCACGGTTTCCAACGCGCTGCGATGGACCGCCCGCATCGAGTCTCGGAAGGCGAGTTCGTCGATGACGAGCAGGCAGAAGCCGAGGATGCTCGAATCCCCGGCGTCCCGCACCGTGATCATGCGGGCGCCCTCGCTCGCCACCGCCTGCCGCCACCACCGCGTTCGGTACCCCGACCACCGAACCCATCGCATCGACCACGGGAAACTTGCCGAGCACAGCCGCGCGACCTCCTCGCAGCACGACGCGTCGGATTCGACTCGCACGGCCCACGACGAATTCGCATCGCGCCCGCTCATTCCGCGCTCGCTTCCCCGCCGCCGTGGCGACGCACCATCCTCGATCGAACGCGGCGGCCCAGACGGGTCGCGGGGAACTCGCCTGCGGGGCCTCGACGCGTCCGCAAGAAGCCTCTCCTATCCCTCGCCCCAAGCGTCGCGTGTCGTATCTTGGTTGGATCGCACGGCCTCTTCACAACGATCGACCTCACGTTGTACTATTATCACTTGACGCCCGCGTGTCCGCCGGCTTTGCACGCGATTCGAGCCGCTTTCGCCAACGCGTTTTTATCCGTTGGGCATATGGGCCAGAAAGCCGAGACGCCGCCGCCGCGGCCGCGCGCACGATCGAGTGCAGACGGGCAGCGCGGCCACGGATCGTTGTCGCATAGAGCGACACTGTCGATTCATCCCAGAATTCGGTGCCGTACATTCTTTTGTACGGGGCGTCGCCATATCCATAATCAAATTCTTTTACCCCACGACTGATTAAATCTGCAAACACCAACTGCAGAAGAACCGACCCCGCGCTTAACGATCTGTATTCCGGATGAAACGCCGTGGCTTCGCCAAAGTACGTGTCGCCATACCTACAGCCTACCCAATAAGCGATCATCTTATCTGGCGTTTTTAGCCCGTAGCACAACAATCGGCCCGCCTCTGCCTCTGCCCGAATCGCCGCGACCTGCGCCGGCAGGGCGCGAAAACCTACATTTAAAGCGCCTTGATAGCCGGCGCTTGTGATCGCCGCAGCGCACGCAGAAAACTCCTCCACCTCCGACGGAGAATCGACGACGCTTAATGTGAGTTCGCCGCACGCCTTCCGGAGCAGCTTCTCGGATCTTGTGACATTATACCGATGCTTTCGAGACATTGCGTCGAGGTGGGCCTTGGGGCTCGGCGCCAACTGGTATCGGATATGCGGCTCGCGCGCCTCGTCACTATGCGACCAGCCGCTTAATAGTGATGCTACAGCCCTGTGATCGGATCGTATATGATGAATTATTGCGACATCGACACGATGCGACTGAAGTTCTTCGACGATGCGATCTACAACCCAGTCGCACGCCGACGCCGAGCCATCCGTGAGGATTCCACCATAAACAATATCGAGGCATTTGGCTTTCAATGAGGGGGCAAAACCGTACGCTATCGGCGACGTGATGCGGCGCTCGGCGACCTTCCCGATTACCGCCGCTATTGGCTTGTCATCACGCCACTCCGATCTGATCCACGGCAGCGTTCCTGCTGACGCTTTTATCACCGCATTGTACCGCTCGGGAGAATTGTTTGGAACAACTGCACCCGTGCGCAGCAACCGCAGCCATGCCTGTGCATCTTGTTCATGTATTACATTGTTGTTGCCAGCGACATTCATTTTATGGCGTCCTGAGGCAGCCCGATTGATCGCGGGCAGAGTGGCGGTCCCGCCTCGCTCATTTACGCACGCCTCGCATGGGCTGCATGTGGCGACATTCGAGTTCTTGCGCCTATCGCCGCTGCACGCCCGCGATGACTAGTTAGCTCGTCCACGCACGCCGCCAGCGCCGGCACGGCGACCAGCAGCAGGATGATCTGCCCGAAGTACGACACGCCGAAGAACGTCACGACGTGCACGAACATCGCGGCGCCGATCGCCCAGACCATGGCGAACTCCGGCTTCATGCCGGCGCGATCGGTCGCCTTCGCGGCGCGCCCCACCGCCATGAACGTCGCGGTGATCATGCCGATGAACATGATGAGCGTCAGCAGCCCGCCGCGGATCGCCTCGAGCACGTACTGATTGGTGATGTCGGTCACCGGGCGGGCGTCCCACGTGTGCGTGCTCGAGGTGCCCATCAGGGCCCAGTTGTCGAAATTGCGGATCCACTGGTCGAACAGGTTGTAGCGGTGCCACCCCGTCGAGCCGCCGACGATGTCGATGCGGCTGATGAGGTGCCACACCGGCGCCTGCATGGAGAGGTGCAGGAAGACCAGCAGGCACGCGAAGCCGAGCAGGATCCACCGCAGCCAGTGGCGCAGCAGCACCATGCCCCCGGCGAACGCCCCCATGAGCACGGACATCACCGGCGTGCTGGAGGAGCACGTCGCCACCACGATCACGGCGCACGCCACGCCGAGCGCGGCCAGCAGCCGCCGCGTCTTCTCGCGCGCCCAGAACTGGCTGGCGATCAGGGGCAGCAGCACGGCCCAGTACGTCCCCGCGAGGATGGGGTGCGCGAACGCGCCCTGGCACCGCAGGCGGCCGTCGCGGATCCACGTGATCTCGCGCACGCCGCCGAAGATGTGGAAGATGTTGTAGCGCGTCATGTGCTCGTTGATGAACGCGAGGGAGACGGGCACGGCGATCGCCGTCACCGCGAGGCAGAGCGACTTCAGATCGTCCCACGTGCGCACGGCGAAGCGCACTACGGCGTAGCCCGCGGCGTAATCGAAGGCCCAGCCGAGGCGGTTGTTGAGGGCGGACATCGACGGCTCGCGCAGGACGTAGAACGCCACGCCGCACGCCAGCCAGAGCGCGAGCCAAGTGTCGATCGGGCGCCAGCGCGGCCGGGTGGAGGGGGACGCGTAGAGCATCACGCAGCGGAGCGCGGCCGCCAGCAGGGTGAGACGCAGGAGCGTCCAGTCCATGTTGAAGACGACGATCCGCTGAGCCGTGGCCACGAAGCAGCCGATCGCGATCACCGGCCAGAGCATGTACCGGCGCGGCAGCGACAGCACGAGGATCACGGTCACGCCCAGCGCGGCGAGCCCCAGCGGGTGGATCGTCGTCTGCCCGTGCCATTCCCGCAGCCAGAAGGGTGCGTCGTCCATTACGCCGCCGCGCTCCGCGTGTGGTCATCCTCACGCACATCGACCCGCCGGCGGAGGCGCTTGCGCCCGATGCGCTTGGTCGTGCCGGCGATCGATTGCGTCTTCTGCTTGAGCCCCAATCGGCGCAGCCAAACACGGAACATGGGGAACCCGATGTACCGCGGCGTCGGTGCGCCAAGCAGACGCAGCGCCACGAGGCGCCCCCACAGCCCGCCGCGTGTCGCGAGCAGGTTCGGCTGCGACCTGGGCAGCAGGCTGGCGTCCTTGGTCTCCAGCGTGATGTACCCCGCCGCCGCGGCCCGGTGCAGGAAGTCGCGCCCGCGCGGCGTACGGGCGACGATCAGCGATTTGCCGGGCTCGCCGTCCTCGATCGGCCGGTACCACGGGTCGCCCACGGCGATGTCCGCGAACTCGCCGGTGTGGTCGGGGCAGATGTAGCAGCGCCACTGCCGGTAGCGCTGCAGGAAGTCCCACGACTCGGCGTAGCTCAGCCGCGCGGTGCGTTCCTCGCCCGCGCTGTCGGTCCACACCGCGGTCCACATGCCCGGCCAGCCGTCGCCGCGGTAGCGCAGACTCTTGAGCGAGGCGGGGTCTTCCACGCCCACACGCCGGAGGAGCTCGAGCGTGCCGCGCGTCGAGGGCGCCCCGGCGCAGAAGAAGGCGATGGTGAGCCCGAGTTTTTCGTCCAGCGCCGGGCGGAGTCTTCGCGCCCGCTGCGCCGCCGCGACGTCGCAGGGCTTGCCGATGAAGACGCTGGGCGCGGGCGCCGTCTCGATGAGGCCGAGCGAGTCGCACGGGCTGGCCGGGGCGTAGCGCGAGCCGGTGTTCGCGAGCAGATCGGCCCGCGTGGTGCTGTAGACGGTCTCGTTGAGGTGGGGCGCGCCTTTCCGCGCGGCCGTGTGCAGCACGCCGGCCATGCCCCCCTGCTCGATCGCGAACAGCGCCAGCGCCGACGCCGCCCCCCCGCTCGACCCCGCACGGCGCAGATCACCCGCCGCGGCGTGCCCCTCCCAGACTTCGAGCACCGGCCCCCACGAGGGCATCAGGTCGTGGTCGAGGGCGGGGTCGCTGCGATCGAACGTGTGCTCGAGACTCGCGCCGGGGCATACGCGCAGGGCGTCGCCGGTCTCGGGCGCGGGGCGCTCCACAAGGAAGGGACGACGCCCGAACTCGACGGCGTCCCCCATGCGGAAGCGACCCGGCTCGACCGAGGCGCACGCGCCGCAGCCGGTGCAGAGCTGGCGTTCCACCACTTCACGGATGTCGAGGACGGGGAGCTTCACGCGTTCTCCAGCGTCGCCGCCACGGCGTGTTCATCGAGCCGCGGCGGATCGTCTCCGCCACGCGACGTGTGCCTGCGCGCCGCTTGGCGCAGTTCATTGCTCGCCCACAGAAGGCCCACAGCGATGCAGCCCGAGGCCGCGATGCCCAGCGCGAAATCCATCACGAGCAAGGGTCGCTGCCTGTCGAATATCGCGAGGCACGCGCCCAGCGCGGCGAGCAGAAGCACCACGGTGATCAACGCCGGCCCGAACGAGGCCGTCGTGAGCCCGAGCCTGCGGCGGAGGAGCCGCTGCGACCACAACATGGCGAAGAGTTCGCCCAGCAGAGAGCTCGCCGCGACCCCGACGAGGCCGTACCCGAGCAACACGCTCGCGATCGCCAGCACGATCGCGACGCTGCGAGCGACGTTCGCGTACATCGGGATCGTCGTCTGCCCCTTGCCGATCGCCGCGACGCTCTGGGAGATTCTGAAGATCCTGACGCCCTGCATCGCCGCCAGCCAGGGCACGACCGCGGCCGCCGGCGCGTACTTCTCGCCGTACATGAGCACGAGCAGGTCGTCCCCGCAGATCATCGCCCCGGCCGCGAACGAGGCGCCCGCGAGAAGGCACGTCTGCGTCGTCATGATGTGCCGCTTGGCGTACGTCGCGCTGTCGTTCTGCACGGAAGCCAGCAAGGGCAGGAAATACGACTGGAGCACCTTGGTGAGGATCACCGCCGGGGCCATCATCAGCGTGAATGCGGCGCTGAAGTACCCCAGTTCCAGCGTTGTCAGCGCGGTCCCGACGATCACGAGATCGCCCTGGAGGATGCCGAACATGAGCAGGCCGTTGAGCAGCAACGGCCAGCCGAAGACCAGCATCTGACCGAGGATGGTTGTGTCCCACGCGAGCCGGAAGGGCCTCTCGGCGAGCGCGTGCGACGTCGCGACGTAGCACGCCGCCTGCACGATGAAGACGAACAGCATGACCCGGTAGTCACCGAGCCACAGCGCGATCGGCGCCGCGATGGCCAGCGTGACCGCTTGCGGGGCCAGGTCCGTCAGCACCAGCACTTTGAATTTCATTTCCCGCTGGAATCGGGCCAGATCCAGATGCGCCATGCCTCGGATCAGCGGGTAGAGCGCGAACCAGCGGAAGGCCGGGGCGACCTCCGGCACACCGAACATCGTGGCGATCGGCTGCGCGAGCGCGAAGAGCAGGGCCGCGCCGACAACGCCGCGCACCAACTGGAACGCCTGCGCCACCGCTTGCACGCGTTCCTCGCCGCCGGCGACGTTCTGCACGATGAAGCGGTCGAGCCCCAGATAGCTCAGCCGCTCGATGAGGGACACCGCGATCACAAAGATCGCCGCGATGCCGTAGTCTTCGACGCCCAGCAGACGGGCGATCACGATGTTGCGCGCGAACGAGCACGCCGAGGACGCGACGGCCCCGGCCGTCAGCACGACGCCCCCACGAACGTACAGCTTCGAGCTCATGCCGGGCGCGACCCCGCGTCGGAACTTGTCGATTCACGCACCATCGCAGCGATGTCGTCCATCTGCTGTTCCGCCATCCCGAGCACGCCCGGCACGTGCGCCGCGAGCGACGCCCGGGCCACGTCGCGGCCGTTGAAGGAACGCAGGAGATGATCGACCACGTCCTGCGTCTCGCACCGCCGGGGGTCGACCACGTGCGCCCCCTGGCCGCACGATTCGAACACGCCCTGCGCCTTGTCGGAATACGCGATCGTCGCCGTGGGAACACCCGACGAGAGGCCCGCGATCGTGGAGTGCATGCGGGTGCCGCAGAACCAGTCGCAGCGAGCGATGAGCCACTTCATCTCGCTCTGGTCCAGCGTCGGCGGCGCCACGAACACGCGGTCGGCGTGCCGATCGCGGAGCGTCGCGGCCACGCGATCGCACGCTTCGGGATCGGACTCGTAGTGCCCGGCCGGCGTGACCACGTGCGGAACGAGCAACACCCGCGCTGCGCCCGTCCCGAGGACGGCTTCGAGGAACGCCTCCACGGCCGCGGCGTAGTCCGCACGGAACCCGTAGCGGGCACGAGCGCCCTCGGGATCGTTGTAAATCAGCCCGCTGACGTTGAACCCGACGAGCGGGCCCGCGTCGGCGCCGGCCTCCAGCGTGGATCGGAGGCTCGGCGGCAGTTTCTGCGTGCCGTCCCGCGCTCGCAGCCCGAAGGCCATGTCCACGCCGCAGCGGTGCTTCGCGGGGTCGAACGAATCCCCGAGAAGCGCACGGAGGACGGCGAACGAACGCTCATCACGAGCCCAGCAGCCGGAGGCTTGACGGACGATGTTCGCGGCGTCCGCCTCGACCTCTTTCGTAAACGGGCCGTAGGTCTGCGGCAACAGGATGAGAGGACGACCCCGCCGCAGCGCATACCGCTTCGGATCGGCAATCGATCGGTATCTTTCCATGCCGTAGAGCGTCGTAAAACTATCGCCGCCGCTGACGTCGAGCATGGCCGTAGCCCGACGAAGCACCTGCGCTGTCGTTGAGATGACAACCGGGCACATCGTCTCAACGTTCAATCGGAACCAGCTCTCGCTTCTCCACGCTCGTCTGGTTCGGTAGGCCCCCGCCCTCTTGACCCCGAACGAAGGCGGCGTGCTCACCACCTGCGTGATGCTCGAGACGCCCCGGCCGTAGTCGAGCACATAGAGCGTCGCGTCGGGTATCCGCTGCGCGATCGACTCGATCGCCGAAACCGCGAGCGCGGACACACCCATGTTCGAGGTGTCGAGAGCTGCTCCTGCGAGCAAGACCAGAGGATTATCGTGGAGCGTTCGTATGGCGTCTCACGCTGTGTCGTGGTGAGGAGGTTCGAAACTTCAGTAGAAAACCGGCGATCGAACCTGTCGATCGCCGGTGTATGCGTCGTTCATTCTTTCGTTCGCCGCCATCGAGTCGCGCTTCACTCGGGCTGGGCGGAACCGATCGCCGCCTGCTGCGGCAACATGACGCCGAAGAGATCGATGGGGGCGTCAGGGAACGCAACCCGGCCATCGAGGACGCCGCCGGCAAAGGGATTAAAGCGGTCCGTGTTCGCGAAGATCGTATTGTACGAGCCGCCGGAGGTCGAGGAAGCCCCGTAACGATTCCCGGTGATGTAGTGGTTGTTGTAGAAGACCTCCGAGGGATCAGGGTACAAGCCCGAATCCGAATACAGTATTTCCTGAAAGACCGAGTTGCGGACCACAAGGTTTCGAACGGGTCTCTCTTGCCCGTTCGGGTCGGTCGGACGGAACCAGAATCTTGTGCCAACGTGCGTGCAATGAGAAAAGAGCACGTGGTTGCTCTCTCTGATCCACTGACCGAGCAACACGCCTTCGCCGGTTCGCTCGATCAGGACATTCACGAACGCCGCGTTGTCATGACGTTCGCTGCCGCGCGAGAATATTGTCTGCGCCCGAGCATCCGTCGCGATCAAGCCGTACACGATCGTGTTGTCGTGGGGCCCGAAATACTGCACTACATCGGGGTGATAGCTGGCGTGAGCGAAGGTCATCCGTTCGACCGAACTGTCGATAACGCAGAATACGTTTACGAACGCGTCCTCGCCGATGTCACGTGCGACACCATGGCGCACCAGACGGAAGCGATCTTTGAACGCGTTGCGGACATTCGACACTTCCACGCCGGTCATGTACAGACCGAGTTGCCAATCCGCCGAGCGCGGCATCGGAACGCTCGTCGTCATGCCCTCTCCGGGGAATTTGCACCGGTCGATCCACAGCAACGTCGGGTGCGAGGCCGCGGTGGTGTCGCTAATCCGCTGCCGGATTGTGACGCCACGGATCGTCACCATATTTGAGCGCAGGCTAAGGCCGCTGATCGTCGGATCGTCAGCAATTTTCACATCGTCCGGGGTCAAGCCCGGCGCAGCCTCGAACGTGACCATCGCGTGAACCGGATTGATGGACGGGCCCGAACGCGACTCCCACTCGTGAATACCTGCCATCAAATACACCGTGCCGCCATCGATGCCGCCGAACTGGTTCTGCAACGCGACGAGGCCGCCGTGCATCGTTCGTTTCGCGGAATCGGGAGTCAGGCCGTCGTTGCTGTCGGCGCCGTTCACCGGGTCCACCCACGAGACGCGAGTTGCAAGCTGCGCACTTGCGTCGGCATACAGGAAGATCGAGTGCTCGCCGTTGTCGACCTGCATGTCGGACCCCGCGAGGACGCGAGGCACGCCGACGCTCGGGTACACCACCGCCCGCACCTCCACGGGGCCGTCATCGAAGTCGGCCGCGTCCAGCACGGCCGTGTATTCCCACACGTCCGTGCGCGGGTTGAGTTGCATCCTGTCCACCGCCACCCACGCGCCGCCGTCGGCGGAGAACTCCACGCGGTCGATGCCGTTCATGTGGAACGCCACCACGCCGATGTGGAACTCGCCGGTGAACGTCTGGTAGGGGACGACGTCCCAGCGGGCGATCGCCTTGGCGTCGTGGCCCGCGTCCCCGGGGGCGCCGATCGGCGCGGGTTGGGGCGTGTCGGCCGTGAAACCCGCGCCGGGGACGATGCGCACGAACGAATCGGGATTCTTGTCGGGCCTGTCGGGGCCTTCGTGGTCGGGAGCGAGCGCGGCCGGCGAGATGTCGATGCGCGG
>RECZ01000116.1 GCA_007693765.1 Phycisphaerales bacterium | reverse complement strand
ACACCATCCAGAGGCTTGACACGCACACCGGCGAGACGGAGCGCTACGTCACCGGCCCCGGCGGCGCCATCCGGCCCACGCCCTCGCCCGACGGCAAATCGCTCGCCTTCGTGCGCCGCGTGCGGTTCCAGTCGCAGTTGTTTGTGATGGACCTCGCCAGCGGCGAGACCCGCGTCGTGCATGACGAGCTCGAGCGCGACATGCAGGAGGCGTGGGCCATCCACGGCGTGTACCCCGCCATGGCGTGGACGCCCGACAGCGCATCCATCGTCTTCTGGGCGGGCGGCAAGGTCCGGCGCGTGGACGTCGCGAGCGGCGAGGCCCGCGTGATCCCCTTCCGCGTGCGCACGGAGCACGAGATCACCGAGGCGCTGCGCTTCGAGCACGAGGTCGCGCCGGACGAGTTCGACGTGAAGATGCTCCGATGGGCGCAGGTGTCGCCGAGCGGGGACCGCGTGGTGTACCAGGCGCTGGGCCACCTGTACGTGCGCGCGCTGCCGGAGGGCGAGCCGCGTCGGCTCACGTCGCAGACGGAGCACTTCGAGCATTACCCCTCGTTCTCGCGCGACGGGCGCTGGATCGTCTACACCACGTGGAACGACGAGACGCTGGGCGGCGTGCGCATCGTGAGCGCCGAAGGCGGCCCCAGCCGCGTGCTGACCGCCGACCCGGGGCACTACCTCGAACCCGCCTTCAGCCCGGACGGGAAGACCGTCGTGTACCGCAAGGCGACGGGCGGCTGGCTGCGCTCCCCCGCGTGGTCGCGCGACCCGGGGCTGTACAGCGTGCGCGTCGACGGGGGCGAGCCGATGCGCATCGCCACGCGCGGCGCCCGCCCGCACTTCGGCGCCGAGAACGACCGCGTCTACTTCCTTCACGTCGAGGGCGACGAGACCACCGACACGCGCACGCTCCGCAGCGTGGACGTGCGCGGCGCCGAAGAGCGCACGCACGTCTCCACCACGTGGGCCAGCGACTTCCGCGTCTCCCCCGACGGGCGCTGGGTGGCGTGGACGGAGGGCTTCAACGCCTTCGTCGCGCCCTTCGTGCGCGCCGGGCAGACGGTCACGCTCGGGCCCAAGACGAACTCGGTCCCCGTCCGGCGCGTCTCGCGCGACGCGGGCGAGTTCCTGCACTGGTCCGGCGACAGCACCGCGTTGCACTGGACGACCGGCCCGGAGCTCTTCACCCGCGCGCTCACGGACACCTTCGCGTTCCTCGACGGCGCACCCGACGAGCTTCCCGAGCCCCCGACGGAGGGCGTGAACATCTCGTTCCGCGCCGCCGCCGACGCGCCCGAGGGCGTGGTGGCGCTGGTCGGCGCGCGCATCGTCACGATGAAGGGCGACGAGGTGATCGAGAACGGCGCGGTGGTTGTGGAGCGAAACCGCATCGTCGCGGTCGGTCCCCGGGCGCGCGTCGAGATCCCGCGCGGCGCCCACGTGATCGACGTCGAAGGCCGCACGATCATGCCCGGCATCATCGACATCCACGCCCACGGCGCCCAGGGCTCGGACGGCATCATCCCCCAGCGGAATTGGCTCGATTACGCCTCGATCGCCTTCGGCACGACGACCATCCACGACCCATCGAACGACACGCACACGATCTTCGCCGCGGCGGAGATGACGCGGGCCGGGAAGATCATCGGGCCGCGCATCTACTCGACGGGCACGATCCTCTACGGCGCCGCGGGGTGGTTCCGCGCCGAGATCGAGAGCCGTGAGGACGCGGTGCGCCACCTGCGGCGGCTCAAGTCGATGGGCGCGATCAGCGTGAAGTCGTACAACCAGCCCCGGCGCGAGCAGCGCCAGTGGGTGATCGACGCGGGTCGTGAGCTGGAGATGATGATCATGCCCGAGGGCGGGTCGCTCTTCATGCACAACATGACGATGATCCTCGACGGGCACACCGGCGTTGAGCACAACATCCCGGTCGAGCGCGCGTACAAGGACGTGATCAGCCTCTGGGGCGCGAGCAAAACGGGCAACACGCCCACGCTCGTCGTCTGCTTTGGCGGCATGTCGGGCGAGAACTACTGGTACCAGCACGACGACGTGTACGCCGACGAGCGCCTGCTGCGCTTCGTGCCCCGATCGATCGTGGACCCGCGCGCCCGCCGGCGCACGATGGCCCCCGAGGAGGAGTACAACCACATACGGGCCGCGGCGGTGTGCAAGGCGCTGCAGGACGCGGGCGTGACGATCCACGTCGGCGCCCACGGGCAGATGGCGGGCCTCGCGGCGCACTGGGAGATGTGGATGTTCGCCCAGGGCGGCATGTCGCCGATGCAGGTCATCCGGGCCGCGACGATCGACGGCGCCCGCTACATCGGCATGGACAAGGACATCGGCTCCATCGAAGTCGGGAAGCTCGCCGACCTGCTGGTGCTCGACAAGTGCCCGCTGGAGGACATCCGCAACTCGCGGCACATCGAGTACACCATGATCAACGGTCGCATCTACAACGCCCGCACCATGGACCAGGTCGGCAATCACCCCGACGACCACGGCTCGCGCTGGTTCGGCGACAACGTCGAGGGCGTCGGCTTCGGGCGCTGGTGGCGCGAGCACGCCTCACCGACGAAGGAAGACGCGTACACCGGGTGCGTGTCGTGCACGCACACCACGCACCGCCACTGACGTCGCGTCGCGCGATGCGCAGAAATGCTCGGCGTCCGCGTTGCGCGCGAGCGCACGCGGCGCCCGATACGCGGCTTGGCTGCCCGCGATTCTCGGGGAATTCCCGGCTTCTCTGGAGTCGGGGGTGATTCTGCGCCGAAGTCGGACTAGGATCCGCCATCACGTGTCGCGCGCGTCGGGCCATGCGTATGGTCTTCATCGTGCGCGGCTGCGGCCGTTCTGGGTTGCGCGAGTGCGCGGCCCGCTGGCCGCGCCGCTTTCGCCCCGAGCATGGGAGCCGAGCAACATGCTGACCGTGACCGAACGTGCCTGTGAAAAGTTCGCCTCGTTGATCAACGAGAACGGCCTGCCGGAGAACGTAGCCATCCGCCTCGTTGTCCACGGCGAGGGCCTCGCGGTGGCCCCGGACGAGGAACGCCCCGGCGACAAGACCTTCGACCACGACGGGCGCACCGTGCTGCTCATCGAGCCCGCGATCGCCGAGCACCTCGACGAGCGCACCCTCGACATCGACGACTCCGAGCAGGGCGACCAACTCCGCATCAGCTAGCCGCGTCCCGGCTCGTGACGAGACGCGCTCGCGATGATCACACTCGAGAACGTCTCCAAGACGTACGACGCCGGCGCACACTACGCGGTGCGCGAGGTGTCGCTGCGCGTCGAGGAGGGGGAGACGCTGGCGTTGGTCGGCTCTTCCGGGTGCGGCAAGACAACCACGCTCAAGATGATCAACCGCCTTACGGAGCCCACGTCGGGGCGCATCGAGATCGGCGGGCGCGATGTCCTCAAGGCCGACCCCGTCGAACTCCGCCGCGGCGTCGGGTACGTCATCCAGGGCGTCGGGCTCTTCCCGCACTGGAACGTGGCGCGCAACATCGGCGCTGTGCCGCGCTTGCTCGGCTGGCCGCGCGCGAAGATCGACGCCCGCGTGGACGAGCTGCTCCACCTCGTCGGCATGGAGCCGGCACGGTACCGGGACAGAGCGCCGCGTGAACTCTCCGGCGGGCAGCGCCAGCGCGTGGGCGTGGCCCGAGCGCTGGCGGCGCGCCCCGGCGTGATGCTCATGGACGAGCCCTTCGGCGCCCTCGACCCCGTTACGCGCGACACCCTGCACGACGAGCTCGTCGTCATCCGCAAGAAACTCAATCTCACGATCGTGCTCGTCACGCACGACATGACCGAGGCGCTGCTGCTGGCCGACCGGATCGCGGTCATGCACGAGGGGCGCGTGCTGCGCATCGGGGCGCCGCGGGAGTTGCTGCGGCACGCGGGCGACCCGTTTGTCGAATCCATGCTGGCGACGCCGCGCCGGCAGGCGGAGCGTCTCGAATCGCTGGCCCACGCCCCCGGTGGCGGCGGCCCCGACAACGGCGCCCCCGACGCGGGGGACGCCCGGTGAGCCTCGACGCCTACGCCGACCAACTGCGACTGCTGCCCGAGTACCTCGGCAAGCACATGCAGCTCACGCTCACCGCGCTGGGCGTGGGCATCGCGCTGAGCCTGCCCGCCTCGCTGCTGGCCGTGCGCATCGCGCCGCTGCGGGCGGCGCTGCTCACCACGGCGTCGGTCATCCAGACCGTGCCCAGCCTGGCGCTGCTGGCGCTGATGGTGCCGCTGCTGGGCGGGCGGATCGGCTTCGTCCCCGCGGCGATCGCGCTGGTGCTCTACAGCGCGCTGCCGATCGTGCGCAACACCATCACCGGCGTGCAGGGCGTGGACCGCGCCGTGGTGGAGGCGGCCCGCGGCATCGGCATGACGCCCCGGCAGGTGCTCCTGCGCGTCGAACTCCCCCTCGCGGCGCCGGTCATCATCGCCGGCGTGCGCACATCCACGGTGTGGGTGGTGGGCATCGCCACGCTCTCGACGCCGGTCGGCGCCACCAGCCTCGGCAATTACATCTTCAGCGGTCTGCAGACGCGAAACATGAGCGCCATCGTCGTGGGCTGCGTCGCTGCGGCCGTGCTGGCGATCACGCTCGATGCGCTCATCCGCCTCATGGAGGCCGCGGCGTCGCGCAAGAGCGTCAGGCTGGGCGTCGCGGCGGCGATCGGGCTGGCGGTGGTGATCGGCGGCAGCCTCGCCCCCGTGGTCGGCGACGGCTTCGGGCGCGGCGCCGAGCGTGGCGAGCGCGTCCGCATTGGCGCCAAGACCTTCACCGAACAGTACATCCTCGCCCGCGTGATCGCGCAGCGGGTGGAGGGCGCCGGCCTGCGGGCGGAGACGATCGAGAGCCTCGGCTCCACCGTGCTCTTCGACGCCATCGCGGCCGGCACGATCGGCGTGTGCGTGGACTACGCCGGCACCATCTGGGCCAACCACATGGGGCGCGACGATGCGCCCGACCCGGAGCGCATCGTCGAAGAGGTCGGCGCGTGGCTGCTGCGCGAGCACGGCGTCGTCTCGCTGGGGCCGCTGGGTTTCGAGAACACCTACGCCCTCGCGATGCGCCGCGACGACGCGGAGCGCCTGGGCGTGCGCACCATCGAGGATCTCGCTCTGCACGCCTCCTCGCTGACGGTGGCGGGCGACTACGAGTTCTTCGCGCGCCCCGAATGGGCGGCCCTGCTGCAGCGCTACGGGCTCTCGTTCGCCGATCGGCGCAGCATGGACTCCACCCTCATGTACGGCGCCGTGGCCGAGGGCCAGGTCGACGTGATCGGCGCCTTCTCGACCGACGGGCGCCTCAACGCCTACGACCTCGTCGTGCTCGACGACGTCCGCAACGCCTTCCCGCCCTACGACGCGCTGCTCATGCTCTCGGCGCGTGCGGCGTCCGACGAGCGGTTGGTCGCGGCCCTGCTCCCGCTGGTGCGGGCGATCGACGACGAGGCCATGCGCCACGCCAACATGCTGGTGGACGTGGACCGACGCACGGTGGACGAGGCCGCGCGAACGCTGGCGGAGACGGTGGGGGACTAGCGGCGGCACGAGCCGACGGCGCAGAGTCCGGCCCGCCCGCCGCGTGTTTGTTTCTACACTGGCCGTGTGCCACGACGCGTCCTGCTCATGCTCGGCGTCTCGCCCTTCGACCGCACCAACGGCGCCGCCCGGGCGGCGCGCAGCATGTGCGAGACGATCGCGCGGCACGGCTTCGAGGTGCGGGCCGTCGCGCCCACGGCGTGCGTCAACGTCGAGCCCCACACCCACCTCGACGCCATTCGCGACGAACAGGGACGGCTCCCCAGCGATTTCACCCACACCCCCCCGGAAGCGCCCCCGAAATCGTCCCCGAAATCGCCCCCGGTCTCCCTACTGCAATCGTCCACCGCCGCACCCGTGATGCGCTTCAGTCGGCGTGGTGTGCACTTCTCCCTGCTCGACACCGGCGAGCACACACACACGAGTTGGGCGGCGAAATTCGCGGAACCGTTCACCGAGCTGCTCACCCGGGAACTGGATGCGCACCCGCCCGATGTGGTCCTCACCTTCGGGGGCAGCCCCGCGGAACGGCGGTGGCGGGCCATGGTGAGAGGCCGTGGCGCCGCGGTGGTGTTCTCGCTCCAGAACCACGGGTACTACGACCGTCGCGCATTCGAGGATGTGGACCACGTCCTGAGTTGCAGCGACTTCATCGCGGCTGAATACGAGCGACGCATCGGCCTGCGCTCGACGCCCATCCCGCCGCCCTTCCTGCCCGAAGACGTCGTCGCGCCGCGGCGCGTGCCCAAGTACGCGACGTACATCAACCCCGAACTTGAGAAGGGCGTGCTGTTCTTCGTGCGCGTCGTGGCGGCGGTGGGGGAGCGTCGCCCGGACATCCCGTTCATGGTCGTCGAATCGCGTGCGCGTGAGGGCACGCTGGCGCTGGCGGCGCGCGAGGCCGGCGTCGACCCCGACCGCCTGCGCAACGTCAGCATCAGCCCCGGCGCCACGCACCCGCGCATGCTCTTCGCCCTCACACGGACGCTGCTCGTGCCCTCGCTCTTCGCCGAGCCGCTGGGCAGCGTGGCCATCGAGGCGCTGGCGAACGGCGCCCCGCCGCTGGTCTTCGATCGCGGCGGCCTGGCGCAGGCCTGCAACGGCGCCGGGTTCGTCTTCGGGGCGTCGCCCCGCACCGTGGACTCGTGGGGACGCGACGCCACCGAGCAGGACGTCGCCCCGTGGGCGGAGACGATCATCCGCCTGTTCGACGACGAGACGCGCTACCGCGAATGCTCGCGGCGAGCCCTCGACGCGTCGCGCGCGTTCACCCCGGAAGCGACCGCCCCGGCGCTCGCCGAGGTGTTCTCGAGCGTGCGCCGGGGCGGTGTGGTGTTGAACGGCTGACGCCGTGTTTGTGAGCGCTGGGCCGCGTCAGCGGTTGCGCTTGTTCTTCTTCCTGTTGCGCCCTTCCGGCTCGCCGTTGACCATCCACATCGGGATGAGCGACGAAGCGCAGGAGAGGTCGTCGGGGTCGCTGGAGTTCGCCGCCTCGGTGCGGAGCTGCAGCGAAGCACGCCCGACGCCGTTGACGGTGTTGGCGTTGGTGAAGAGCGCCGCGGGCACGTTCTGCAGGATCTTCGCTGTCGCGCACTGCGCGGGCTTATCGGCGCCGCGCACGAACTCATCGGTGAACACGGTCTGGATGAGGCCCGAGGTCAGCGCCTCGGGGCTGTACGCCAGGGTCGCGAAGACGGCGTTGATGGAGTAGATGTCGACCATGCCGTCTCTGGGGTCGTTGAGCTTGAAGGGCTGCGGCGTGGCGCCCGTGCCCTCTCGATCGCCGGCGATGCCCGGGAGAACGTAGCCGCCGTAGCCGCGGAATGTCGCGGGCTGCAGCTCGTTGATCATCACGATGCGGGGGTTGTTGATGAAGCCGGTGGCGTTCGGGTTGATGTTGACGAGCAGGTTGTCGTTCGGCAACGGGCCGCCGCGGCCGTTTTCCGCGGAGCCGAGAATCTGAACGACGATCCCGCCGTTGGTGTACCCGGCGTCCCAGACGCGGGTGACAACGGTGTTGTTCTCGACATCGAACCCATCGGGCGTGAACGTGCCCGCGTTGGGCGTGAAGTCGCCGTTGGCGCCCCACCACGTGTTCTTGATGTACGAGTTGCGCGGATCGATCTCGATCATGGTCAGATCGATGAACGCGAAAGAGGAATCGATACGCGTACGGTCGCCGCCTTCACCCTGGTGCACGCCGAACGCGAAGAGCGAGCCTCGGTCGTTGGCGCCGGTGAGCGTCTCGAAGCGGACGTCGGGCACGACGGCCAGCGTATGCATCGTGCCGTCTTTCGGGTCAAGCCGGACGATGGAGGAGGGGTGGTAGTTGAAGTCGATGATCTTGCCGCGAGGATCGGGGGCAAAGGGCTCGAAGTACTCGTACAGCGTGGAGTACATCTTCTCGCCGACGAAGCCGAGACCCGAGAGCACCGGGCCGAAGTCGAATTCGCCGCGGTCCGTGCCGCCCTGTCGGATTTCATCGGGGAGGCCGAGGAACTCGGCCACCTGGAACCACGTGCCGCCGGACACCCCGATCTCGCTGTCGGGATCGAGCATGTACAGGGCGTTGATCTGCCGGCCGAACAAGCCGGTCTCGCCGCCTTCGAGGTAGTACTGCGTCGAGGGCTGTGAAACGCCGCGCTTCCCGCGGTTGCCGCGCGGCGTGAGCGCCGGTCCGATGGCCATCGACTCGGCGTCGGTCGAGGACAACTGCATGGCGGGCTCGTTGAGCGGGAAGTCGAACACCTCGCGATCGGCGCCGTCGATGTCGACGGTGATAATCGTGTTGACCGACAGCGACCCGATGTCCTCCAGCGTGAGGAACTGCGCCGGGTCGGGCCCCGGGGTGATGCCGAAGGGGTCGCCGGGGACGAGGTTGGTGAAGAACTGGAAGACAGCGCGCCCGACGCCGTCGACGAAATCGACGTTGTCGAGCAGGGCCTCGTCGAGCCGAGCCACGTAGGTGCTGTCGAATGCTTTGAGATCGGGGTCGCTCACGGCGTCGGAGTTGAGGATCTCCTGCAGCACGAGGTCGCGGATCAGCCCGGACTGCAGCGCTTGCTGGCTGTACGCGGTGCGGGCGAAGAGCTCGTCGATGGCCTGCAGCTCGACCTTGCCGTCGTTGGGGTCGAAGAGCGTGACGGGGCTGCCGAGGAAGCCGATGTTCAGGCCGCCGGCAGCGAGCACGGAGGGGCCGCCGAGTTCGACCTTGCGCAGCACCGGGTCGCCGGCGCTGTTGCTGGCGCCGAAGTCGATCGTGAGGAAGAGCACCGTTTGCTCGGTCACGAACTTGCCGACGCCGAGGGCGTCGATGTCGATCTCCACCGCGAAGACAAACTCGGTGCTGCTCGTGCCGTTGACCAGACCGATGATGCGCTGCGCGCCGAAGATCAGCGAGCCCTCGTCGAGCGTGGGGGAGAACGCCGTGTCGACGGTGGGGATGATCTCCGTCGTCGCGCCCCAGAAGGTGTTCGACACGTACCGATTGCGCGGGTCGGCCTGCACGACGGCGAGGTCGTCGAACAATGAGAACCCGCCGCCGGACCGGTCGGGCGGCAGGAGCCGGTCGTGCTGCGCGCCCAGCGAGATCCTGCCCTGCTGGTTGCTTCCGTCGAGGCCGCCCATGCGGCGGAGCCCGAGGTTCATCGCGTCGTCGATGTCGAAGTACACGCCGCCCGAGTCGCCGACCATTGTGTCCGTCAGGCGCACGAAGCGCGAGGGCGTGGGGCTGAAGAACTGACTGTCGATGTTGAAGTCTTGCGTGAGCGCGTAGAGATCGTTGCCGAAGGTGGTGATGGAGTTGAAGACGTTGGGGAAACCGCTGCCCGTGTCCAGTTCGCCCGAGGCGTAGCGCCCGACGAAGTCCCACGAGGGATCGAAGATCGGGATGTCGTCGATCGTCGTGTCGGCGGGGATGATCAGCGAATAGACCTGGTTGTACGCCCACGATGAAGTCCCGCCCGAGAGCGAGACGCCGCCGAACGCGTAGAACACCTGAACATCGCCGTTGGGCAGCGCGCGTGCGGCGAGGCCGCCCATCGGGAACTCGCCCTCGAAGGGGTCCACACTGAAGGGCAGGCCAACCGACAGCGGGACCTCCGGCAGCGGCGCAAAGGGGCGCAGGCGGATGCTCTCCTCCATCGCGTCGACGTACGCGAAGCCGGGAACCTCAAACGGGCTCGGCGGTGGCGGTGGCGGCGGCGG
The DNA here is from genome assembly GCA_007693765.1 of Phycisphaerales bacterium. Lineage (GTDB taxonomy): Bacteria > Planctomycetota > Phycisphaerae > Phycisphaerales > UBA1924 > RECZ01. The sequence continues at coordinate 41 of RECZ01000116.1, read as the reverse complement.
CGGTGGAGGTGGCGGTGGCGGAGGCGGTGGCGGTGGCGGCG
>RECZ01000072.1 GCA_007693765.1 Phycisphaerales bacterium | reverse complement strand
CCCCGGTTTCCAGGATGAGAACCTGGCGTCCTGGACCAGACTAGACGATGGGGCCGTCGTGTCTTGCTGCCGCTGGTGGTTCTCTGCGGCGGGTCGTCATGGTACGCGGAGCCACGCGGGGGTCAAATCCACCCTTGCCGCCAAGGCGGCTCGCAGAATGCCTCGACTACATGGGGAACACGCCCCCCCCCGGACGCTGGCCGGAAGCACCCGGCCCGCCCCGACACCGCTCGGCGAGACCCGCGTGCCGATCCGACCCGGCGCGGGGCGGTCGCGCCCATGCCGTGACGCGGTGCGGCGGCCGCGTTCGGGAGTGGCGCACGCCTCTTGGGGATGTTTTTGAAGGCGCCGCGGCCTCAGGCGCCGACGCGCGCCGACTGGCGGCGCATCTGGGCGAGGGCGTAGACCGCGGCTTCCTGGTCCGACTGGCCCACCACGGCGCCGACCGGGGCGCCGGCGGCGTCGCTCCATTCGGCGCGGTGGCAGTCGAAGAGCTGCACGAAGCGGATGGTCAGCGTGTAGCCCGCGCGTTCGAACTCACGACGCACGCGATCGACCAGCGGGTACACGCGCCCGTTGGCGGTGTGCGCGCAGTCGCGGGTGTCCAGCGTGGACCACCCGGTCGCGTAGAGTTCTTCGATCGCGAAGTCGAGTCCCATGCGGGTCCTCTCGGTCGGAGGCGGATCGAACGGCGCACCTGCGACACGCTCCCCAATCGCGTCGGCGCTGTTCCTACGCTGAATACTACGGACCGCCGGGCGGTCGATCCATACTTTTTCGCCCTTGTCCGAGGCCCTCCGGCCCGTACGCCCCCGTTTCCACGGTACAAACCGTCTCGGCGGCGCCGTTGCGGGCCGCACAGCGGGCCTGTTCGCATCGCGTTCGTATGCCGCACAACTCCCATCGGGCCGCGAGGCAGGCGAAATCATCGGACGTGAGCGCGAGCCGACGCCGCCGACGCGGCCCCGTCATTTGGCGAACGACACAACCGCCCCCGGTGTACCCTCGCACCGCCGGGGCCGCGACCGACTCCCACCCCCCGCGCGTCCGAGAGCCGCCCCATGAGCGATACGCACGCCCAACCCCCGATGGTCCCCCTCCGCCGCTACGACCCCGGCCAGCCCCCCGAGGCCGCAGCGCGCCGGTTCTACGAGACGATGCGCACCCGGCGCACTGTCCGCATGTTCTCGGACAGGCCCGTCTCGCGCGAGACGATCGAGTCCATCGTCCTCGCCGCGGGCACGGCGCCATCGGGCGCGAACAAGCAGCCCTGGCGCTTCGTGTGCGTGAACGACCCCGCCCTCAAGCGCGAGATCCGCGTCGCGGCGGAGGAGGAAGAGCGCGAGTTCTACCACCGGCGCGCCAGCGACCGCTGGCTGCACGACCTGCACCCCTTCGGCACCGACGAGCACAAGCCGTTCCTCGAGATCGCCCCGTGGCTGATCGTCGTCTTCAAACTCGCCAAGGACGACCCCGACCCGGCCCCCGGAATGGCGCCGGGCGCACAGGGGCAGGTTTACTACGCGGAGGAATCCGTCGGCATCGCGGTGGGCATGCTCCTGGCCGCGGCCCACCACGCGGGCCTGGCCACGCTCACGCACACGCCCAGCCCGATGAAGTTCCTCGCGCGCGTGCTCAACCGCCCGGAGCACGAACGCCCGTTCCTGCTCGTCCCCGTGGGCTACCCGGCGGACGACTGCGTCGTGCCGGACATCCAGCGCAAACCGCTGGAGAAGATCATGGTGGTGAACCGGGGCGAGGCATAACGGTGCAGAACGCGCTCACGCCGCCACTCCCAATCTAAGGACGGGCGTCCCGCCCGTCTCCTACCCTCTCTCCTCTTCCCTCCCCGCACACACCCCGAAACACCAACCATGACGACCACCCCATACACCCGCACCGTCGAAGACGCCCCCACCGTCTCCGTCGTCGGCGATGTCTACGCCCTGCTCGCGCGCGCCGAGGACACGGGCGGCTCGCTCACCGTGGTGCACGCGATCGTCCCTCCCGGTGGCGGCCCGCCGCCGCACACGCACCTGCACGACGACGAGGCGTTCTTCCTGATCGAGGGCGAGTTGGACCTGACGCTGGGCGACGAGTCGCACCGCATCGGCCCCGGCGCCTTCGCCTTCGTGCCGCGCGGCAGCCTGCACGCCTTCAAGAACGCGACGACCGCCCCCGTGCGCATGCTCTTCTTCACCACCCCCGGTGGCGTGGACCGTGTCTTCACCGAGGCGGGCGCGCCCTTGGCGCCCGGCGCACGCGAGCCGGCGCCGGTGAACGATGAAGCGATCGAGAAACTACTCCGGGCCTGCGCCGCCAACGGCATAGTCGTCGAGCCGCCCACGCAAGCCTGAAGGCAACACCAGTTGCGACACCCACGCGCACACTCTTCACTCTTTCCCTAGTGGGACGGGCGTCCCGCCCGTCTCCTACCCCCTCTCTGCTTTCTTGCTTCCCAGCGCTCCCCCCCACCCTCACCCATGCCGCTGCGCCGTCAGCCAATCCGGCAGCGGGCGCGGCCGGCCGTCAGCCCCGACGCACGCCAGCACCGTGCGCGCCGTCGCAAAGAGCTCGCCCCCGACCCCGTCCTCGCCCACGTTCCGCCACAACTCGTACGCGTGCTCCAGCTTCGCCCGGCCCGTGCCCGTGACGCGGCACTTGATCAGCGCCTCGTCGTCGTAGCGGGCCGGGCGCTTGTAGTCGATCGAGAGGTGCGCCACCACCAGGAACACGCCCTGCGACTCCATGTGCTTGTAGGACACGCCGCTGGCGCGCAGCGTCTCGGTGCGGGCGATCTCCATCCACACCGGGTGGACGGAGTGGTGCACGTACCCCATCGGGTCGCACTCGCAGTATCGCACGCGCACACGCACCGAGCCTTCCATGGGCACGGGGCGGGGCGGGGCGAAAGGTTGTTCGGAGGCGGGCTCGGATGAACTGGTCACGGCGCGAGTGTAGCGACGATGCGCCGCCGGGCAACGCCGCCCTCAATCCCCCTTGCTGTCCCCCCGCGCGAAGATGCTCGCGACGTAGTTCAGCACGTCCGTCGCGCTCGTCTCGTTGTAGCCGAAGTTCTTGATCATCCGCTGCTTCACGACGTCGATCTTGGCCTGCGTCTCGTCGTCCACCACGCTCGAGACGAGGTTCTTGAGCTTGATCGTGTCGCGCTGGTCCTCGAAGAGCTTGAGCTCGAGCGCCTTGTACAGGCGGGCGTTGGTGTTGTACTCGAACTTGCGGCCGTCCAGCGCCAGGGCGCCGATGTAGTTCATGATCTCCTGGCGGAAGTCGTCCTTGCGGCCCTCGGGGATGTCGATCTTCTCCTCAATCGCGCGCATCAGGCGCTCGTCCGGCTCCTCGTCGCGACCGGTGTACTTATTGCGCACGCGCTCCTTCTGCGTGTAGGCGCGCACGTTCTCGATGTAGTTGGCGCAGAGCCGCTTGATCGCCTCCTCGTCGGCGCTGATGGCCCGCTGCACCTCGCCCTTGATGATGTCCTCGTACTCCTCCTTCACCACCGCCAGCAGCTCGCGGTAGCGCTTCCGCGTCTCCTCGTCGTTGATGAGCGAGTGGTGGGCGAGGCCCGTCTCCAGCTCGTTCATCACCATGAAGGGGTTGATCGCGCCCTCCTCCAGCGCCTGCGCGCTCACGAGGGCGTTGGAGATCTTGTCCTGGATGTACCGCGGGCTCACGCCCGTCATGCCCTCGCGGGGCGATTCCTCCACCAGCTCCTTGATCGAGTCCTCCGTGAAGCCGGGGATCGCCTTGCCGTTGTAGAGCTTCATCTTCTGCAGGATCGTCAGCCCCGCCTTCTTGGGCGGGCTGAGGCGCGACAGCACCGCCCACATCGCCGCGACCTCCAGCGTGTGCGGCGCCACGTGGATGCTCCGGATCCGCTCCGGCCCGAAGTCCTTCTGGTAGATGCGGATCTCGTCGTCCAGGCGCGTGTTGTAGGGGATGTCGATCTTGATGGTGCGGTCGCGGAACGCCTCCATCAGCTCGTTGCTCTGGAGCTTCTTGTACTCGGGCTCGTTGGTGTGCCCGATGATCACCTCGTCGATGTGCGTCTGCGCGAACTTCTTGGGCTTGATCAGGTGCTCCTGGCTCGCGCCCAGCAGGTCGTACAGGAACGCCACGTCGAGCTTGAGCACCTCGATGAACTCGCACAGGCCGCGGTTGGCGACGTTCAACTCGCCGTCGAAGTTGAACGCCCGCGGGTCGGAGTCCGAGCCGTACTGGGCGATCTTGCGGTAGTTGATGTCGCCGGTGAGCTCGGTCGAGTCCTGGTTCTTCTCGTCCTTGGGCTGGAACGTGCCCACGCCCACGCGGTCCTTCTCGCTGATCACGATGCGACGCACCTTCACGTGCGACATCACCTGGCGCCAGTCGCCGCTGTAGTGGCGCATGAGGTCGCCCATGATCTTGCGGCAGAAGGGGTCTAGCTCGCCCACGACGCGGATGCGCCCGTGCCCGCCCTGCGCCTTGTACGCCTCGTTCACGCGGTCCAGCACGTCCTCGCGCGCCTCGCGCGGGATCAGCAGCAGCGGCTCCTCGTGCATGGGGCAGGGGAACTCGTGGTCCTTGGCGCCGGCGCCGCAGTGCTCGTCGAGCATCCACGAAAACGAATACAGCGCCCCCTCGTCGGTGCGCGAGTACGCCTCCAGCCCCTTCTTGAGCAGCCGCGCGATGGTGGACTTGCTCGACCCCACCGGCCCGTGCAGCAGCAGGATGCGCTTGTCGGCGCCGTAGCCCTCCGCCGCGGAGCGCAGCACGTCGATCAGGTCCATCAGGGGCTTGTCCAGCCCGAAGATCGCGTCCGCCCCGTGGTCCACGGGGTCGGAGAAGAAGTGGTAGCGCATGAAATCGTGCTTGAAGCGCTGGTACTTCTCGGCGCCGTAGGACAGCACCATGTCGTACAGGCGCTGGTACGCGTTGCGCGCGATGTGCGGACGCTGCATCACCAGACCGAGGTACTGCTCGAACGTGCCCTCCCAGTTGTGCTCCTGGAAGCTGCGTCGGTCGAGGCGCGACTCGATCATCGAGAGCGCATCGGGCGCGCCGTGCGCATCGGTCGGGGCCGGGTTCGGGTTCGGGGTGTCGGCGGGGCGGCGCTCGTCCATGATGCCTTCCTCCTGGCGACGCGTTCACTGCGTCGTGCGGCGTGGGGTGCGCCCGTCGCGGCGCCTCGGCATCCTGTGCTATCGGCCCGCCGTGGAGCGCTCCTGATCAATCCTACGCCTCCGCCCGCGCAGGGTTCCCGGACGTGCACGACGCGCCCCCGTTTCCACGCCCCCACACGCCCCTCACGCGCGATCGCACGCCCCGCCGGGGTAGAGTGGACGCATGAGCTTCGGACTCTCACGCGGCCGCACACTCGACACCTCCGCCGCCGGCCTGCGCGCCGAGGACCTCCCCCCCCTCCCCGACGGCCTCGCGGCCAACCCGGACGCCGCCCGCCTCGACCCCCGCGCGTGGTTCGAACACCCCGAGCGCCCCTTCGAGATCGAGATCGGCTCCGGCAAGGGCGCGTTCCTCGTGCAGCAGGGCGAGCTCGAGCCCGGGACCAACTTCCTGGGCATCGAGTGGGCCAAGGAGTTCTGGGCCTACATCGCCGACCGCCTCCGGCGACGCGGCCTGCGCAACGTGCGCGCCCTCCACGCCGACGCCACGCAATTCCTCCGCTGGCGCGTGCCCGCGTCGTGCGCGCGCGTCGTGCATCTCTACTTCAGCGACCCGTGGCCCAAGTCGCGCCACCACAAACGCCGCGTCGTGCAGGACGCCTTCCTCGCCGACGCCTGGCGCGTGCTCACCGACGAGGGCGAGCTGCGCATCGTCACCGACCACGACGACTACTGGGCGTGGATGGAGGACCACTTCGCCCGGTGGGCTCCCCCCACCGGCGACGGCCCCTTCACACGCCACAACTTCGCGCCGCCCCCCTCCGCCGGCGAGGGCGAAGTCGTCGGCACCAACTTCGAACGCAAGTACCGCCGCGAAGGCCGCCCCTTCCACGCCGCAACCCTCCGCAAAAACCCGATCCACCCACCGCCACCGAACTGAACAGCGCCACCTACTTCTCCGGGCGCCACGCTTCTTTGTCCGGGTGCCACACCACAGCCAAAGGCTGTGGTGTGCTCGACCCACAACACACTCACACATACGAACTCGACTCCTGACATCTTGTCCGGGTGCCACGCCTGACCGCGCAGCGGCAGGCGTGCCGGACGTACCCTGTGCAAACAACACTCAACCACTGCCGCCCTGACGGGTCAGCAGTGGCGCCCGGAATTACTTGACCATGCGCAACCCCAACGCCGACGAAAACGACCTCCAGATGTCCGACTTCTGGTGCGACTACTGCCGTCGCCCGTGGACGGAGGACCTCCCCATCGTCGAGGGCCACCAGGGCAGCCTCGTCTGCGGCAAGTGCCTCACCCTCGCCTACCGCGACGTCGTCCTCGACGAACTCCCCACCCCCGCCTACGAAGGCCCCGACCCCCACGGCCCCAAGTGCACCATGTGCCTCGAACACCGCGAGGACCTCATGTGGCGCTCACCCGCGTACGACGACGCATGGATCTGCAAACGCTGCATCCGACAAGCATCGACCGCGCTGGCGAAGGACAAGGACATCGCGTGGGAAAAACCGGTGTGATCCCCCAAGCGTAATCCCCCCACTACCAACCCTAGTGGGACGGGCGTCCCGCCCGTCTCCTACCCCGCCTCCGCTTCTCTCCCCACCTCTCCCGACGCAGACGGGAGAGGCAAGGAGAGGGCTCCCGCCTCGCTCCCAAACCAACTGCGCCTCAGTTGTCCAACAGCGCACGCGCACCGCGTGAGCGCACAAGCCACGACACACTCTTCTTCATTCGCGCCACAGTGCAGTGCGTTCACTGTTGCAAAGATGAGGCGCGGTAGGGATGAAGCGATGCAGGAGCCCTCACCCGGCCTCTCCCATCGCGTCGCGATGGGAGAGGAGACAGACCACCCCGCTTCTCCCCTCACTCCTCCCCCTCATCCTCCCCGTCATCATCATCGTCCGGCGTGTGCTCCGCCGGCTCGCCGAAGAGCGCCGAGCCGATGCGCACCACGTTCGCCCCCTCGCTGATGGCGACCTCGTAGTCCCCCGTCATCCCCATCGAAAGAATATTGAACGCCCCCTCGGCGAGGTTGTACGCGCGCAGGTCCTCGAACAGTTCGCGGCACTGCGTGAACGTGAAGCGCGAGTCCTCGGGGTTGTCGCTGTGGGGGGCCATGGTCATCAGGCCGCGGAGGCGCACGTTGACCATGGTGTCGATCTGCTCCGCCAGGTGCCGCGCGGCGGGCGGGGCGACGCCGCCCTTGGTCTTCTCGCCCGAGCAGTTCACCTGCAGCAGGATGTCCACCGTGACGTCGCGCTTGAGGGCGATCGCCTGGATCTCCTCCGCCAGCCGCAGCGAGTCGACGCCGTGGATGAGCCGGGCGCACTCGATCGCCTTGCGCACCTTGTTCCGCTGGAGCCGCCCGATCATGTGCCAGCGCACGCTCTCGGGCAGGTTGGCGCTGGTGGGCACGCCGCCGGAGTCGCGCAGCGAGATGCTGCGTTCGAGGAACTCCTGCGCCATCGCCGCCCGCTGGGCGAGCTGCTGCACCTTGTTTTCGCCGAAATCCATGTGGCCGAGCTGGATAAGCTCGCGGACCTGCTCCGGCTCCGCGTACTTGGTCACCGCCACGACCAGCACGTCGGCCGGGGATCGACCCGCGCGTTTCGCGGCCTCGGCGACGCGCTGCGTCACCTCTGTGTACCGGTCCTTGAGCGTCGCGACGGTCGCCATGCGCACTCCTCGCTTCGGTGATCCGGGTCTCCGACCCGGCGCCGAGCCTCGTGCCCGACGCCACATCCTACCGCGTGGCGCACATCGCCGCGCATCCGCTCGCGTCCAACCGCTATCGTACCCGATTCAAGGCGGGCGCAGCCGCGCCCGCGCTCACGCACCCCGTACCCCACCCCCACGAGGACCGCCCCGTGCCCAACTCCGACCTCACGCCGCGCGACACCCCCATCAAGGTCGGTGAACGCGCCCCCGACTTCACCCTCACCGATCAGGACAAGAACGAGATCAACCTCACCAAAGACCTGCTGAGCAAGGGCGGCGACGTCGTCCTCACGTTCTACCCCTTCGACTTCTCGCCTGTCTGCACCACCGAGATGCAGTGCTTCACCGGCGACATCGCCAAGTTCGAGCAGAAGGGCGCCACCGTCGTGGGGATCTCCTGCGACTCCTTCTTCGCCCACAAGGCGTGGGCCGACACCCTGGGCCTCAAGACCACCCTCCTCGCCGACATGCACCGCGAGGTCTGCAAGGCCTACGGCTTCTACTTCCCCCCGCTCAACTGCGCCGCCCGCGGCACCGTGGTCATCGGCCCCGACGGCGTGGTGAAATGGGTCAACGCCCGCGAACTCAAGGACGCCGTGAAGAACGACGAACTCCTCGCGGCGATCTCCTGAGCTAATCCGGCTCTTCAGACCCAAACCGGCGTCAACAGCGCGCACATCAGCGTGCTGCCGCAGTCCCACCGAGGTGGAAACCTAACAAATATAGCGCATCCAACTCCAACCAAAAATAATTTACCCCTCTTATGGCAATGAAAATCGGGGTGCCACTTCCTTGAAAGGTATATGTTAGCGTAAATTCCGCTAGTGCTCACAAACTTCGCCCGTAATTATAGAGAGGGATGTTTTTTTGCGGGCGTCAGCCGCACCTCGATCCCGGCAAGCAATCGCATGCGAATTGCCACCAGCAAAGGACGGTTCGAAGTGAGCAAGCAGCGAATCGATGCGTTTAGATGGCTGAAGTTGAAGCGACCGAGCGGCTGTGTAGTGGTCATTCCTTCCATCCCCGATCCGAAGTTGCGAAGGCAGGTATACCGACACATCGTTGGCCGCTCCGAGGGTCGCCCCGTACTGTTCCTCGCGTGCCAAGAACCCGGCAAAACTGTCCAAGCTCATCTGAAGCTGCAACACGAACTACAGCTCCCCCTACGCGAGCATGAACAGCGGGACGAGAAGTGGCGGCGGCAGCCGCAGCAAAAGAAGAAGAAGAAGAAGAAGAAGCGCGGTGCCGGCCCAGCCGTGACTTCGCCACCGGAACACGAACAGCCCGGCTACACGATTGGAGTTCCTCCTCAAAAACCGGAAGGAGCTGGCTCCTTCACTCATATCGATGGCTTAGCCCCAAATCACGATGACCATGAAAGATCCTATCCAAGTGGCCGGTACGGCCCCGCTGTCCCGGACAAGGACCACAACATCCCCGGCGAATCGCTTTCGACGTGCAAGTAGCAAGGCATCACCACCTCGGTGAATAACTCACCTGTCATCCTCATCATCCGCGACGGCTGGGGCCGCAACCCCCACCCGGAGCACGACGCCTTCAATGCCGTGAAGATCGCGCGCACGCCCGTCGCCGATCGGCTCGAGCGTGAGTGGCCCACCGTGCTCATCCGCACCAGCGGCGAGGACGTCGGCCTGCCCGAGGGCACGATGGGCAACAGCGAGGTCGGGCACCAGAACATCGGGGCGGGGCGCATCGTCGATCAGGAGTCCGTGCGCATCACCAAGGCGATCCGCGACGGCTCGTTCTTCGACAACGCCGCGCTGCGCGAGGCGATCGAACACGCGAAGGCTCACTCCGGGGGCGGAGGCAGAAGCGACAAGGCCTCCGGGGGCGGAACTTCTGGGGGTGGGGGCGGGGCTGTCCACGTCATGGGCATCGCGTCGGACGCCGGCGTCCACGGCCTGCTCGATCACCTCTACGCCACGCTCCAACTCTGCAAGCGCATGAGCCAGAAGCGCGTCTATCTGCATCTCTTCACCGACGGGCGCGACACCGGCCCCTTCACCGGCGAGGGCTTCGTGCGCGCCATCGAGGCCCGCGCCGCGCAGATCGGCGTCGGCGAGGTCGCATCCGTCATGGGGCGCTACTACGCCATGGACCGCGACAACCGCTGGGAGCGCGTCGCCCTCGCCTACGCCTGCCTCACCGGGCGCGGCGAGCGGTCCGCCGAGCCCCGACTCGCCCCCACCGCCCTCGACGCGCTGCGCACCTACTACGACGCCCCCACCGAACCCTCGCGCAAAGGCGACGAGTTCGTCGTGCCCACCATGATCGGCGACTCGCGCGAAAACGCCCTGCAAACCCGCATCCGGGACGGCGACAGCGTGATCTTCTTCAACTACCGGGGCGACCGGCCGCGCGAGATCCTCCGTGCCTTCCTCTACCCCGAGTTCCACGGCGCCGCGGCCGTCGTCCCCTCGCCCGACACCGGCGCGCGGGGCTTCGACCGGGGCGAGCGCCTGAACATCCGCGTCGTGGGCATGACCGCCTACGCCCAGGACCTGCTGCCCCTGATGCGCGTCGCGTTCCCCAAGGCGCCGAAGATGCGCAACACGCTCGGGGAATACCTCGCCGCGCTGGGCCTGTCGCAGTTCCGCTGCGCCGAGACGGAGAAGTTCCCCCACGTCACGTTCTTCTTCAACGACTACCGCGACGAGCCCTTCCCCGGTGAACGTCGCGCGATCATCCAGTCGCCGCGCGTCTCCACCTACGACCAGCAGCCCGAAATGAGCGCCCACGGCGTGCGCGACGCGGTGCTGGAGCGCCTGCGCGCCGACGACTGCGAGCCGCTGATCGTCGTCAACTTCGCCAACGGCGACATGGTCGGCCACACCGGCAGCCTCGACGCGGCCGTCAAAGCCTGCGAGTGCGTGGACGCGTGCGTCGGCGCCATCCTCGAAGCCGCGCTCGCGCGGGGCGGCTGCGCCGTCGTCACCGCCGACCACGGCAACGCCGAGCAGATGTTCGATCCCCAAACCAACGCCCCCCACACCGCCCACACCACGTTCGACGTGCCCCTCACGATCGTGGGCGATCCGTTCAAGGGGCGCACCCTGCGCGAGAGCGGACGCCTCGCCGACATCGCCCCCACCATGCTCGACATGCTGGGCCTCAAGCCCCCCCCGGAGATGACGGGGCGCACGCTGCTGGCGTAGGGACGAAACGCCTACCTCTCCCGTCGCAGACGGGAGAGGCAAGGAGAGGGCTCCCGCCTCGCTCCCCAACCTACAAAGCCTCCTCTGTCCAACAGCGCACGCGGACCGCAATCGCGCACAAACCACGACACTCACTTCTTCATTCGCGCCGCATCGCGAAGCGTTCACTGTCGCAAAGACGAGGCGCGGTAGGCCCGAAGCGATGCAGGAGCCCTCGCCCGGCCTCTCCCATCCTGCGGATGGGAGAGGAGGCAAGACGGCCCGCTCTTGCGCGCACGTGCGCGCCGCCGCCTACCCCACGCTCGCCAGGTGGTCCGCCACGTTCCCATTGGCGCACTGCACGCGGATCGCGCCGCGGTGGTCGAGTTCGAACACCATCGCCGATCCGGGCGCCACGATGCTCAGGTCCTGCGCCGCTTCTCCGCCGCCGGTGTTCTGCACGGCCGTCAGCAGCGCGCTGGCCAGCGTGCGCAGGAGGTGCAGGTCGGGCGGCAGCAGCAGCAGCGGGTCGCGGGTGTTCACGTGCAGCGCGGCCTCGGCGTCGACATCCAGCCAGGATTCGTCCGTCGCCAACTCGTAGGCCACGAGGTCCATCACCGTGCGCCACAGGCCGGCGGGGATGATCGCGACCTCCGGCAGCCTCGCCGCGTGGATGAGCGCATCGAGCCGCTCTGGCACTTGCTCGGCGGGCGTCTCGATGACGCGCACGCCCTCACCAACGTCGCCACACAAGGCCGCCGGGGCGAAGAGCAGGCGATGGATCTGCACGCGTGGGTTGTCGGTGTCGTCGGGCGTCTCGATCGAGAACCGCGTCAGGTCGGCGTCGCCCGATGGCACAACGTGCCCCGTGCGCAGCTCGTCCACAAACGCCTTGTACTCGAGAAACTCCACAGGAAGCACCGTTCGTGCCGGGTCGCCAGCACGAGAGCACTGTAACCACACCAGCGCAACCGACGCAACACCGCAGCGGGCCGCGCCCGCCCCACACACCCCCCCGATCGCGCCGAGGGCGCCCGCCCGTTGAACCGCGGCCCCACCCCGGCCATACTCCTGCGATGCCCCCCCTCCGTACAGATCTGCGCGCCCTCGACCAGGCGGCGCGTGCCCACGCGGCCACAGAGGCCGCTCGGCTGCTGCGTGAGGGTTCACTTGTAGTGCTACCCACTGAGACGCTCTACGGCGTCGGCGCCAACGCCGCGGACGCCGACGCCCTCGAACGGCTCCGCGCGCTCTGCGCCCTCGACCCCGCAACGCCCCTCGCGTGGCACGCGCCCTCCGGCGACCACGCCCTGCGCGCCCTCGACCCCGCGCCCCCCGTGCACGCGCGCATCATCGAACGTCTCACGCCCGGCCCGGTCACGCTGCTCCTCGAGCTCGACGCCCAGCGACTCGGCGCCCTGCACGAGCGCACCGACCTGCCGCGGGGCGCCGCGGACGACGGCGCCACGGCCCTGCTCCGGGTTCCCGACCACACCCTCACGCAACGGATCCTCGAACACGCCGGCGTGCCAGTGGTGATGGTCGGCGCCAGCGCGCTCGCCGGCGCCGGCGAGACGGCGCCCCGCGTCGAGGACCTCCGCGCCGAAGCCCGCGAGGGCGTCGCGCTCATCCTCGACGACGGGCCAACGCAGCGCCGCAAGCACTCCACCACGATCCGCCTCACCCTCGCCGGCGGCTACAGCGTGGCCCGCGAGGGCGCGGTCGACGCCCGCTTCATCGAGAAACGCATCGCGCGGACCATCCTCTTCGTCTGCACCGGCAACACCTGCCGCAGCCCCATGGCCGTGGCCATCGCCCGCCACGAGCTCGAGCACCGCGATGGGCTGCCGGGCGTGCCCACCGTCGTCCGCTCCGCGGGCGTCAGCGCCGGCGAGGGCGCCCCGATGACGCCCGAGGCGGCGGAGGCGCTGCGCGAGATGGGAATCGACCCCTCCGACCACCGATCGCGGCCCGTCACCCGCGCCCAGATCGACGAGGCCGAGTCCATCTACCTCATGACCGAGCCGCACCGGCTCGCTCTACTCGACTTCGCGCCCGACGCGGCCGCCCGGGCCCACCTCCTCGACCCCGAGGGGAACGACATCGACGACCCGATAGGTCAGGGCTCCGAGGTCTATCGTGAGACGGCCCGGCGCATGCGCGAGATGATCCGCCTTCGGCTTCAGGAACTCGCCGCGCCGGGCGCCAGGAGCGCGACGGCATGATCATCGCCATGGGCAGCGACCACCGTGGGTTCGACTCCCTCAAACACATCGCCGACCACCTGCGCAGCAAGGGCCACGATGTGCGCATCCTCGGCCCCGATGCGCACGAGACGTGCGACTACCCCGACGCCGCGTATCTCGTCGCCGCCGCCGTCGCCGCCGGCGAGGCCGAGTTCGGCGTGCTGATGGACGGCACCGGGATCGGCTCCTGCATCGCCGCCAACAAGGTCCGCGGCGTGCGGGCGGCGCTGCTCAACGACGAACTCTCGGCGCAGATGTCCAGATCGCACAACGACGCCAACGTCGTTTGCCTCCCCGCCGATCTCCTCGGCGTGCGGCTCATGTTCGCGATTATCGAGACCTGCCTCAACACCCCCTTCAGCGCCGGACGCCACGCCCGGCGCAACGAGAAGATCGCCGCCATCGAGCGCGGCGAAAACCCCGCCAGCCCCGCCTAAGGGCCCCACGCGGCGCCCACCACCGGAACTCAGGGGCCCACAACGCGTCGAAACCACGCCCCTTGGCTGCACACGCCGCGGGTATCTTCCGATCTTCCGAAACAACGACACGCCCCCACCAGCACCCGAGACAGAATATGGGACGAACACTGCTCCCCCCCGCAACCCGCGTCCTCCGCCCGCTCATCGCGCTCTTCCTGACGGCCTGCGCCGCGTTCGCGGCCACGCCCGCGCTCGCGCAGAGTGAGACGCGCACCATTACCGTCCTCGCTCAGCGCGCCGACCCGGCCATCAACGCCTTGACCGAGGCGTATCAGAGCGCCACCGGCGTGCGCGTCGTCACCATCGCAGAGCCCCTGCTCGACGCCGCGGCGATTCGCTCGCGCCTCGGCGCTGGCGATATCGACGTGCTCTGGCTCCGCGACCCCCTGCTTGCTCCCGAACTGGCTAACAGCGACCACCTCGCGCCACTGACCGGCGAGCACGCCGCCGCCGCGCCCGCGACACAACGCGATGCCGATGCGAACTGGATCGTCGCCGCGCATCGGGCGCGGGTCTTCGTCGTCAACTCGGACCACGCCATCATCGTCGAGCGACCCGGCGGCGAGCGTTCGGAGCCCAGATCGATCTACGACGCCTGGAACCCGACCCTCGGCGACGGGGCGTTCCTCTTCGCGCGTCCCGAGCACGGCTCCATGCGCGCACACCTCGGCGCGTTCCTGACCGTCACCAGCCCTATCGATGTCACCCGGTGGGCGGGCCAGATGCAGCGGCAGCGCGTGCGCATCGTTGAGGATGAGCACCAGGTCGTGCGCGCCGTGGGCACGCTCGAAGCACTGTCCGGCTTCACCGACTCCGACATCGTTGAGGAAGGCAAACGCAACGGCTGGCCCGTGCGTGGCCTGCTCATGCGCCACGACCTGGCCGACCGCGACGGCAACGTGGCCAACCCCATCGGCCCCGTGCTCGTGCCCATGATCTGCGCACGCCCCGCCAACGCGCCCAGCCCCGCCCTCGCCGACGCATTCATCGAATTCGCTCTCGGCGAGAGCGCCCAGCGGATGCTCGGTGAAACGCCCGGCGTCCTCGACGCCAGCGGCGCCGGCGAGACGCTCGAGGGGCAGGAGCCCGCGCCGGTCGACACGCACTCGATCATCGCCAACGCCCGCGAAGGCGTCTCCCGCTTGCACATCGTGCTGCCGCACTGACGCCGACGCTCACCGCGTCGCCGAACGCTCGATCACGCGCTCGATGCGCGCTGACCACGGCGGCCCACCCAGTCCCGCGTCCAGCAGACGGAGTCGCGCCCCCTCGCGCCGGATCGTCTCGCTGCGCGATCCGTCCTTGTTGTTCGCGTCGAGGATCTCCAGCATCGACGCCCATGCGCGCCAGTAGAGCCCGTCGTGCCGCTGCGCACGCTCCAGCGCCGTCGCCACCGAACGCAACGGGGCGAACGCCGCCGCGCCGTCCCCGGTGAGGCGCAGCGCTTCGGCGCGGCAGACGACCGCCCGGGCCGACCGCAGCGCGTCTTCGCCCATGGCGCCCATCGCGCCCAGGGCGCCCTCGCCGTCGCCCAGCACGATGCACGCCTCCGCCTCGGCGAGCCGCAGGGCGTCGAGGACCGCGGGCGATGCGTCCTGCGCACCGGCGATCACCGTACGCACGCTCTCGAGCACCCACGCCGACCGCGCCCGTGCGCTGTGCGGGTCGGGATCGTGCAGCGCGCGTTCGGTCAGCCGGGGCGCTTCCGCCGCGGCGTCCGCCGCCACGCCACCGACGCCACCCGCGGCGAGCGCTCCCGGGAGCAGCGCCCGCAGCGCCGCCGCGTCCTCCGCACGCCACGCGCTGCGCGCGCCGATGCGCAGCATCGGCTGCGCCCCTTGGCTCCGCCGCGTGGTGGCGTCGAGTCTGTCGAACGCCCCCGTCACGATCGCGACGGCGTGCGCATCGTCGCTGAGCGAGGCGGCCGCCTGTGCCCGTGCCCCGACGTGCTGTGAGAATTGCTCCAGCGACAGGGCGCCAGCGTCCACCATCTCCCCAAGCTCGACCAGTGACACGTGCGCCGCGCCGCCCTCGCCGAGCCGCGCCCCGACCACCCGCGCCGCGTGCGCGCGCTCCGCATCGCTCGATGCGCCGGCGATCTGTCCAGCGCCGATGTACCCGGCGCACGCCGCGAGCGTTCCGGGTGGAACGGCGCCCGTGGCCTGCGCATCGGCCAGCGCCGCCCACGCGTCGTCCCAGCGGGATTCCCGCACGAGCATCTCGATGAGCCGCCACGCGCTCGCGCTGCGCTCGCCGGCGGCCGACGCGTGCCGCAACTGCGCACGCAGCACACCCTCACGCAGCCGCGACAGATGCTCGGCCGGGGCCGCATCGTCGATCGCTTCGATGCGGTCGAGCAGCCGCGCCGCATCGCCGAGCAACCCGCCGTTGTTCACGTGCCCCGCCGTGCGCACCGCGGCCTGCACCGCAGCGGGCCCGTGCCGGCGGGCCGTCTCGTCGTCGCTCTCGAGTGTCGCCGCGAGGCAGAGACTCGTCGCCCACAGCGCGAAGGGGCCGAGGCGGTCCAGCGACGACGCATCACCCACGGCCCGTGCGAGCCGCCGCACACGCTCTGCGTGGCGCACGCCGCCTTCGGCTTGGGCAGAAACACCCACCAGGCCCAGCGGCGGCAACGCCTCCTCCATCGACGCCGCGAGCCGCGACGTCGACCCGAGGCGCTCGCCGATCACACCCACGCACGCGGCGGGGTCGGGCCCCGCGGCGCACGCCTGCGCCAGTTCGAGATACGCCTCGTACGCGTCGCGGAGGGCGAGCGCGCGGGCGTTGGCGTTGGCGGCACGACGCGCTTCCTCGACCTCGATCACGAATCGCACATCGGCGCGGAGCAGCGCGGACGCCGAACCCGGCGCGACCCGATGCTGCCCCGCCGCTCGCCACGCCGCACGGGCCCGCTCTGGCCCCTCGGCGCCCAGCACCGCCAGCGTGCGCAGCATCGCGGCCTCGGTGTCCGCCGGGTCTTCGCCGGCCTGCGCAAAGGCGTCGAGCGCGCCTGCGGCGTCGCCCGAGAGCAACGACGCGACGCCGAGCAGGCGCAGACGGCGGCGCTCCGCCAGATCGGCGCCGTAGCGCAGGTCCTCGATGCGCTCGCGGGCGTCAGCGCCCGCGCGGGCGCGCAGGCCCGGGTCGAGCGTCGCGGTCCCCGCGAGCAGCGCGGCCTCGGCCTCGAGCAGCGGCAGGGCCCTGTCGCGGAGCAGCAGCGCCCGCCGCAGCGCATCACGCGTGTCGGCGTCGTCGCCGGCTTCGAGGCCGATGACGGCCGCATCGAGGGCGAGGCGGGCGGCGGCCGCGAGATCGGGGAGCGTCCCCGCCTCGTCCGCGCCTGGCGCGTCGCCGCCGAGGGGGGGCGCGATGATGCGCTCCGGCAGCGTCGGCCCGAGGCGCTGCACGCGCTCGTCGAGGGCCGCGTACGCCCGCTCGGCGCGTTGTGTGATGGAGTCTCGATCGGTGTGCGCGCCCTCCGACGCCGACAGGCACGGCGCACTGAGCGTGAACGCCGCCGCGACAAGCGTCGCCCACAGACGCCTCACCGCGCCCACGCCTCGCCGCGACGCACAAAGACGTACCCCGATTCGCCGCCGTGCGTCTCGCCGATGATCCGCAGCATGTCCCACGGCTCGTCGTCGTAGAAGTGCACGACGCGGATGCTCGCCGGGCGCAGCCCCGAGCGCGGGTCGCGCGGGTTGAGCGTATCGAGCCGCGCCAGCGCTTCGTCGACGCGCTGACGCGCGCCCTCGGCCGTCCACGCGGTGTCGGTGAGCCGCTTGGAGATCAGGAACACCGCGTCGGGGCGCAGGCGCAGGGCGTGCTCGAGCGCCCCCATCGGGTCGCCCACGCCGCCGGCGTCCACCGTGTCGAACCACGACGCCACGGCCCGCTTGTTCGCGCGCGTGGCGCGCACCATCGCCCCGTCGCGCGCCCCCGAGAGCCCGGTGATCGTGCGCACGCCGCCGTTGGTGAAGGCCAGCACCTGAAACGACTGGCTCGCGTCCAGCGTCTCGATCGAACGCCGCAACTCGGCGCGGATGACCGGCATCACCGGCAGCATCGAACCCGAGGCGTCCACCACGTAGACGATCCGCATCGCGTTCTGCTCGCCCGCCACGCCGAACAGGTCGACGCGGGCCGGGGCCATCGCGACCAGATCGTCCGTGCCGCCGCCCTCGACCGCCTCACCCACGAGACCGGGAGACGCGTCGCGCGCGGGTGTCGGTGCGGCCAAGGCATCGCCGAAGCCGTCGAAGCGCTCCGTGTCGTCCGCGCCGCGTGCGAGCCGCACCGGGGCCGCGTCGAAGACCGGGGCGTCCAGCGTCACCCGATCGGCGTCGGGAGTGGCCATATCGTCGAGGCGGATGTCCAGCGTCTCATCGTGCGCCGACGCCTCCCCGAACGTGACCGCGACGCCGGGCGCCGTCCACGCCGGCTCCACCGGACGCGCCACCGCGAAAGCGATGAGCAGCGCCGCCGCGTGTGCGCACACCGAAACGATCCACGGCGCCCCCTCGCGCAGGGCGCCACGCCGGGACACGCCCGGGGGCGGCGGCGCGAGGCGTTGGCTGTGATCGTTGGCTGAGGTCATCGGCGCGTGAGTATTGGGACGATACGCGCGCCCGTCCCGCGGTTTCGCGTGCCGCAGCGTGCCCGCGTTGGCGCCCGCCGCGGCGGGAACGCCCGTGTCACGCCTGACGCGGCTTCGACGCCCCGGCGCCGACCGGTGGAGGGGCACGGTGCGCGGGGCCGAACACGAACCTGTCGAGGCTCAGGCAGCCGGGGCCGCTGAAAAAGACGCCCAACGCGGCCATCGCGAGCACAAATTGCCAGAGCAGCGTCTGCCAGGCCGAGGGCGCGAAGTTGTTCAACGCGGGCAGCACGCCCAGGAACGCCCCGTCGGCGCCGATGTTGGGGCCGATCTGCGTCAACCACATCGCGACGAACATCACGCCGGCGAGCGAGAGCGCGCTGAAGCGGGTAAGGAACCCGATGAACACCAGCGCGCCGGCGATCAACTCCGTCAGCCCCGCCGCCCACGCCATGCGGACCGGCCAGCCGTCCTTCGCGAGCGCCTCGGGCCAGAGCGTGACTTTGTCCGGCCCGCGATCAGACACCGCGACGAGCAGCAGGCTGAGGTTGTAGAGGCCGCGGAGCTCGATCGGGCCATCGAAATCTTCTGCGCGGTACGTCCGCGCGGCCGCGACGGGCGCTTCCTCGGCCTCCTGCCGCACGAGCACCACGCGGTGGGAATCCGATTCGGCGGCGGCGCGAACGGCGTCGGGCGGCTCGGGGAGCGGCTGCTGCGGCGCATCGGGCGCGGGCTGCGTCGTGCGCTCCGGCGGACGCTCCGGGGTTCTTTCGGGGGGGCGGGTCTCCGGCGCACGGGCGCCGTTCTGTGCGTTCCTGGGAGCCCCGGTCGCGGAGCGGGCCTGCGACACCGCGCCAGAGACGCCCATGTTGGCCAGCGCCGCGGCCTGCGCGGGCTCGAAGGGTGCGTCCACCATGACCTTGCCCCACCCCGCCCACACGAACGTGACGCCCAGCGCGGCGCGGAGGAGCAGCGGGGTGACATTGAACGCGAGCGACGTGCGGAGTCCCATCGGGCCACCTCTGGATCGGGGCGATCGGCGGTAGAAGGCTCCCCGTCGTCACGTGCGGCGGGGCCGTCCGTATCTCATATCGTACCGTCGAGACCCGCGACCCGATTCATTCGACCCCGGCGATTGGCGTTGGGGCCGCTGCACGCGGAGAATCGTCGCGGGGGCGCCCCCGCGGGCGTGGCGGAATTGGCAGACGCGCGGGATTTAGGTTCCCGTGGCCGAGAGGCCGTGCAGGTTCGATTCCTGTCGCCCGCATTCGGCGCATGAAAACGGGCCCGGCCTGTGGAAAGGCCGGGCCCGTGTCATGAGTGCGTAAAGAAGCGAGCGGGGCTCGCGATCAGTTGCAGGTGGCGCCGAAGTTGGCGAGCACCTCGCTGAGGTCCTCGAAGCTGTACGTCGTCCCGAAGGAGCCGAGCACCTCGCTCAGGTCGTCGAAGTCGACGACGCCGTCGCCGTTGAGGTCGCCGGGGCAGTCGACGTCTTCGCACGCGGGAGCGATTGCGGTGATGTTGATGCCGTCGACCTGCCAGCCGAGGAAGTCGTTGAGGATGTTGTCACGGGTGTCGAAGTTGAAGCGGAGCTGGATGGTCTGGCCGGCGTAGGGGGTCAGGTCGACGGTCCGCGTCTCCCAGGTGAGGTTGTTGCCGACGGGCTGATCGACGATGGTCGTGCCGATGTAGAGGCGGCTGAGGTCGTAGGTCTGGAGGCTCTCCGACTCACGACGCGAGCAGTAGGTGAGGGTGATGGAGCCGCCCGCGGGGACGTTCGGGAGCGTGATGGAGGGCGAGGTCAGGTCGCCGGTGTTGGCCGCGCCGGAGTTGTACGTGCACGTGGAGGTCTGGCCGTAGTAGGCGAAGAACGAGCCGTCGCAACCGCCGGAGCCGCACTGGTCAGTGATGTTCCACAGACCGCTGGCCGTCCAGCCGCCCGAGAGCGAGCCGGTGGGGAAGTTCTCGTAGAAGACGTTGACCATCTCGAGCGTGCCGACGTCGGCGCTGAAGAAGTTGGCCGGGGCGCCGAAGGGCGTCGTGCGGAGGCCGGTGGTCACGCCCTCGGCGGAGAAGTAGAAGTCGGGCTCATCGTCGCAGCCGAACGCGGGCAGGGTGGCCTGCCAAGTGTTGCCGCCGACGTGCGTGAGGGGCGTGGTCGCGAAGGAACCGCCAGCGGTGCGCAGGTGCATCGTGGGGGTGCCGGGGACGAGGGCGTCGTCGCCCTCGTTGATGGTCACGTTGATGTCCGTCGTGTCGCCGGGAGCGATGAGCTCGGGCACGCCGGCGGCGAAGATCGAGAGCGAGGCGGGGCCGGCCTGCACGTCGCCCGTGATGACCAGCGCGTAGCCCTGCCCGGGCTCGCCCGAGGGGACCGCGTTGACCGCGGCGCCGATGACGCGGGCCGTCCACTGGCCCGGGTTCGGGTTGGTGATGTGGACCTGCTCGACGTTGTTTATGGCGTCGAACGAGCCGCCGGTGACGCTGACGCCGCCGGAGAACACGTTGCCGCGGTACACCTGCCCGGTGGGGGAGACGACCTCGAGGTCGAGGTTGTTCACGACGGGGTTGGACGAGCCGGCCGCGCCGGGGGCGTCCATGAACGCCATCGTGACGCGGAGCTGCTCACCCGAACCGTTGACATTGAAGTCGAGCTCCTGCACGGCGCCCGTGGTCAGGCCCGCGCTGTGCCGCACGTCCTCGACGATGAGCCGGCGCGAGTCGCCCTGGAAGTGCAGGGTGTTGTCCGCGAGGATGCGGCCCCAGCCCTCGAGGTTGCTCGGGTAGCCGGCGACGCCGGTCATGTCCTGCGCGCTGTTGACGACGGTGGCCTTGAGCAGCGCGCCCGTGGGGGTGAAGCCGTCGCCGGGGTTGAAGAAGCCACCGGGGTAGAAGCCTTCCATGTAGTACTGGCGGGCCAGCAAGGCGACGCCGGCGATGGCCGGGGTGGCCATCGAGGTGCCGCTGGACGACGACGTGCCGCAGGTGCTCGTGTTCGCCGATTGCGTGGAGCAACCGGGGGCGTACACCTCGGGCTTGCGCCGGCCGTCGATGGTCGGGCCGACGCCGCCGGTGCAGTGGTTGTGCTGGTTGGGGGCGGGGTTGGTGGCGCCGCAGGCGAGAAGGTTCTTGGCGTTCTCGGGGTTGCGGAGGTTGCTCTGGTTGGTCACCGCGAGGGTGCTGAGGCTGTCCTCGTTGTTCCACGAGAAGACGTCGAAGCCGCGGGCGAGGCTGTCGTAGGCGGTGGTGCCGTCGTTGCCCCACGAGTTGGTGTGGACGCGGGCGCCTTGGTTGTGGTGCTGCTGCAGCACGTTGACCACGGCCGTCTCATTGAAGGAGGGGATGTCGTTGAAGACGATCCTCGCCAGGTAGGCGACGCCGCGGTTGTTGCCCGTGCCGCCGTCGTCGCCGGCGACGGTGCCGGAGACGTGCGAGCCGTGACCGGAAGAGCCCTGCGAGGTGTTGTACGCGAGGATCTTGCGGTGATTGGGGCCGATCGGGTTCATCGTGTCGACGAACGCGCAGTGGTTGGCGTTGAGCTTGGAGTCGAGCACGCCGACGATCTGGCCCTCGCCGCGCAGACCCTTGTCGTGCAGCGTGTTCACGCCGGAAATGTTGGACTGCACGACCCAGCGGACGTTCTGGTTCCGCAGGGTGACCTCGGGCACGTCCTCGATGAACTGCACGCTGTCGAGCACGGCGACGTTCTCGAGACGGTTCATCCCCAACTCCGCCATGATGACGACGTTGTCGCCGATCGTGTCGCGGCCGGTGATCACGGCGCCCATCGCCTCGAGCGACGCGAACGCGTCGGCGACCTCGGCGTCGGTGGCGTGCGAGAAGAGGTTGATCACGACCGCGGCCTTGCCCTGCGCGGCGAGCGTCTGACGCTCGAGCGATGCGTATTCACGCACGCCGACGTCGGGGGCGATCTTCCACGTGTCCTGGAACTCGCCGTACCAGCGCACGAAGTCGAGATCCTGCGCGGCGCGGGGGTTCACGGCCTCGGGGTTGATCGTGACGATGAAGGCGTTGACCGGGAGGTAATCGCCGATCGAAACGCCGGCGGCCTCGAGACGAGCGCGGCGCACCTCGGTCATCGGACCGTCGAGATGGATCACGTACGCCTTGTTCGCAACCGCGCGCGACGCCATCGCCCCGAAGCCCTGCTTGGCCTCTGTCAGGTCGACGAACGCGGACTGGAGCTGGAGCGAGTTGGGGTTGCCGAAGTCGACGAAGGCCGGGCCGGCCTTCTCGAGCTGGGCGCCGGCGGCGCAGGCAAGGCCGACCGCCGTGGCGATGGCCATCGCGGCCCGACGGGTCGCGTTAGGGTGACGTCGTCCTGAATGCATGAGTTGGGTCCTCTCCTCTGATCTTTTGAGGAATGTGGGTGCGGTGGCCCCGACGCGGTGGGAGCGCGCGGTGCGCGAACAATGCATCGGACACTGTACGGCATGGCTCCGGGAATGGAACCCCAAAATCACGAAATACGGCCATGAATCGCAGTTTTCGGACGCTCCACGCCGTCAGTTGCCCCTTTTGGGGGGGTCGACGAACACAACTGAGCGATCCGTCGTGGCCGCGTGCCGCCGCCGGGACGGCCCTCGCACGCCGGGCTTCGACCCGCCGCTGGACGCCCTAGGGGCCGCCCCGCTACCCTGTCGGGCACATGGAAATCGGCCCCCTCAACGCCGCCCACCACCTCCGCCTTGCCTACGCCGCCCATCGTCCCTCGCCCACGCAGGGGCCGCAGGCGGCCGCGAACACGCGGGCGCTGGACCGCTCCGACGCCGTCTCCCGCGCCGAGTCGGCGCGGGCGCGCTCGCACATCGAGCGGATCGTCGCGGCGGAAGTGCCGGGGCGCGTCTCCTTCGACGCGCCCGCCCCGAAGCGAGCCGCCGAAACCCTGCCCATGTACCACCACCCGGCGCAGCGCAATGCGGTCGCGACCGATGTGACCGTCGGACGCACGCTCGACGTCTCGGCGTGATCCGCCCCGCGCCCGCGCGCGGGTGGGTACCCTGAACACGGATGCCCTCTCTCAACGACATCCTCGGCCAAGGCCGCGCCGTGCAGGTGCTGCGCTCGTGCATCGCCTCGGGGCGGCTGCACCACGCGTGGGTCTTCTACGGGCCCAAGGGCGTCGGCAAGGGCACGACCGCGCAGGCCTTCGGCGCGACGCTGCTCGAGCCCGGCCTCGCCCCCAATCTCGCCGGCGAGCTCGAACCCGACCCCGACAGCCACACGCAGCGGATGATCGCCGCCGGCACGCACCCGGACCTCCGGATCGTGCGCAAGGAACTGGCGGAATACTCGAGCGATGTGCGCGTGCGCAACAGCAAGCAGAAGTTCATCCCGCTCGACGTCATCAAGGAGCACGTCGTGCGCCCGGCGCAGTTGGGGAAGACGGCCGGCCACGGCGCGCTGGCCTCGCGCGTCTTCATCATCGAAGAGGCGCACCTGATGGCCCACGAGGGCGCGAACGCGCTGCTGAAAGTGCTCGAAGAGCCCGCGCCGGGCGTCACGATCATCCTGCTCACCGATCGCGAGAGCCATCTGCCGCCCACCATCCGCAGCAGGTGCCAGCGGGTCGCCTTCGCGCCGCTCGACGACGAGGCGATGCGGGCGTGGTACACCCGCTCGGGGCTGGGCCTCGCGCCGGATCACCGCGACTGGGTGCTCGCCTTCGCACAGGGCTCGCCGGGCGAGGCGCTCCGCGCGCACGAGGCGGGGCTGTACGACTGGGCGAAGACGCTGCAGCCCCTGCTCGACCGCATGGAGCAGGGCGCCTTCCCCGCCGAACTCGGTGGCACGATGACCAAGCTCGTCGAGGGGTGGGCGAACGAATGGGTCAAAGCGCACCCCAACGCCAGCAAGGAAGCCGCCAACAAGGACGGCGTGCGCATGCTCATGGCGCTCTTCGCGTCGTGGGCGCGACGGCGCCTGCACGAGGCCCGCAACGCCCCGGAGCGCATACACCGCGTCCGCGCCATCGATCTCGTCTTCGAGACCGAGTCCGCGATCGACCGCAACGTGAACATCGGGATCGCGATGGATAACTTCGCGGCCCAGCTCGCGCGCCGCTGACGCCCGCTCAGGCCACGCCCGCGGCGCTCGACACCGTGCGCGCAAACTCCCCCGCCGCCCGGCGCACGCCGTCGCGCCACGACTCGCCCGCGTCGAGGCGCGGATAGATCACCGAACGGCTCGCGGTGACGACGGCGCCGAAGCCCGCGGCGTCGAAGAGCGCGCGCACGCTCGCGGCGTCGCCGCCCTGGGCGCCGAACCCCGGAACGAGGAAGACCTGCTCCTTCATCCGCGCCCGCAGGTCGGCAGCGTCGCCCGGCTTCGTGGCGGCGACCACGGCGCCGACGTCGCTGTACCCGCACGCGCCGAGGCGCCCGGCCCCGAGCGCGGCCACGGCGCGGGCCAGGGGGGGGGCGAGGGTCGCGCGGGAGTCGAGCCGCGCGGTTTGCTGGGCGGGGCGGCGGGGGTGGCGGGGGCGCACCAGCACGAAGACGCCGCGCCGCCCCCACCGGGCGGCGTCGAGGTAGGGCCCGACGGTGTCGGCGCCCATGTAGGCGTTGACGGTCAGTGCGTCGGCGTCCAGGGCGCCGAAGGCCATGGCGGCGTAGTGCTCCGCGGAGACGCCGATATCGCCGCGCTTGGCGTCGAGGATGAACAGCGCCCCGTGCGCGCCGGCCGCATCGCGCACGCGCCGCAGGGCGTCGAAGCCGGCGCCCCCGTAGCGCTCGAAGCACGCGCTCTGCGCCTTGACCACGCCCGCCACGCCCACGGTGGCCTCGATGACCCCCACGCAGAATCGCTCGATGGCCGCGACCGGGTCCGGCGCATCGGCGCCGAGGCGCGGGGGCAGCCGCTCGAACACCGGGTCGAGCCCCACGCAGACCGGGGCCCCGGCGCAGGACGCGACGGCGTGCCGGAGCTTGTCGGCGAAGGGCTCGGCGTGCGTCACCGGGCGTCGTCCCCCAGCGGGCGCACATCCTCGCCGGCGACGAAGGCGCGCACCATGGCGTCGAGCCGGTCGGGGGCGTCGTCCATCACGAAGTGGCCGGTGTTCTTGAGCGTCACCACGCGCAGGTGCGCCGACGCCTTTTCCGAGTCGCGCCACACCTCGCGCATCATCGCCGCGATCTGGGCGGCGCCGGGCACGTTCTCGCCCGGCACGGCGCCGATGAGCAGCGCGGGATCGGCGATCTGCGCGAGGTCGGCGACGATGTCCGACTTGAACAGCTCGAGCAGGTACCGCACGGTGACCTCACGCGACGGCTCGAGGATCATCGCGGCGAGTTCCGCGCGGCGGGCCTCGTCGCGCACCATCCCCTCGACGGATTGACGCTGCTGCATCGCCCACATCTCGTCGCTCATCCCGCGGAGCTGCGGGGCGATATTCTGGTTCACGAACGCCTCGCGCTGGTCGGCCGGGATCGGGATGCCGAGCGGGAAGACGGGCAGGCCGTCCACGCACACCGCGCCGCCGAGCACGCCGGGACGCTCCGCCGCGAACCGCAGCGCCAGGTGCCCGCCCAACGAGTGGCCGACGAGGATCGGGCGATCCAGCCCGTGCGCATCGATGTGGGCGCCGATGGCCGCGATGGCGCCGTCGAGCCACGGCGTGCCCTCGTCGTGGCCGGGGTCGGCCGGCGGTGGGGTGTCGCCGAAGCCGGCGAGGGTGATCGCGTGCATGGTGTAGCGGTCTTTGTTGCGCTCCATGAAGGCGCGCCAGACCGTCCAGTCGCAGCCCAGGCCGGGCACGAGGATCAGCGTCTTCTCGCCCTCGCCCATCGTCTCGACGTGGCCGATGCCGGGGGCGTCCGCGAGCGCCGGGGGCGAGCACGCGAAGGCGAACAGCGCCGCCGCCAGCAGCGGCAGAACGCGTTGGAGGAGTTCGAACGGGCGCGCTGTGCGGGCGGGGTTCGTCATGCTGTGATCCTTGTTCATGAAACGTGGCTGGAGCGCGGGGCGCGCCGTCGCGCCCGCGGCATCCTACGCTACCGCGCCCGAGCACCGAAGGACGCACCGCCATGGCCGCAGACCGCACCGACGCCCCACCGCCGCGAAAACTCGACCTCGTGAAGGACAAGGGCCTGCACGTGGAGTGGCCCGACGGGCGCGTCTCGTACTACACGATCGCGTATCTCCGTCGCATGTCGCCCAGCGCCGAATCGCGGCAACTGCGCGAGGAGATGGCCCGCAACCCCCTGACGGTGCTGCCCTCGGGCGGCGCGCCGGCCTCGTCGAGCCCCCTGCTCGCCGAGAGCGCCGAGTTCGTCGGCAACTACGCCCTGCGCATCCGCTTCAGCGACGGGCACGACACGGGCATCTACTCGTGGGCGTATCTGCGCGAGATCGACCCGAACAAAGACGACGCCTGACCACGCGGCACGCGATCGTGCCCTCAGAGCGCGGTCATGTACTGTTCGAGGTACTTGATCGTCTCGCTCATCACGCCGGCCTCGGCCGCGTTGAGGTCGCCGATCGAGACCATCCCGACCACACGCCCGGAGCGCACCACGGGCACGTGGCGCACCCGGCGCTCGCGCATGATGCGACGGAGGTCCTGCAGGCGGTCCTCTGGGGCGCAGGTGATGACGTCGCGCGTCATGATCTCCGCCACCCGTGTCCGCGTGGCGTCCCGCTCCGAGGCGACGACTCTGGTGAGGATGTCGCGCTCGGAGATGATGCCTGTGAGGTGTGAGCGATCGTCGAGCACGACGAGCGAACCGATGCGGTGCTCGTTCATGCGCTTGGCCGCGACCAGCGTCGATTCGTCTGGGCGCACGCTCACCACGGTGGGGGCCGACGATTCGGCCTTGGCTTTGAGCAGGTCTTCGATTCGAGGCATGAGGACTTCCTTTCCCGCGCACTCGGCGGTGTGAAACCAGGCCGCCCCCTCCTGCGCGGCCCGATCTGTCTCTCTCCGCTGCTACAGTGTGCTCCTTCGCGGGCGAAGAGTCCAGAGAAATATTCGGATAGTGCCCGCAAACGCCCGCAATAACCCCTCCGGCACGGTTTTTTCACCCCACAAATCGAGGCGACACAACGCGATGGCCAAGGGTCAGCACTACTCACGAGCGCAGAAGGGCATCATCAACCGCTACTACGAGCACAAGGACACCATCCTTGCGCAGCGCCTGTGCGAGATCGCCTCCGACCTCGCCCTCGCCGACACCGACGCCAAACGCGAACGGCTCTGGAAGCGCGCCGAAACCGCCATCAAGGGCGCCAAAGTGGAGCCCAAGACCGCCGCGAAGGTGCTCTCGTCGCGCAACATCGAGGAACTCGCGCGCCTCGCGGCGACCCTCAGCGCCTAGGCGACCATGCGGTCGCCGTTCACGCGTCGCGTGCGCGCACCGCTGGGCGTTGCGGATGGTCATGTCCGCTCAGCGCCAGCGCGTGACGTGCCACGTCTTCTTGCCGCGGCGGAGCAGCGCGACGGTCTTGTGCATGAGCGATGACTCGCGCAAACGATCGTCGGGGCCCACGCGGTCGCCGTTGACGCTGACGGAGCCGTTCTGCAGGAACTCCCGCGCCTCGCGCTTGCTCTTGGCGAGCCCCGTCTCCACCAGCAGGTCCACCATGCCCACGCCCTCGCCCGCGAGGCGCCCCAGCGGGTGCTCGCTGGAGGGCGCGCCGGCGAAGACCTCGTCGAGCGTCGCGGCGTCGAGGCCGGCGACGTCGCCGCTGAAGAGCGCCTGCGCCGCCTGCTCGGCGCGGAGGCGCTCCGCCTCGCCGTGCACGAACTCGGTCACATGGTTGGCCAGCGCCCGGTGCGCCGAACGGGCGCCGGGGTTGGCGGCGTGGTCGGCCTCCAGCGCCTCGATCTCCTCGAGGGTGAGGAAGGTGAACATGCGCAGGTAGCGCCCGACGTCGCGATCGTCGCAGTTGAACCAGAACTGGTGGAAGGCGTAGGGCGAGGTTCGGTCGGCGGTGAGCCACACAGCGCCCGCCTCGCTCTTGCCGAACTTGCCGCCGTCGGCCTTGGTGACGAGGGGCGCGGTGAAGCCGAAGACCTCCTCGCGCAGCACGCGGCGCACCAGGTCGACGCCGCCGATGATGTTGCCCCACTGGTCCGACCCGCCACACTGCACCGTGACCTTCTGGTCCCAGCGCAGGCGCAGGAAGTCGTACGACTGGAGGATCTGGTAGCTGAACTCGGTGTACGAGATGCCCTGCTCGCGGTTGTGCAGGCGGTCGCGGACGGAGTCCTTCTGCATCATCGCGTTCACGGAGAAGTGCTTGCCCACATCGCGCAGCGCCTCGATGAAGCTGAGGCGCCCGATCCAGTCGTGGTTGTTCAGGATGACGGCGGCGCGCTCGCCGGTGAGGTCGAGCGTGCGCTCGAAAATGCGCCGCTGGGCGGCGATGTGCTCGTCCACCTGCGCCGGCGTGAGCAGCCGGCGCTCCTCCGACTTGCCGGAGGGGTCGCCGATGAGGCCCGTGGCGCCGCCCATGATGACCACCGGCGTGTGCCCGGCCCGCTGCGCGTGCCGGAGCAGCATGATGGGCACCAGGTTGCCAATCGTGAGCGAGGGCGCTGTGGGGTCGAAGCCGCAGTAGATCCGACGCGGCTCGGCGAGGTGGGCGCGCAGGTCGTCCTCGCTGGTGGCCTGATGCAGCAGGCCGCGCCACTTCAGTTCGTGCAGCAAATCGCTCGGTGCTTCGGGCATATCGCGGGGACGATACCAGCCCGAGCGCGCACAGGACGCCGCGGCTCACCGCGCTGATGCGCGGCGGCCAATGCCCGCTGGCAATGCCCGGGGCAACTTCCGGGGGCAACTTCCGGGGGGGGGGTTAGGGGGTGAGGGGGGGCATGCGCCAATCGGGGGCGTCGGCGTCGGGCGCCCAGAGCCGCATATCGCTGGCGCGGCCCCACTCCATCGCCTCGGCGTGCCCGTCCATGAACCCGGCCACGACGCGCCCACGCGCCACGGGCCAGACGTTGCGCGACTGCGTCGGCTCGTCGCCCTTGCCCGGGGCGTTCATGGTCGTCCAGTTCTGCGCCGTGAAATACGGCGGCTCCACCCGGAAGTAGCCGTCGCGGAACCCCGTCGGGCCCGAGGTGAAGGCGGAGGAGACGAAGACCATCAGCCCGCTCGGGCGCTTGGCGTCGTACGTGCGCTGCACGTACCACGAGCGACCCCACGACCGCCCGTAGAGCGGGTTGGTGCGGTACGCCGAGATGCCGCCCACGAAGCGCTGGTTGATCCCGAAGCCGGGGTACAGCGTCATCTCGTAGTAGTCGTTGCGGCCGTACAGGTCTTCGAGTAGGTCCTGATCGCGGTACATCACGTCGTACGCGTCGTTGAGATACGGCGCAAGGTGCCAGAACCAGCGACGACCCGGCTGGGTGCTCAGCGGGATGCGGTTGCCCGCGGCGTCGCGCGGCGCCACGCGGATCTCATCGGGGAAACCGTTGCCGTCGATCATCGCGGGAAGCACGTAGTCGCGGCGATCGATCGCGTACTCGGCGTACCCCATCATCAACTGGCGGGCGTTGCCCTGCTGCACGACGAGCTTGGCCGCGTCCCGCGCGCCGCTCAGCGTCGGCAGCAGCACCCCGATCAGCAGCCCGATGATCGCCACGACCACCAGCAGCTCGATGAGCGTGAACGCGCAGCGTTCCGCGCGGAGGCGGGTGTGCCCGACTCGGGCTCGCTGCGGCGTCGTCAGGTGGCTGGGCATCTTCGCGGGCGTCCTGTGCGGGGGTTCGGACGGTTGACCTCGGGGCAGAACAGGAGCATACTCTCGCTGAGACCGAGTCTCAACGTTGGATTATTTCCAGTGTCCAGTCCGTGGACTTTGCTGCCTCCCAGAACAGAATACGGTCCTACAGTAGATTCATCCACAATCCCCGCCCGGATGCACGCTCATTCACCGGGCAGCGGATCGACCCTCCCCAGGAGCCTCCCGTGCCCCTTCCTCGCTGCCTTCTCATCGCCGTCCTCGCCGCCGCCGCCCCGTTCGCCCACGCCGGGACGATCGTCGTCGATATGAACCAGCCCACGCTGGACCGCTGGATGTACCCCTTCAACCCGACGCCCGGCCAGCGGCCGGCGGCGTCGACGTTCGGGGTCTTCGAGGATGCACGGTTCGACAACCGCGATGCCCAATTTCTCGTCGGCTTCGACACCTTCGGCCTCGTGCCCACCGGCGAGGGGGTGAATCGATACCAGATCCAAGAAGCCCGGATCCGCGTGACGGTCCTCGAGGGCGGCGCCTTCCGCTACGACCCCACGTACGACTCCTACCGCACCTACCTGCCCACGACCCACCCCGACTACCTGCCCGACGCCGACGCCGGGCGCCCGGTCGAGCTCTACGGCGTCGGGTTCCGCAACGGGTTCACGGCCGCGACCTTCTTCGAGACATCGCCCCACGGCCCCGCCCTCAACTTCGGCGTGCGCAACGCCTTCGCCACCGACTTCGCCGGCGGCGAGCCCGACGACGTCTCGAACAATGTCCGCTTCGGCTTCGAGACCGTCCCCTTCGCCATCGGCAAGAACGCCGCGCTCACGCCGGGGCAGTTCGTGCCCTCGAACACGCACCTCACCTTCGACATCGACCTCACCAACCCCGACGCCCTCGCGTACCTGCGCCAGAGCTTGAACGAGGGTCGGTTGCGGTTCATCGTCTCCTCGCTGCACCCCGCCGAGGACCCCGGCATCGGGCTGCTGCCCGACCGCGGCATCGCCGTGAACTTCCCGATCTTCGCCACCCGAGAGAACAAGTTCGGCGGCGACCCCTTCTTCTTCGCCCCGCAACTGCACCTCGTGGTCACCATCGCCGACCCCTGCCCCGGCGACGCCAACGGCGACGGCCTCGTCGATTTCAATGACCTGAGCATCGTGCTCGGGGCGTTCGGGCAATCGGGCGCCGGCCTCCCGGGCGACCTCAACGGCGACGGCCAGGTCGACTTCGCAGATCTCAGCATCGTGCTCGGCAACTTCGGGACGGATTGCAACCCCGAGTGAGGTGAGCCGGCGCCCCGCTCCGGGGCGGTTGCGGCGAAGGTTTATCGGATTTTTTGCTTTGTGCGGATACCGCGCGGGTGTACCGTTGAGGCATCGCCTGCGCCGCGCCGGCGCTCGATGAACCGACACCCCCACGCACGCACGGGGACACCCGCCCACCAAGGAGAACCGCCATGACCATGATCCGACACCTTCTCGCCACGACCGGGCTCTGTGCGCTGTGCGCTCCCGCGCTCGCGTCGTTCCACCTGGTGCAGATCAACGAGGTCTACTCCAACGCCGACGGCACGGTGCAGTACGTGGAGTTGATCGCTCTGGCCAACAACCAGACAAACCTGAGCGCCACGCGCATCGTTGCCCGCGACGAGACGAACGGCAACGAGACGATCCTCTTCGATTTCGTTGAGAGCTACGCGTGGTCCAACGGCCAGACGCTGCTCGTCGCCACGCCCGGCTTCGAGGCCGTGGCCGGCTTCGCGCCCGACTTCGTGATGCCCGCCAACTCGCTCATCTTCTCCCCCGACGGTCGCGTGCTCTTCCGCCGCAACACCGCGGCCGCCGTGGATTCGATTGCCTACGGCGCCTACTCCGCGGGCAACGGCAACTTCGGCGACCCCTTCCCACAGCCCCTCCCCACCGACGGCGTTCACTCCCTGACCCGCGTCAACACCTCGATGGACAACTCCATCGGCTGGGCGATCGCCGTGAACTCCCCCACCCGCACCGACGGCACGACCACCACCCTCGGCGGCGGCGGCACGCCCTGCCCGGGCGACTTCAACGGCGACCTCGTCGTCGACTTCGCCGATCTGAGCGTGGTGCTCGGCGAGTTCGGCACGACGTACCAGTTCTCCGACCTCAGCGAGGTGCTCGCCAACTTCGGCACGAACTGCGCCACGAAGTGAGCCGACGCCCGCCCCCGCGGCGGGCACAATGCCCCCATGCCCCAGAGCCCGCTCGTCGTTCTGATCGCGCCAGACGAGTTCAAGGAGAGCCTGCGCGCCCGCGACGCGGCGATCGCCATCGCGCGGGGCGTCGCGCTGGGCGCGGAGCGCGCCGGTGTGCGCATCGAGTGCGACCTCGCGCCCCTGAGCGACGGCGGCGCGGGCTTCGTGGACACCCTCGTCGCGGCGCGCAACGGCGAGACGCGACGCGACCGGGTGACCGGCCCGCTGGGCGAGCCGGTCGAGGCCCAGTGGGGCCTGCTGCCCCCGGGCGAGGGCGAGCGTGAGGCGACCGCGGTCGTCGAGTTGTCCGCCGCCGCGGGCATGGCGCTCGTGCCCCGCGATCGTCGCGACCCGACCCACACGACTACGTTCGGCGTGGGCGAACTGATCGCCCGATCGCTGGACGCGGGCGCCGGGACGGTGCTGCTGGGCATCGGCAACAGCGCCACGTGCGACGCGGGCGCCGGCATGGCCGCGGCGCTGGGGGTGCGGTTCCTCGATGCGCAGGGCGCGCCGATCGCGCGCCCGACGGGGGCGGACCTCGGGCGCATCGCACGGATCGACGCGGGCGCGCGGGACGCGCGGCTGGCGCGCACGCGCGTGGTGGTCGCGTGCGATGTGGACAACCCGCTGTTCGGGCCGCGCGGCGCCGCGTTCGTCTTCGCGCCGCAGAAGGGCGCGACGCCCGAGCAGGTGCGCACGCTCGATGACGGTCTGCGCGCCCTCGCGCAGCGCTGCGCCGAGGCGGGGATCGACGCCGACCCGGACGAGCCGGGCAGCGGCGCGGCGGGGGGCGTGGGGTTCGGCGCGCGCGCGTTCCTCGGCGCGACGAGCGCGCGGGGGGCGGTCATTGCGTTTGATGCGCTGGGATTCGACCGGCGACTGCTGCGCGCCGACCTGCTGATCACGGGGGAGGGGCGCCTCGACGCGCAGTCGCTCGGGGGCAAGGCGCCCTTCGAGGCGGCGCGTCGTGCCGCGGAGGCGGGGGCGCTGTGCGTCGCCCTCGTCGGCGCGACGGGCGAGGGCTGGGAACGGGCCACGCGCGCCCGGGGCGGGCCCTTCGACGAGGTGGTGGTCATCGCCGACCCGGACGCGAGCCTCGCGGCCAACATCAAGCGGGGCGGCGCGAATCTCGAGGCCCACGCCGCGAGGATCGTGGAGCGGCTCGTGCGCGCCGGGAGGCTGTGAAGCCGACCGGGACACGCGTCCTCGCCCCCCGGCTACAATCCGGCCCCGCGGGCCGCGCCCGCCCGTTTCCATCCCCCCGAACCCAGCGCGTGAGGCCCATGACCATCCGCGACGAAGACATCATCCGCATCGAGGCCCCGAGGCTGAACCGCAGCGAGTCGGTCTACATCCCCGAGATCGTCAAGGGGATGGGCACGACGATGCGCCACTTCTTCACGTCCTTCGGGCAGAGCAAGCTGCCGGTCGTCGGTCGCTCCAAGACCACGCGCACCATGCAGTACCCCGAGGAGCGGCGCGAGCACCTCCCCATCGAGGAGGGCGGGCAGTACAAGGGCAACTTCCGCGGCGTGCACCGCCTCAACCGCGACGAGCAGGGGCGCGTCAAGTGCGTCGCCTGCATGATGTGCCCCACCCTCTGCCCCGCCAACTGCATCCACATCGAGGCGGCGGAGTCCCCCTGGGACGACCGGGAGAAGTACCCCGCCAAGTTCGAGATCGACGAGCTCCGCTGCATCTTCTGCGGCATGTGCGAGGAAGCCTGCCCGGTGGACGCCATCGAGCTCACGCACGAGTACGACATCGTGGGCCTGAGCCGCAACGAGATGGTGTTCGACAAGGAAAAGCTGCTCAACGTCTACGATGTGACCATCGACAAGAAGCCCATGTAAGCCGTCCGGCCACCCCGGGCCCCGATCGCGGGACGCCCGATCACGTGGCGATGGACGCAGGGAAGCGCGACGCCAGCACGCCCGTCGCGGCGACGACCGAGGACAGCGGGGCGTCGATCACGCAACGCAGCCCGTCGGCCGCGAAATCCCATGTCGCGCCGCCGCCGAGTTCGTGCGCCGCCAACCCCTCGATGAACTCCATGCCGAACCCGCGGGGGCCGGGCTGCTCCATCAGCGCGCAGCCGTGCTCGGTCCACGTCAGCCGGAACATCGGCGCATCGTCGTCCGACGCCTGCCAGTCCACGACGATGCTCCCGGCGGGGCGCGCGAGGGCGCCGTGCTTGACGGCGTTGGTCGCCAGTTCGTGCAGGATCATGTGCAGCGTGGAGGCCGCGCTCTTGCTGATGTACACATCGCTCGCGCCGACGCTGCGCACATCCGACTCCCCGCCGCCGATATACGCCTCGAGGCTCTGATCGATCACGGCGCGGAGCGAGGTCGCCTCCCCGGGTGTGCGCATCATGAGGTCGTGCATGCGCGCCAGGGCGCCGACGCGGCCCGCGAAGGATGCGCGGAACGCGTCGAGCGTGGGTGAGCACGCCGCGGTGCGCTCCGCGAGCACCTGGATCGCGGCGAGATTGTTCTTCACCCGGTGATTGAGCTCGCGGTTGAGCAGCCGCAGGTGCTCCTCGGAGCGCTTGCGCTCGGTGATGTCGGTGCAGGAGCCGACGAATCCGGCGAAGGAGCCGTCGTCGAGGTACCGCGGCGCCCCGGAGTCGAGCAGCCAGCGATACTCCCCGTCGTGCCGCCGGGAGCGGTACTCGACCGTGAACCGCTCCCGCAGCGCCCATGACCGCTCGAGCGAGGCCTTTGTTCGCTCGAGGTCGCCGGGGTGGACGCGCTCCATCCACCGACGCCCGAGCAAAGACTCGGGCGCGCACCCCGTAAACTCGATGCACGCGCGGTTGAAGTAGACGCACTGACACGCCTCGTCCGAGACCCAGATCATCATGGGCGACGAGTCGGCCATGGCGCGGAACCGAGATTCGCTCTCACGAAGCGACTGCTCGGCGGCGCGGCGCTGCGTGAAATCGATCATCGCGCCGATCATCCGCGTGGGCCTGCCGTGCTCGTCGCGGATCACGTAGCCGCGGTCGTACACGACGGCGTGCGTGCCGTCCGCCCGCCGCCACCGGTACTCGGACTCCCAGTGGTTGTCGTCGCTCTTGAAGACGCCGAACACCGAGCGCTCGATGCGCTCGCGGTCGTCGGGGTGGATGTGCTCCTTGACCCACGCCGTGGCGTCCTTGAGGACCGTCTCCTCGTAGCCGTACACGCGCGTGAACGCCTCGCTCCACTCGATCGTGTCGGTGGTGAGGTCCCAGTCCCAGACGACGTCCTCGGTGGCCTTGACGACGCACTCGAAGCGTTCGATGGCGACGCGACGCTCTTCCTCCGCGGCGCGGCGTTCGGTGACGTCGCGCAGGATGGTCATGTGCGTGTCGTCGTCGACGCGACGCGCCGTGTACTCGACGATCCGCACCGCTCCATCCGGGCGGAGCAGGCGGAACTCCCCGATACGGGCGCCGACGCGGGTGTACGACTCGTACTGCTCGGCGATCGTGGGCGCGCCCTCGGGGGCGCGCAGATCGGCGACGTTCATCGTGAGCAGCGTCTCGCGCGGGTAGCCCAGAACCTCCGCCGCGGCCTCGTTCATGTGCAGCATCCGGCCCGCGTTGTCGGTGACGCTGATCCCGTCGCGGCTCGACTCGAAGAGCTCGCGGTGGCGGCGCTCGCTGTCGCGCAGCGCCGCCTCTGTGCGCCGCTGCTCCGTGACGTCCACGCCCGTGCCCCAATCGCACCAGCCCTCGATCGGGTGCTGCCCGGACATGTTGGACCACGCGACGATGCGCTTCGAGCCGTCCTTGCAGGTGATCTCCCACTCCCAGTCGCGGTACTCGGATCCCCGCACGCACCGCCATTCGCGCAGCATCCGCTCCCGGTAGTCCGGGTCCGGGTACAGCAGCTCGAACGCCCGCGGGTTCCCAACGATCTCCTCCGACGACCACCCCGTGACGCGCTCGCACTCCGCGTTCCAGAGACAGACCATCCCCCGCTCGTCGATGGCGTCGAGCAACACGGGCATGTGCTGCAGGATGCGTTGCAAACGCTCGCGGCTCTCGCGCACATCGCGCTCCATCGCGACCCGCTCCGTCACGTCACGGATCGCGGCGACGACATGCTCGCGACCCCCCCGTCGCATCCGCGAGAGAGAGACCTCGGCGATCAGCGGGGCGCCGTTCGCGCGCAGGTGCGTCCACTCGCGCCGCACGACCCGGGCCCCCTCGCTCAGCGCCCGCACCTCGGCGTGGATGAGCACCCCCGACTGCCGCCCCTCCGACTGATAGACGGGCGTGATCTCGGGCGAATCGACCGACAGGCGCAGCAGGTCCTCGCGCGGGCGCCCGAAGAGCGCCTCCGCGGCGGGGTTGCAGTCGGTGATGCGCAGCGACTCGCGGTCGAACACGATCATCGCGTCGCCCCCGACGTCGAACAGGGCGCGGAGCTGCTGATGGCTCTCGCGCAGGCGCGCCGCGTGCGC
>RECZ01000052.1 GCA_007693765.1 Phycisphaerales bacterium | reverse complement strand
TGGCGGGGGGCGACGCGCGGGCGTGGGGGGAGATACGGCCGGTGTGGGAGGCGATCAGCGCGAAGGTGGACCCGGCGACGGGGAAGGAGATCCGCGGCGCCGCGCCGGGCAAGCCGGTGACGGGGGGCGAGGCGTGCGCTGCGTGGATCGGTCCGGGCGGCGCGGGGCACTACGTGAAGATGGTGCACAACGGCATCGAGTACGGGGACATGCAGCTCATCTGCGAGGCGTACGACCTGCTGCGTCGCGTGGGGGGGATGACGCCGGAGGAGATGGCGGACGTGTTCGAGGAGTGGAACGCGGGTGCGCTGGACTCGTACCTCGTGGAGATCACGTCGGACATCCTGCGCCAGCGCGACCCGGAGACGGGCGCGCCGTTCGTGGACGTGGTGCTGGACGCGGCGGGCCAGAAGGGCACGGGCAAGTGGACGAGCGTGGCGGCGCTGGACATGGGCGTGCCGGCGCCGACGATCGCGGAGGCGGTCTTTGCGCGCTGCGTGAGCGCGGTGAAGGAGGAGCGCGTCGCGGCGTCGAAGGCGCTGGCGGGCCCGGCGGCGCGGGAGGCGCCGGTGGAGCGCGAGCGGTTCGTCGACATGGTGCGCGACGCGATGCTGTGCGCGAAGATCTGCTCGTACGCGCAGGGGTTCCAGATCATGCGGGCCGCGGCGGCGGAGCAGGGCTGGACGCCGGACTTCGCGACGATCGCGCGGATCTGGCGGGGCGGGTGCATCATCCGTGCGCGGTTCCTGCAGCACATCGCCGACGCGTACACACGCGACGCAGATCTGCCAAACCTGCTGCTCGATGCGCACTTTGCGCAGACGATCGATGCGGGGCAGGCGAACTGGCGCGAGGTCGTGGGGATCGCGGCGCGGGCGGGCGTGCCGGCGCCGTCGTTCGCGTCGGCGCTGGCGTACTACGACTCGTACCGGTGCGAGCGGCTGCCGGCGAGCCTGCTGCAGGCGCAGCGCGACTACTTCGGGTCGCACACGTACGAGCGCACCGACCGGCCGCGCGGCGAGTTCTTCCATCTGGAGTGGACGACGGAGGGCCGGCCGCAGAGCGGGGCGTGAAGCGTCGGCGGGGCCGTGCGGGGCATTGCGGGGACTTCCGGGGCGGGATTCTCGGTCGTGCGCGGCGTCCTCGAGAAACGATGTGGGGCGGTGCGGCGTGGGAGGTATGATCGTTCGCCATGTCGCAGGTGATCTATTTCGACAACGCGGCGACGAGCTGGCCCAAGCCCCGGCAGGTGGGCGAGGCGATGTCGCTGTTTCTGGAGCGCGACGCCGCGAACCCCGGGCGCGGCGGGCACCGCATGGCGATGGCCGCCCAGAAGGTGATGGACGACGCCCGCACGCGGATCGCGCGGCTGCTGCATGCGACGGCGCCGGAGCGCGTGGCGCTGATGAGCGGCGCGACGGATGCGCTCAACGCGGCGATCCACGGCGTGCTGCTGAGTTCGTGCGAGCGCTCCGGCGCAACCAACGGCGCCAAGCCGCACGCGGTGACGACGGTCATCGAGCACAACGCGGTGACGCGACCGCTCAATGAGCTGCACCGACGCGGCTGGATCGATCTGGACGTCGTGGGCATCGACGCCGAGGGCGTGGTGAGCGCCGACGAGGTGCTGGGCGCCACGAACGAGCGCACGGCGCTGGTGTGCGTGATGCAGGCGAGCAACGTGACGG
The DNA here is from genome assembly GCA_007693765.1 of Phycisphaerales bacterium. Lineage (GTDB taxonomy): Bacteria > Planctomycetota > Phycisphaerae > Phycisphaerales > UBA1924 > RECZ01. Next base: position 8,154 of record RECZ01000052.1, on the reverse strand, counting down.
GGGCGCTGCAGCCGGTGCACGAGATCGGCACGCGCCTGCGCGCGGAGCGCCCCGAGGCGTTGTTTCTCGTGGATGCTTCGCAGACGGCGGGGCTGCTGCCGATCAACGTGCGCACGGACCCGTTCGACCTCGTCGCGTTCCCGGGGCACAAGTCGCTGCTGGGGCCGACGGGCACGGGGGCGCTGTACGTCGGCGAGCGCGCCTACGACCAGGAGCTCGAAGATCCCGGCATGATCGGCTTCCGGCAGGGCGGCACGGGCGGCGACTCTGGCAGCCCGTACATGCCCGCGCAGTTGCCGCGCCGGTTCGAGGCGGGCACGCCCAACACGGTGGGCTACGCGGGGCTGGTCGCGGCGATGGACAACGCCCCGATGACGCCCGAGGCCATGCTGGCGCACGAGCGGGCGATCGCGGGCGAGATCCTCGACGCGGTGCGCGGGATGGGGGGCGTCACGGTGCTGGGCCCGGTGGACATGTCGCGGCGGATGGGCGTGGCGACGTTCCGGGTGGAGGGCATGACGGCGCGCGAGATCGGCACGATCCTCGACGGCACGTTCAACATCGCCACGAGGCCCGGCCTGCACTGCGCGCCGGGCGCGCACAAGGCGCTGGGCACGCTGCCCGACGGGGCGCTGCGCGTCAGCCCGGGGCCGTACACGACGCCCGAGGATGTGAGCGCGTTCCTCGAGGCGTTCGCGCAGGTCGCCGCGGCGGTGTGAGGGGTACGATTCACGGTGGCGGGGTGCTGACTGGGGATAGGGTCTTTTTCGTCGGGAGACACGACATGCGAAACGCGATTGGACTGATCACGGGCCTGTGCGTGGCGGCGGCGGCGTGCGCCGACGTCGAGAAGCCGGGGGCGTTCACGGACCTGACGCTGCACGAGGCGCTGGAGCGCTCGCGCGAGTCGGGGCGGCTGCTCGCGGTGCACGCCACGGCGGTGTGGTGCGGCCCGTGCAAGATGATGGAGCGCGACACGTGGTCGAACGATGAGGTCATCGCCTGGGTGCGCGAGCACGGGCTGGTCATCAGCGTGGACGTCGACGAGCGCAAGGAGGAGGCGGCGGAGTTGGGCGTGCGCGCCATGCCGACCATCGTGCTCTACCGCGACGGCGAGGAGTTCGAGCGAGCGGTGGGGTATCAGGGCCCGGCGGAGATGCTGGCGTGGCTGGACGGCGCGCGCGAGGGGAAGACGCGCCTCGACGCGTTGATCGCGCTGCACGGCGACCGCGTGGGCCCGGACGGGCGCGTGGACGTCGGCGCGCTGTTGAGCATGGCGGGCGAGATGGCCGCGGCGGGGCGCCACGAGGAGGCGCTGGAGGAGATCGTGTGGGTGTGGGGGCACATGGGCGAGTCGATGCCGCAGACGGAACGCATCCGCGGCTCGATGGTCACGCTGCACGCCGCGCCGCTGATCGAGGCGCACGAGCCGGCGGCGGCGTGGTTCCGCGCGGCGCGCGACGAGGCGGAGGCGTCGCTGCGCGCGGGCGAGGGCGGCGACGGCGACCTCGCCGACTGGATCGCGATCAATCGTGCCCTGGGCGAGGACGAGCGCACGCTGGCGTGGATCGACCGCGTCAAGGGCACGCCCGAGGGGCACGAGACGCTCGGGTGGTTTCTGTCGCAGGTGCAGTCGCTGCTCGTTCGCGAGGAGCGCTGGGCGGACCTGGGCGCGATTCATCCCGACCCGGTGTTCAGCGTGCGCCGATCGGTCGGGATGTTGCAGATGGATGCGATGATGGAGCTCGCAGAGCGCGAAGCCCCGGCGGACGCCGAGGAGGTGATCGCGGCCGCGTCGGAGCTCCACAGCAAGCGCGGCGCGCACGTCATCCGCTCGGGCGCCGACATCTACATCGCGTGTCTGGCCGCGGGGCGTGACGACGAGGCGGGGCAGATCGCGGAGATCCTGGTCGCGACGTTCGGCGCCGGCCCGGTGGGCGTGGAGCTGGTGAGTGCGGCGCAGCGCGCCGGCGAGGCGCGGGAGGAGCACCGATCGATGCTCGAAGCGGCGGCGGCGGAGGGCGCCGACGGCGCGCGGGTCTCGGCGCTGAAGGCGTGGCTGGAGGACGCCCTGCGTTGAGCGGCCCCCCCGGAGCCCCGGCCCCCCGTCGCCCCCGGCTTCCACGTGGGCTCAGGCCGGCGTCTTCTCGATGCCGAGGAGTTCGAGGGTGAGCTCGCCCTGGAGGGGGCGGCCATCGCGGAGGCGCTGCAGGTTGTGGCACGCGGCCTCGGTGGCGCGGTCCCAGTAGCGCGGGCTCGAGGAGGAGACGTGGGGCGTGATGATGACGTTGGGCATCGACCACAGGGGCGAGTCCGGCGGCAGCGGCTCGTGCTCGAAGACGTCGAGGGCGGCGGCGGCGATGCGACCGCTCTTGAGAGCGTTGACGAGGGCGGATTGCTGCACGATCCCGCCGCGGCTGGAGTCGACGAGGATGGCGCCGTGCTTGAGGTGATCGAGCTCGCGCTTGCCGATGGAGTCGATCGAGCCGGGCAGGAAGGGGGTGGCGAAGACGACGGCGTCGCTGCGGGCCATGAGCTCGCGGAGGTCGGTGTCGGGCATCATCTCGTCGACGGAGACGAGGTCGTCGCCGGGGTGCGCGCCGGGGGGGCGGGTGGCGATGATCTCGACGCCGAAGGCCTTGAGCCGCTGGGCGATGGCGCGCCCGATCACGCTGATGGCGACGATGCCCACGACGGCGCCCTCGAGGTCGACGACGCGCGGGGCGATCTCCGCGGTGGCCCAGCGGCGCTGGGTCTGCGCATGCACGGCGATGTCGAGGCGGCGCATCAGCGCCAACAGCAGCATGACGACGTGCTCGGCGCACTGCGGCGCCCGGATGCCCGCGGCGCTGCTGACACGCACACCGCGCGAGAGCGCGTATTGCAGCGCCGAGAAGGCGTCGCCGACGGAGCCGGTGAGCTGGATCCAGCGCAGGTTGTGGGCGTGTTCGGCGAGTTCGGATTCGCCCAGCGGGAAGCCGATGAGCTCGTGCGTGTCGGGCAGCGCCTCGAGGAGCTCGGCGCGGCTGCGCACCGTGCGGACCTCGGTGTCGGGGCCCGCGGCGTCGCGGATGCGCGTGACGTGGGCGTCGGGCAGCGTCCACCCGGACTTCTCGTTGAACACGGCGATGGTCAGGACGCGGTTGGGCACGGGCACAGTGTAAACACTTCGGGCCGCGTGCTCGAAAAATTCCGTGGCGCCCGCGTCAGCGGATGATGATCCAGATCCACAGGCACGCGGCGTTGAAGAGCGTCATGACCGCGGCGAGGCCGATGGTGGAGCGGAGCGCGAGGCCGGCGTCGGCGAGGGGCTTATTGACCAGCACCAGCGCCTTGACGAGCGGGCCGGGGTCGACCGTTTCGGCCTCGTGCAGCGGCATGGCCTCGAAGGCGGAGAAGCGGTCGGCGTCGCTCAGGGCGCCCGCGGCGGATTCTTCGACCTCGAACGTGGGCGGGGCGTTCTGCTTCGCTTCGAGCTCGTCGGCGCGCATGCGGGCGCGCTCGGCGACGGCCTCGTCGGAGTCGATCTCCTCGGCCGGTTCGTTCCCTGTCGTTTCTTCCTCGTCCGCCGCGGGCGGCGCGAAGCGCACGCCGCCGCCTTTGCGTGCTTTTTTCTTGTCTCGCTCCGGGGGCGCGAAATCGCGGACTTCGGCGGGGTCCGCGCCGCGCTGCACGGCGGAGGCGCGGGTGTCGAAGATGGCGCCGATGGCGGCGTCGACGTCTTCGAAATCGCCGGCGATGTCCACGGCGCCGGCGAGCTCTTCGTCGAGCGAGGCGGCGTCGTCGGGGTCGAACGCGTCGGCCTTCTTGATTTCTTCGCCGATGGGCGCGGGTTTCTTTGGGGGCGGGGGCGCAGCGTCGGCGTCGTCCTGCTGCGGCACGCGGGGCGGCTTGTCGCGAATGATCGCCTCGGAGCGCACCGCGGTGGGGGAGGACTCGCGCGCGCGGGGCTTCACGGGCTCGGGCGCCGGGGCGGCCTTGGCGGCGGGCGCGGCCGGCGCGGGGGCGTCGTCGTCCTCTGGCGCTTCGTCGGTTTCGCCCTCGTCTTCGGCGCGGAGGCGCTCCTGGAGTTCGCGGGCGATCTCGGCCATGGTCTTGCCCGCCTGAGCGCGGGCGATCTCGGCGTCGTCGTCGGCCGCGTCGTCGCCGCCCGGCGCCGGCGTGCGCGCGCGTGGCGCCTGCGGGGTTTCGGGGTCGTCCGCGTGCGCGGCGTGGAGGGCTTCCTCGTCGGTCTGGTCGATGACGCGCTCGAGGGCGTCGTCGAGATCGACAGGTTCGCGGCTATGGTCGGTGGGGTTGGGCATAGGCCGCACGGGCTCGCTGGTCGGCGCCAGGTTCTCGTACCATTGGCATCATCGACCCGAGCCCGACCGCACTCAAGGCCCAGTGCAGGGGGCGCCCGCAGGATTCAGGCTCGCCGGACGATCCGGGCGACCCGCGCCGGCCACACTACCGGCCCAGACCCACCCGCGCCGGGCCCGCGGCGAGCATGCGAGGCGGGATCACATGGCGAAACTCAGGCTCTTTCTCGACGACATCGACCCCGACGCCGACACCATCGTGGTCACGGGCGAGGAGGCGGAGCACGCCCGCAAGGTCAAGCGGGTGGGCCCCGGGCACGCCGTGACGATCCTCGACGGTCGCGGCGGGGTGATCGAGGCGGAGGTCGTCAACATCCGGCGGGAACTGGAGTTGCGCATCATCGAGCGGCGCGTGGAGGCGCCGGTGTCGCCGCGGCTGGAGGTCTATGCGGCCGCACCGAAGGGGCCGCGGCTGGACGACATGATCGACGCCCTGAGCCAGGTGGGGGCGGCCTCGTGGTCGCCGCTGGAGACGAAACTGAGCGTGGTGGACCCGCGACCGGGCAAGCTTGCGCGGCAGGAGCGGATCGCCCGCGAGGCGAGCAAGCAGTGCGGGCGGGCGTGGGTGATGACGATCGGGGCCCGGCAGCGGCTGGAGGCCGTTCTCGAGGGGACGGGGCCGGAGACGGCGGTGGTCATGGCGGATGTGGGCGGGGAGCGGTACGAGCGGACGGGGCGCGGCGTCGTCCGGCTGCTGATCGGGCCGGAGGGGGGGTGGACGGAGGGCGAGGTGGCTCTGGCGCGGTCGAAGGGGGCGCGGGTGTGCTCGTTCGGCGTCCACGCGATGCGGATCGAGGTGGCCGCGGCGGTGTGCGCGGGGGTGGTGATGGAGCGGGAGGGGGGGGCGGAGAGCAGAGGGGCAGATAGCAGATAGCAAATGAAGAGTGGGAGTTGTGGGGTCGGGGGTTCCGGGGGCGGGGGAATCGTTGTCCGCTTCACTTGGGGCGGGGGATTCGCTATCCTTGCCGCCCCTTCAGCCCCCATTCGAGAGGAATTGTTGCATGCCCGCGACCGGCACCGTTACTCAGGTCATCGGCTCCACCTTCGACGCTCACTTCCCCGAGGACCAACTGCCCGCGATCTACAACGCGGTCAAGGTCGAGGGTGAGACGCGCGCCGGGAAGATCAATCTGACCGGCGAGGTCGCGCAGCACCTCGGCGGCGGGCGCGTTCGCGCGGTGGCGCTGGGCTCGACCGACGGTCTGAGCCGCGGCATGGCGTGCCAGGACACGGGCGCGCCGGTGAAGGTGCCCGTGGGCGAGCCGGTGCTGGGGCGTGTGTTCAACCTGCTCGGCGAGCCGGTGGACAACGCCGGCCCCGTCGACGCCAAGACGTTCCGCTCGATCCACCGCGCGCCGCCGGAGTTCAGCGAGCTGAACCCGAAGACGGAGGTGCTCGAGACGGGCATCAAGGTGATCGACCTGCTGTGCCCCTTCGTTCGCGGCGGCAAGATCGGCCTGTTCGGCGGCGCCGGCGTGGGCAAGACCGTGATTATTCAGGAGATGATCGCGCGTGTGGCCAAGAGCTTCGGCGGCTACTCGGTGTTCGCGGGCGTGGGCGAGCGGACGCGTGAGGGCAACGACCTCTGGCGCGAGATGGCCGAGGCGGTGTACACCGACCAGGAGGGCAAGCAGTCGCGCGTGCTCGACAAGGTGGCGATGGTCTTCGGGCAGATGAACGAGCCCCCGGGCGCGCGTCTGCGGGTGGGCCTCTCGGCGCTGACGATGGCGGAGGAGTTCCGCGACTCGTCGGGCAAGGAGACGCTGATCTTCGTGGACAACGTGTTCCGCTTCACGCAGGCCGGCTCGGAAGTGTCGGCGCTGCTGGGGCGCATGCCCAGCGCGGTGGGCTACCAGCCCACGCTCTCGACGGAGATGGGCGAGATGCAGGAGCGCATCACGTCGACGTCGCGCGGCGCCATCACCTCGGTGCAGGCGATCTACGTGCCCGCGGACGACCTGACGGACCCGGCCCCCGCGACGACGTTCGCCCACCTCGACGCGTTCGTGACGCTCTCGCGCAGCATCGCCGAGAAGGGCATCTACCCCGCGGTGGACCCGCTTGCCTCGTCCTCGCGCATCCTCGACCGCTCGGTGCTCGGCGATCGCCACTACGACGTGTCGCAGCGCGTGCAGAAGATCCTGCAGCGCTACAAGGACCTGCAGGACATCATCGCCATCCTCGGCGTCGACGAACTGAGCGAGGAAGACAAGTTGATCGTCGGGCGCGCCCGCAAGATGGAGCGCTTCCTGAGCCAGCCCTTCCACGTGGCCGAGGTGTTCACGGGCTTCAAGGGCGTGGACTCCCCGCTGGAGGAGACGATCGATTCGTTCGAGCGTCTGTGCAACGGCGAGGGCGACGAACTGCCCGAGAGCGCCTTCATGTACGTCGGCACCCTCGACGACGCCCGCGCCAAGGCGGAGAAGATGGCGAAGGGTTGAGATCGAAGAAGGCACTAGGCACTAGGCATCAGGCACTAGGCATCAGGCAGAATTCAGCAGCGCCCTCGTCGTTTTTGGCGGGGGCGTTTTTTTATTCGTGTTTTTTGGGCAAGGCGTGGGCGATGCGCTTCTCACCCCAGTGCCAGCACCATCGCGGTGACGAGGGTGGCGTTGTGGAGGGCGTGGGCGACGACGGGGGCGATGACGGAGCCGCGCCATTCGCGCATGAGAGCGAAGACGACGGCGAGGCTCATCAGCGCGGGGATCGCGGCGATGCCCTGCGGGTGGACCGCGGCGAAGACGAAGCCGACGAGCACGGCGCTCACCAGCGGGCCCATCCGGCCGCGCATGTGGTGGTAGAGGGCGCCGCGGAACATGGTTTCCTCGACCAGCGGCGCCCACACCGTCGCGAGCAGGAACATGGAGACGATCGTCCAGCCGCCGAGGCCGAGTCTGTCGATGATGGGGTGCTGCATGGGCGGGCCCTGGTCAGCGCCCATCTGCGAGCGGATCCACGAGATGGCCGCGCTGAGCAGCAGGGTGCCGAGCAGGCCGAGGGCGACGATGGGCAGGCCCGCGAGGTAGGCGGCGACGCCGGCGAAAGACTCGCGCACGACGCCCTTGCCGCGCGTCCAACCGATGGCGTGCTTGTGCTTCGCCCACGGCACGCCGCGGGCGAGGGGGTAGAAGGCGGCGAGCAGCAGGAGCCAGAGCAGCACGGGGGTGATGTCCGCCCCGGTGGCGCTGTTGATCGCCGCGGCGAGCAACGAGACGCCCAGCAGCCCCGCGAGGAAGACGGCGAAGGCCTCGATGTACACGCTGCCGCCGGGCTCTGGCGGGGCGTACGCGGCGACGATGCGCCGGCGCGCGAACTGCACGGCGAACATCACCGCCAGCGCCAACCCCAGCACGCCGCCGAGGCCCGCGAGCGCGAGCACGCCGAAGAAAGTGAACGCGGTGCGGCGGGCGGCGCCGAGCGCGCCGGCGCGGGCGGGGTCGTCGTCGTCGAGGGCGTAGCCGAGGGCGAGGTCGGCGAACCAGCCCTGCTCGTCGCGCAGCGCATCGCGCTCGTCGGGGGTGAGGGCGTCGGGGCCGGCGCCGCGGTAGAGCGTGCGGAGCGCACCGACGGTGGGGGCGAGTTCGTCGGGGAAGTCGTCGCGGGCCTCGAGGCGGTCGAGCCGCTCGACGGCGGCCGCGCCGGATTCGAGTTCGGCGGTGAGGATCGCGGCGCGCAGGGCGCCCGCGGGCGTTTCCTCGAACATGCCTTGGTACTGGAGGAGCAGCGCTTCGCTGGGGTCGGCGGCGGAGCGGCTCGGGCCGGGGGTACCGGGGGGTCCGGGGGAGGTGGGGGG
>RECZ01000059.1 GCA_007693765.1 Phycisphaerales bacterium | reverse complement strand
CTACCCTCTCATCCACCTGAGACTCATTCTCAACAACACCGCACAGAGGAGAGAACCCATGCCCACCCGCACCGCCCTGACCGCCATCGCATCATCGCTGGCGATGACCATCGCCGTCGCCGCCTCCATCGTCGGCTTCGTCGAGACCTTCGACGACGACAGCGCCAACTGGCGCAACGCATTTGGCACGGCCGTGCTCGACTGGTTCCCCGACGGCGGCCCCGACAACTCCGCCTACGCCTCCAGCCTCTTCAACCTCTCCGGCACCAGCCCCGGCGGCTTCCCCCCCACCGTCATCCGCGCGCAGTCCAACTTCAACTCCTCAGGCGGCGCCTACGTCGGCGACTGGATCGCCGCCGGCGTCACCGGCGTCACCTTCGACTTCCGCCACAACCTCACCGAGAGCATCACGCTCACCGGCCGCTTCGCCACCCCCATCAATAACCCCGGCGCCTCCACCGAGACCACCACCCTCATCGCCCCCAACACTTGGACATCGATCTCCATCGACCTCACGCCGGACAGCGCCGACTTCATCTCCTTCGGCAGCGGCAACTACAACTCCATCTTCAGCAACATCGGCAACATCCAGATCGGCTTCAACGTGCCCGAGGCCCTCGCCGGCCAGGACATCGACGGCCGCTTCGATATCGACAACTTCCGCATCGTCCCCGCCCCCGGCGCCGCCGCGGCCCTGGCGCTCCTCGGCGCCGCCGCCGCCCGCCGCCGCCGCGCCTGAACCGGCCCGCGCCGCTGCATCCAAGTCATCACCGCACGCCCGCGCCGCGCACCCCGCGACGCGGGCGTGTCGCGCGCCGGCGACGCCTCAAACGCCCCGGGCAGCGCCCCGCGCCCCGAACCACACCTTCAACAGCAGCGCCGCCGCCAGCACCAGCAGCACGACGTTCCGCGACAGCGCCGCGATGTTCATCTCCCGCGCATCCCACGCGAAGACGCCCGCCACCCAGCCCTCACCGAAGCACCCGCACGCCGCGGCCCCCGGCGTCATCACCAGCCGCAGCGTCACCAGCGTGAACGCCGCCATCGTCGCCAGCAGCGCCACAGAAACCGCCCGCAACCGCCAACGCACCCCCAGCGCCACGGCCAACGCGACTTCCCACACCACCACCATTACACCGACCAGCCTGGCCGCGTCGTCCCCCAGACCGGTCACCACAAGAATCGTCTCGTGCGCCGGCAGCGCGTACCACAACTTGCCGCCGACCGCGAACAGAAACATCGCCGCGAAGAAGAGCGAGAGCCAACCCACCACACGCGACGTCGCACGGCCGAGCGCCCCGTCCCCGAGCAACCCTGCGCTGATCCCCGCTCCGGACATCGCCGTATCCTCGCTTCGGTTTCTCGGCACAGAACGGGCGACGCCGCACGTCGCGGCGATCAATACACGTACCGCACAGTGTGCATGGTCAGGTTCGAACGGCTCTTGCCGCGGATCCGCCAGCGAAGCTCCGCCGGGTCGTAATACAAGTAGATGAGCGTCGGCACGCGCAGCCCCTTCTCGCCCACGCCGACAACAGAGACCCGCATCACGAGCGCCTCGCCGTCACGTTCGATCACGTCCTCCAGCGTCGCGTCCTCCGGCCAGAAACAGTAGCCGTTCTCGCCGGAGCACCCGTACCAGAAGTTCGCCCCCAAAGGGTCATCCTCGAAGTGCCGGTACTCGAAGCCGTGGCCCCGTCGCCCCGCGACGTCGAACGCGATGTGGCACGCGTCCGCGTCGAGCACGGCGCGGCGCAGCCACGTCACGCCGCCGCGGAACGTGCGCTCGCGCTCGAGCATCGTTCGCACATAGACGTGCGGATCGGGCAACTGTTCTATGGTCTCCCCGGTGGCGATGCCGTACACGTATTTCAGGACGGTTTCGATGCCCTGCCCCGACGCGGAGGACGACCCCTCGAACGGGAACGCGCCCGGGTACGCCGCCGGCCGCCCCGCCCGCTCCTCCATCCACTCGATGTACTCGTCCACCGTGCCCGCCGCACGCGCCGAGAGCGTCCGCAGCGCGAGCGCGACGCCCGCGCGCGCCACCTCCTCCGCCGCCTCTGCGCCGCCGAAACGCGCGTCGAGCAGCGATGCGTCGTCGGGCGTGATCTGATCGATCAACACCGTCTCCATCCGATCGACAACCGACGGCTCCGCCAACGAGGCCACGGGCGCATCGTTCGAGAGCAGCGCGAGGTTGCTCCGCGCCGTGCGTATGAGATCACGGTCGTACCCGTCCACGGGCCAGCGCAACCACGCGATCGCCCCCGCAACTACGAGTGCGGCGAACAATGTCAGTGCCATGACAACGTTCCGGTGCGGCATCGCGTTCATCCTACAGCAGCGAAACGACCGGATTGGCGGGGATAATGTCGCTCGGGGCCTTCTTGCAAATACAGCGCCCCGAGCGATTGCACACGGTGATCTCGGTCTGTTTGCACGGCCTGAACCCCGAACAGTTTGTGGGGCAGATCATCGAAACAGTCGGCGGGAAAAACCATTCCCAGATCGAGATCTGCCCCCACGCCGTCGCCGACGACCACGCCATGCCGCCCAGCAGCGCGCACGCCATCACCACGATGCGTCCGCCGCGACGCGCAACATTGCTTGCACCTTGCATGTCCGAACCCCTTTCTGCGGCCGACCCCTGTTCCGGAAGTCGCCGCGGAACCGGACGAACCCACGGCCCCGTATGATTGTTTGTTGAGTGCAGTATCGACCTGCACCACACCATCGGAACAATCCGTTGTTCGCCCGCGAACACCACCTGTTCCAGAAAAACACGGCGCCGGGAGCAACCCCATGCCAACGGCCGAACACAACCGCCACGCCACACCCGAGACGCCACGACGACACGGCGACGCAACCAGTGCTCCCGCAACGCATTGCACGCGTACTTCTCGGACGCTCCGACCCCCCGCCCTCACCCTGCTCGAACTCCTGGTGGTGATCGGGATTCTCGGCGTGATCCTCGCCATCACCATCCCCAGCATCCGCGGCGCCAAGTCGACCGCCGACCGCGCCGCCCTCGCCGCCCACCAGCAACAGGTCTTCCGCGCCCTCCACCAGTACACCGCCGACCACCGCGACGACTTCCCCTACTGGGGCGTCCCCGGCACACACTTCGCCCACCTCGAGCACCGCGGGCACACCGTCACCGCCAACCACTGGGAGCAGTTCTACTTCTGGGGCGCGTACCTCGAAATCAACGGCTACAACGGGCGCATCAGCGCCATCGCCGGCGCCGGGATCATGCGCGACGACGAGAACGTCATCTACCCAACCGGCGTCGCCGAGCACAACACCCACACCTTCCGCTCCATCCACGAACTCACCCGCACCGCCCACGCCACGCCGGAGTTCTTCACCACCGGCGGCGCGCAGAACGTCGCCCAGCACGCCGGCCAGCGCATCTCCGTCGTCGCCTTCCCCGCGCACAAGGGCGTGCTGATCCAGTTCGTCGGCGCGCTCCTCCCGGAGCACACCGACCCCCGCCGCTGGCGCCCACCCATCACCTTCGCCGACGGCCACGCCGAAACGCCGCGCCTCGGCGCCATGCTCCCCGGCGCCACCACCCCCGCCGGCGGGCTCACGCCCGTCCACTTCACCGAACGCGGCCTGCTGGGCCGCGACACGCGCTGAGCCGCGATCCGCCCGCGACTCGCGCTGCAGCACCACGAACCGGGTCGCCCGGCCCCGCCCCGCTGCTACGATCAGGCCGTCCACCCCACCCACACCCGGTCGCCACGGGCGAAAGCCCCGACCCGGAGGTTTCCGCATGCTCCCCAAGCCCCCCCCTCGTGAGGGCCCGCTCGGCTACCTGCTCCTGCCCCCCTTCCGCGTGCAGGGCACATCCGTCGCCGGCGAGGCGACCTGCGTCCAGATCCCCGAGCTCGACGTCTGCTTCGACATGGGCGTCTGCCCGCGCGCGGCCCTCGCCAGCAAGTTCGCCATCATTAGCCACGGCCACATGGACCACGTCGGCGCACTCGCCTACTGGTGCTCGCAGCGCAACTTCCAGGGCATGGGCCCGGGGCGCATCGTCTGCGACCAGCGCCTCGCCGAACCCATCAGGAAGATGCTCGGCGCGTTCGAGGAAGTCGAGCACTCCGCGACGCCCTACGAGATCATCCCGCTCGCGCCCGAGCAGGAGATCCAGATCAAGAACAACGTGATCATGCGCGGCTTCGAGGTCGAGCACACCTGCCCCGCCATGGGCTACTCGATCATCGAGAAGCGCAGCAAGCTCAAGCCCGAGTACGCCGACCTCCCGCAGGAAAAACTCCGCGAACTCAAGGACCGCGACGTCGAGATCACCCACGTGCTCGACGTCCCCCTCGTCGCCTACCTCGGCGACACCGCGCCCGGCGCGCCGCTCGTGCGCAACGACGTGCGCACCGCGCACATCGTCATCAGCGAGTGCACCTTCATCGAGCCCGACCACAAGCAGCGCGCCAAGATCGGCAAGCACCTGCACCTCGACGACATCGTCGAGTGGCTCGGCGTGCTCGAGTGCGAACACCTCGTGCTCACACACCTCTCGCGCCGCAGCAACATCGCCACCGCGCGCAAGCAAGTCGAACAGCTCGCCGGGCGCGAACGCGCCAGACGCGTGCACTTCCTCATGGACCACCGCGCCAACCGCTTGCGCTACGAGCAGCAACTCGCCAGCGCCGAAGCGCTCGAACGCAAACGCCTCTCCCAGCACCCCGGCACCGACGAGCACGCCCACCAAGGTCCTGCGCACGGTTGACACGCCCCCAGACGATCCGTACGTTTGCGATCTTCGAGAACCGTCGCTCCGGTGGGAGCGGGGCGCCTCAAAAACGCCACGCATCAGGTGGAAACTAGGGCCAGCGGGCGACGACACAACCACGAGTAGGCCGGCGCAACACCAACCCGGCGGAGCCAAACGATTCATGGCCGACCCCGGTCGAGAGATCTGGAGCGCGATGCTCGCGCACATGCGCCGACACCACGTCGGCCTCTGCCGGCGATGGTTCGACGACATCGAGCCCATCGCCGTCGACCGCGGCGCCCTCGTCCTCCGCGTCGAGCCCGAGGTGCGCCAGCGATACCTCGAACGCGAGTGCGCAGACGCCTTCAAGGACGCCGCACAGGCCGTCACCGGCATGCTCCTGAGCGTCCGCTTCATCGGCGCCGACGACGCCATAGGCCACAACGGCGCGCTCCGCCCCGCCGCCATCCCCCCCGCACCGGGCCCCGACGACAACGACGCCAACCCCGCCGCGGGCGACGCCCACGAGCCCACGCGCCACGCCCCCTCCGACCGCATCACGGACACCGAGCGCCACCGCCAACTCCCCGTCAGCCCCGATTACACCTTCGACAGCTTCGTCGTCGGCCCCGAAAACCGCCTCGCCCACGCAGCATCCATCGCCATCGCCAACAACCCCGGCAAGGTCTACAACCCCGTGTTCCTCCACGGCGGCGTCGGCCTCGGCAAAACCCACCTGCTCCAAGCTATCTGCCTCCGCATCCTCGAATCCGCTCCCGACGCCCGCATCCACTACATCTCGTGCGACGAGTTCGTGAACCAGTTCATGGAGTCTGTCGAGAAGGGTCAGATGGCCGGCTTCCGCCGCCGCTTCCGCGACGTCGACGTGCTCGTCATCGACGACATCCACTTCCTCGCCGGGCGCGATCGCTCCCAGGAAGAGTTCTTCCACACCTTCAACGCCCTCTATCAGGCCAACAAGCAGGTCGTCGTCTCCTCCGACGCCCCCCCCGACCAGATCCCCCATCTCGAGCAGCGCCTCGTCAGCCGCTTCAAGTGGGGCATGGTCGCCGAACTCGAACCGCCCGGCTACGACACCCGCGTCGCCATCATCAGCAAAAAAGCCGAGCTCCGAGGCGTGCACATCCCCAACGACGTCGCCAAGCTCGTCGCCCAGCGCATCCAGGCCAACATCCGCGAGCTCGAGGGCGCAATCGTCCGCCTCCAGATGCAGGCCACCGTCGAGGAGCGCCCCCTCGACCTCGCGCTCGCCCACGCTGTGCTCGGCGAGGCCCCCTCGACCCCCGCCCGCCAGATCCGCATCGCCACCATCACCGACGCCGTCACCGAGTTCTACAGCGTCAAGCTCTCAGACCTCCAGTCAAAACGGCGCCACAAGTCCGTCTCCCTGCCCCGGCAGGTCTGCATGTTCCTCGCCCGCCGCCACACCTCGCACTCGCTCGAGGAGATCGGCGCCCACTTCGGCGGCCGCGACCACACCACCGTCATGCACGCCGTCCGCACCATCGCCGCCCGCGTCGAAGCCGACGAACAACTCAAAAGCGTCGTCCTCTCCCTCGAGCGCGAGATCGTCAACAGCGACCGCTGAGAGCGATCACCAACCCTCCCCACCCACAACCCAAACACCTCTGCCACCACCTGGCGCTCGTCTGTGCATAAGTCGTGGACGCTGTGGCGCAGGCGCGCTCCTAAGTCTCGCCTTCACACACCCTTCACACAAAAACCAACGCCAAAGACCGCCCACAAGCGACAGGTCGGGCTCCGGAGCCGACGGGAAGCGACAAAGAACACACATTCAACCGGACCGATAAGGTCTTCTGATGTAATGGCTTACGTCGCGATTCTCGCGTTATCCCCAAAGCGCCACCCCAGACCAACGGTGAATATGAGTATTTCTCTCTATCTAGAGAGAAGAACCCGGCGGCCCTACTCCGCACTCGAGTGGGCAGCCTCCCCTGCAGTCCACACCTGATGGTGGGGAATTGTGGACAACCCCCCGTCCTGACCCCCCAGTCTCCCACGACGACGCCCCCGTTTTGGCTGACACCTCGGGCACATCACCGTTGTGCGGCCGCAAACCCGGAGCGTCCGCAGCGCCCCCCCACAACGAACGCATGCCTCCCCGCCCCGCCCGTACACCGCGTGCGAGACCTGGAACCACCCCCGCTCCCCGCCCGGCGCCACGTAATCGCGCAGGCTCGACCCCCCAGCCTCGATCGCCCGCGCCAACACCCCGCGGATCGCCGCCCCCAACGCCGCCGCCTCGTGCGGCCGCAACGAACCCGCCGCCCGCAACGGGTGCACGCCCGCCTCGAACAGCGCTTCATCCGCGTAGATGTTCCCCACCCCCGCGAGCACCCCCTGATCGAGCAACGCGCTCTTGATCGCCCGGTGCGACCCCGACAGCCCCGCCGCCAGCGCCGCGTCGTCGATCGTCGCCCCGTCGGGCCCCAACGCCCCCCACGCCTCGCTCCGCAGCCGTGCAAGGCTCGCGAACGTCCGCACGCCCCCGAACCGCCTCGGATCGCGGAACGCCACCCACACCCCTTCACCGCCCACGGGCGCTGCGTCCAAAGACCACAGCACGTGCACGTGCGTCATCGCGCGCAGCCTCGCCTCGTCGCGTTCGATGAGCACCTGCCCCGACATCCCCAGATGCACGTCCAGCGCCCGCCCCTCGACCGTGGTGATCGCCAGACGCTTCCCCAGCCGCTCCACACCCGCGATCGTCGATCCCCGCAGCAGCGCCTTTGGCGTGCAGACCCCCTTCACCACGCTCGGGCGCAGCGCGCACGCCGATGCGACGCGCCGGCCAACCGCCGCACGCGCCAGCGCCCGGCGCACAGTCTCGACCTCAGGCAACTCCGGCACGAGCCGATGCTACACACCACAGAACCCACGCGGCACACGCCGCCACCCCGACTTTCCATGCCGCGGGAACAGCCGCGCCGGCGGCGCATCCGTCCTGAGGGCGACCATCCGGGCATCCCCGCGCTCGGCGCCGGCCCGGCCGCCCCTATCATCCGTATCCGGACCTTCCGTTGGGCCCGCACCCACCGAATCCACGCGACGAGAGCCCCCACATGCCCGACAACGCCGACGCCTCCCACACGACCCCCACCGTCATCAGCGCCCAAGACGCCGAGGCGGCCGTCGCCGAGGTCCGCGACGCGTACGACAAGCTCTGCGCCGAGATCCGCAAGGTCGTCGTCGGCCAGGAAGACGTCGTCGATCAGCTCCTCGTCGCCATGTTCTGCAAGGGCCACGCCCTCGTCGTCGGCGTGCCCGGCCTCGCCAAGACGCTGCTGATCTCCACGATCTCCAAAACGCTCAACCTCCAGTTCAGCCGCATCCAGTTCACCCCCGACCTCATGCCCTCGGACATCACCGGCACCGAGGTCATCGAGGAAGACAAGGCCACCGGCTCGCGCGAACTCCGCTTCGTCCGCGGCCCCATCTTCGCCAACATCATCCTCGCCGACGAGATCAACCGCACCCCGCCCAAGACGCAGGCCGCGCTCCTCGAAGCCATGCAGGAGCACCAGGTCACCGCCGGCGGCGTGCAGCACCACCTCCCCGAGCCCTTCTTCGTGCTCGCCACGCAGAACCCCATCGAGCAGGAGGGCACCTACCCCCTCCCCGAAGCCCAGCTCGACCGCTTCATGTTCAACGTCACCATCGAGTACCCCGGCGAAGCCGACGAGGCCGAGATCATCCGGCGCACCACCACCGGCGCCGAGTCGCGCCCCGACGCCGTCATGAGCGGCGCCGACGTCAAGCGCGTGCAGGACCTCGTCCGCGAGGCCCCCGTGCCCGACCACGTCATCCACTACGCCCTGCGCCTCGTGCGCGCCACCCGCGTGCGCGAGCACACCGACGAGAGCCCCAAGCCCCAGATCGTGCGCGACTACCTTTCCTGGGGCGCCGGCCCCCGCGCCAGCCAGAACATCATCCTCGCCGCCAAGGCCCGCGCGATCCTCAGCGGCCAGTACCACGTCAACATCGAACACGTGCGCGCCGTCGCCAAGCCCGTGCTGCGCCACCGCATCATCACCAACTTCAGCGCCGAGGCGGACAACGTCACCACCGACCACGTCATCGACGCCCTCCTCCGCGACATCCCCGTCGAGGGAGAGACCCCGCGCGAAAAGAAGCGCATCGACGCCGTGATGCGCTGAACACGCGAACCCTCACCCCAAGTCGCGCGCGACGGAGAGCCCCCGACGGATGCCCGAAGCCGCCCCGCCCACCAACACGCCCGGCGCCGACGCCACCCTCTACCTCCACCCCCAGACGCTCTCGCGCCTGGGCACCATGGAGCTGCGCGCCAAGCACATCGTCGAGGGCGTCATGAGCGGCATGCACCGCTCGCCCTTCCAGGGCTTCAGCGTCGAGTTCGCCCAGCACCGCCAGTACGTCCCCGGCGACGACATCCGCCACCTCGACTGGAAGGTCTACGCACGCTCCGACAAGCTGCACCTCAAGCAGCACCAGCAGGAGACCAACCTCGACGTCATGGTCCTCGTCGACGCCTCCGGCTCCATGAACTTCGGCAGCCGCACCTTCGCCGACGCCTCCGGCGTCGGGCGCGCCGTCAGCCCCGACGGCCGCTCCAACTGGACCAAGTTCGACCACGCCACCGCCCTCGCCGCGGCCATGTCGTACATGTCCCTCCGCCAGGGCGACCGCGCCGGCCTCACCGTCTTCGCCGACCGCCTCTACGCGATGGTCAAACGCTCCAGCGCCCAGCAGCAGTGGCGCCAGATCGTCGGCGCGCTCTCCACCCACCCCGTCGACCAACCCACCGACTTCGCCCGCGTCACCGATCAGGTGCTCGCGAAACTCACCAACCGCTGCCTCCTCGTCATCATCAGCGACTTCTACGTCGACCCCGAAGAAGTCCGCACCGCGCTCGCCCGCGCGCGCCACAAGCGCCACGACGCGATCCTCTTCCAGATCGTCGACGAGCAGGAGCGCACCTTCGACCTCCGCGAGACCGCCCCCTTCGTCGGCCTCGAAGGCGAGCCGCGCCTGCGCCTCGACCCGCGCAGCATCCGCAAGGCCTACCTCGAAGCCTTCGAGAGCCACTGCGCCAAGATCAAGAAAGTGGCGCGCTCGTTCGGGTTCGACTACCAACTCGTCAGCACCCACGACTGGCTCGGCCCCCCCCTCGCCGCGTACATCGCGCAGCGCAACGCTCAGATCAAAAAGTCCAAAATGGGCTGACCCCCACCAGTGCCCCACACCAC
>RECZ01000174.1 GCA_007693765.1 Phycisphaerales bacterium | reverse complement strand
CCACCTAGTGGCACGGGCGTCCCGCCCGTGTCCTCCCCAACCTCCTCTTCCTCTTCTCCCCCCTCGATGCCCCAATCCCTCGATGCCTCGATGCCTTCTTCTTCCCCAGTGCCTGATGCCTATTGCCAAGTGCCCTTCTCCCCCCCCTCCGACCCCCCCGGCCGCCTCCCCGCCTTCCTCGACCGCTCCCCGCTCGTCGTCTGGTGCGTCGCCCTGCCCGCGTTCATCTGGCTCGCGCTCCGCTTCCACGAGCGCGGCCTCGGCGCTCTCGACCTCAACTCCGCCAACCTCGCCTTCCTCGCCCTCGGCCTCGTCCTCCACAACTCCGCCTCGCGCTACGCCGCCGCCATCGAGGACGGCGCACGAGGCTGCGCCGGCATCATCCTCCAGTTCCCCCTCTACGCCGGCATCCTGGGCATGATCAGAGGCTCCGGCCTCGGCGCCGCGGTCTCCGGCGCGTTCGCCGGCGCCGCCGGGGGCAGCGAGCCGCTCCTGCGCGTCATGACGTTCTGCAGCGCCGGACTCGTCAACCTTTTCGTCCCCTCCGGGGGCGGCCAGTGGGCCGTGCAGGCCCCCATCGCCCTCCAGGCCGCCGCGGACGCCGACGCCGACCCCGGCGCGATCGTCATGGCCGTCGCCTACGGTGACCAGTGGACCAACATGCTCCAACCCTTCTGGGCCCTGCCCCTGCTCGCCATCACCGGCGTCAAGGCCCGCGACATCGTCGGCTACACCGCCATCGCCCTCGTCGCCGGCGGCGCGTGGATGTGCCTGTGCCTCATCCTCCTCTGACGCCCCTCTCCCCCTCCCCACCTCTACTCCTCTATTCCGCCTAGTGGCACGGGCGTCCCGCCCGTGTCCTCCCCAACCTCCTCTTCATCTTCCTAAACACACCATCACAAACAACGCTCAAACATCGACGCACCCAATCCGAAGATTCCCCTTGCCTCATCCCCCATATCACCGACAATGAATGCCCGGACGCACACCCCCGTGCGCCGATGACCGCCGCGGCCAGCCGGAGCCCAGCGCATGACCTCCGTCGTCTTCTACTTCCAGGTCCACCAGCCCTACCGCCTGCGCCGGTACACGGTGTTCGACACCGACCCGTTCTACTTCGCCGACGACAAGAACGCCGAGATCCTGCGCAAAGTCGCGGACAAGTGCTACCGCCCCGCCACCGCGCTCATGCTCGACCTCGTGCGCCGCCACGAGGGGCGCTTCCGCATCTCCTACTCCCTCAGCGGCGTCGTGCTCGACCAGCTCGAAGCGTGGGCGCCCGACGTGCTCGACCTCTACCGCCAGCTCGCCGCGACCGGCTGCTGCGAGTTCCTGGGCGAGACCTACCACCACTCCCTCTCCTTCCTCCGCTCGCGCGACGAGTTCGACGAGCAGGTGATCGCGCACTCCCAGCGCCTCCGCGACCTCATCGGCGTCACGCCCCGCATCTTCCGCAACACCGAGCTCATCTACTCCGACGCCGTCGCGGAGCACGTCTCGGGCATGCTCGACGCCGACGGCAAACCCCGCTTCGACGCCATGCTCTGCGAGGGCGTCGACCGCCTCCTGGGCCACCGCTCGCCCAACTACGTCTACGCCCCGCCCCGCGTGAGCGACCGGCGCAACGGCGCCCCCTTCTCGCTCCTGCTCAAGAACTACCGCCTCTCCGACGACATCGCCTTCCGCTTCTCCAACCGCGGCTGGTCCGAGTGGCCCCTCAGCGCCGAAAAATTCGCCTCGTGGGTCAACCACATCAACGGCGACGGCTACCTCTGCAACCTCTTCATGGACTACGAGACCTTCGGCGAGCACCAGTGGGCCGAGACCGGCGTCTTCCAGTTCCTCGACGCGCTCCCCGAGAAGATCTTCGACGTCAACCCCGGCCACAACCACTTCAACACCCCCTCCGAGGCCGTCGCCCAGTTCCAGCCCGTGGGCACGTACCACGCCCCCGAGCTCGTCTCGTGGGCCGACACCGAGCGCGACCTCAGCGCCTGGCTCGGCAACCACATGCAGACGCACGCCCTCGACGAGGCCTTCTCGCTCGAAGCCCCTATCAAGAAGCGCCTCAAGGAAGCCCTCGCCTCCGGCGACCCCGCCGAGATCGAGCACGCCACCTACCTCATCCAGGACTGGCGCAAGCTCACCACCTCCGACCACTTCTACTACATGTGCACCAAGTACTTCGCCGACGGCGACGTCCACAAGTACTTCAACCCCTACGACTCCCCCTACGACTCGTTCATCAACTTCATGAACGTGCTCGACAACGTGCGCGAACGCCTCGAAGCCGGCAAGCCCTTCCCCGTGCCCGTCGGGCCGCTGCCCGAGCCCAAGCCCGACGCCAAGCGGCCCGCGAAGCCGGCCAAGCCCGCCGCCAAACGCTGACCAGCGCACCGCGCGCCCGAATCACCGAACCGCGCGCTCCAAAACGCGGGATGCATGGCGATCTCCTCCGATCTCGCCATGCGCCCGCGCGGGAACACGTATCGTGATGTAGGGGGCTTCCGAGACCGGCTCTCTCAATCAAACTCGCGGCGCCGGATGCCCTCTCTCTCGCTCGTCTGTTTCAATCGCGTCGATCAATCGCGATGGACGGATACTACCGAGCCGACCGCGCTGCACAACGCCGTTTGCGCTAGGAAGCGATGAATCCCGCGCCCCCCGCGTGCGCAGCGCCGCAACCACAATCCATCGCGTGCTTTGCGCGCACGGCGTCGCGAAATACCGGCGTCCGCGCCGTTTACTCGCTGGTGACCATCTGTGGATAAATCAGCACCCGGTCGTGCGCCAGCAGCAGCAGGTCCGCGGCGCCGTTGCCCGTCAGGTCCTCGATGATCGCCGTCGAGGGCTCGAACGTGCGCGACTCACCACGCCCGAAAAGCATGCTCTGGAACACCTTGAACTCCGTCGCGAAGTGCAGCCGGCGGGCGGCGCTGAACGTGAAGATCTGGCACATCTGCTCCCGCGCATCCAGCACCACCACGTCGACGAACCCGTCGCTGTTCAGGTCGCCGACCGCGATCTCGTGCTCCAGGCGATCCTCCGCGTCCGAGCGCCACGCCTCGAACTCCGTCAGCGTCACGCGCTCGCCCTCGAGCCGCACCACGCCGAACGCGTCGTCGCTCAGGCACAGGATGTTCGCCTTCCCGTCGCCCGAGAACGCGCCCGCGTGGATCGCCCCCGGGTCGAACCCGCTCAGCAGCATCCGGTCCGCGATGCGCCACGCGCCGCCTTCGGTGCGCATCACCACCAGCCGACGGTTGGCCCGGTCCGACGCCACCACCACCGGCGCAGCGCCCGCGGCGCCGTCGTCCAGCACCGCAAGGCCCGTGAAGCTCGTCGTCGCGTCCGACTCGTTCACCTGCTCGATCACCCGCCACCCGCTCGCGCCGTCGAACGCGCACGCGCGCACGAAGTTCTTGTCCGCGATCAGCAACTCGACGCGCCCGTCGCCGGAGACGTCCAGCAGCGCCGTGTTGTCCGGGCCCGCGGCCTGCACCAGCCCGAACTGCGGCATGGTGCGATCCGTCAGCACCTCGTGCCCGTCGGGGTTGTCCACGCCGCGCACCATCACCATGGGCTCGCCGGGCGTGAAGAGCATGATGTCGGTGAAGCCGTTGTGATCGATGTCCGCCGCCAGCATCGAACGCGGCGGGCGGATCACCCCCGTCAGATCGATCTTCACCACCTCGGCGCCGCCCGGGCGGTGCACCTCAAGCGTGTGGTCGCGTCGGCTCTGCACCACCACCGCCAGCGCCGGCCCGTCGCGCAGCGCGACGTGCGCCATCGCCACCGGCGAGGCGCCGCTCGTCGCGATCGGCACCGGACGCGGGAACCCCAGACGCCCCGACGACGCGTCGTACGCGCTCACGCCCACCGCGCGCTCCTCCTGGCTGAGCACGAACACCGCCAGCCGATCCGGCTCGTCCCACGCGCCGACCGCGAGGCTGCGCGGCTCACGGAACGTGCCGAAGCGCTCCGGCCCCGTCAGCCCCAGCCCCTCGCGCTGCCGGTACAGCGCCAGGCTGTTGGCGCGCATGTCAGTCGCCAGCAGGTCGAGCGTGCCGTCGCCGTCGATGTCGGCGATCACCACCGAGCGGTCCTTGTTGTCGCCGTCGCGGAAGGCGGTGGCCTCCGCCTGTACCTCGCGCTCCGCGCCCGCGGCGGTGGCCGTGGCGATAGGCTCCTGCGCGAGGTCGTAGAACACCATCCGCCGGCTGGCGCGCTCGATGACGGCGATCGACGCCGCCGCACGCCCGGGGAAGCGCACCGGGTCCGTCTCGCGCAGCGCGGGCGACTCGAACCGCAACTCCGGCCCGATGACGCCGCGCGAGGCGTCCGCCGGGTCGGAGCGCTGCAGCCACAGGCGCAGCGGCGCGGGGTCCTCCGGGATCACGCCGAGGATGTCGTTCCTGCCGTTGCCCGTGTAGTCCTCCACGAAGAACGCCACCAGTTGCTGCCGCGCCGAACCGCCCGAGCCCAGTTGCACCGGCTCGCCCAGCGTGCCGTCGGAGGAAAGCGGGAACACGTTCACGCGCCCCTCCACGATCGCCAGCACCTCCGGGGCGCTGTCGCCCATCACGTCGGCGATCTCCAGACCCTTGCGCCCGGCGCTGAGCCCGCGCACCCGCCGGCGCGTGTGCGTGGAGAAATCGCCGTTCTCCGATTGCCGCAGCACCACGATCTCCGCCGGCTGACCCGCGTACACGATGTCGAGCAGCCCGTCGCCGTCGACGTCGTGCGCCCGCAACGCCGTGACGCGGTGCGCCACGCTCACGTCGCGACGCTCGTACCAGCGGCTCGACGGCAGGTCGTTCACGCCCGTGCCCCGCGTCATCGCGTCGTCGTCGAGCGGCTCCGCCCGCTGCAGGTGCACCTCGATGCGGCTCTTGCGGTTGTTCACGATCGCGAAATCGTTCAGGCCGTTGCCGTTGAAGTCCGCCACGATCACCGGGCCGCAGTCGGGGTCCACCACCACGATCCGCGGCGGCTCGAACCCGAAATACCGCCCCAGACCGGCCTCGGGCTCCGCGCCCGGGGCCACGCCCGTCATCATCAACGACGAGGCGGCCGCGGCGAGCAGCGCCGGGAGAGTCACGACAGATCGATGCGGCATACACGGGCTCCGGCGCGAGTGCGGGGGTTTTCTCGGCGTGGCGAACTGGCGTCCGCCCGCCGACGTCGGAATACTGTACCCCCACGCCCCCGCCGGGTTCGCCCGACAGGCGCGCCCGCAGGACCGGCCCCTTCAGACACGGAGCCCACAGATGCGCATCACGCTCGGCGCCATCCTCGCACTCACCCTCGCGTGCTCCGCCGCCTCCGTCGCCCACGCGGAGACCGTCGGCGACACCATCACCTTCCGCGACGGACGAACCGTCGTCGCGCCCATCCTCAAAGAGACCGCCGACGCCGTGTGGCTCGACCTCGGCTTCGACGTCATGCGGGCCCCGCGCACCGAGATCGAATCCATCGCCCGCGCCACCCCCGACGACGAGCCCGCCGCCGACGCCCGACGCTCCACGCTCTTCCGAACAGCCCGCGGCCTGCCCGAGCGCACGCCCCCCGAACAGGCCAAGCGCTTCGGCGAGGCCGTCATCATGGTCTCCACACCCTCCGGCCTCGGCTCCGGCTTCATCATCGACCCCGAGGGCTACGCCATCACCAACGCCCACGTCATCCAGGGCGAGCGGCGCGTCCGCGCCACCGTCTACGAGCAGGGCGAGACCGACTTCCGCCGACGCATCATCGAGGACGTCGAGATCCTCGCCGTCAACAACCACCTCGACCTCGCCCTCATCCGCCTCAAGGACCCAAACGACAGGCCCTTCCGATCCGTCTACATCCAGGCCGACGACCGCCTCGACGCCGGGCAGAACGTCTTCGCCATCGGCTCGCCCCTCGGCCTCGAGCGCACCCTCAGCCGCGGCGTCATCGCCACCACCCTCCGCTCCTTCGAGGGCATGACCTACATCCAGACCACCACGCAGATCAACCCCGGCAACTCCGGCGGCCCGCTCTTCAACGACGCCGGCGAGGTCATCGGCGTCACCAACATGAAGATCCCCTTCGGCGAGGGTCTCGGCTTCGCCATCCCCGCGCGGTACGTCCGCGACTTCATCAACAACCGCGACGCCTTCGCGTACGACAAGAACAACCCCAACAGCGGCCACCAGTACAACGACCCCCCGCCGCGGACCGAGTTCGGCGTGCACCCGATCCTCGACGACGCGAGTGAAACGAGGAACCAATGAACATCGCAAAGTCCCTCCTCGCCCTCGCCGCCGGACTCGCCACGGCGTGCGCCGCCCACGCCGGCGCCACCATCGCCGAGCTCGCACCGCGCCACACGCTCTTCGCCGCCGGCGTCGACAGCGTCGCCGGCGCCCGCGCCGCCTTCGAGCGCACCACGCTCCACGACCTGTGGAAGAACGAGCGCGTCCGCGCGTTCGTCATCGCCACCGTCAAGGAGTCCGCGATCGACACGAGCGACATCAACGACGTGCTCGCCGAGTTCCTCGACACCGACGACGTGCCCCTCCCCGGCGGCGCCCTCGGCTTCGCCTACTTCCTCGATGAGCCCGACCGCCCCAACGCCGATGAGCCCTTCGTCGCGCACTTCCTCTTCGTCGCCGACTACGCCGACGACGCGAACGCCGACGAAGCGTGGGAGGCCATCGACGACGCCATCGAGCGCGCCGCCGCACGCCGCGCCCTCGAGCGCACGCCCAGCGAGCACGCCGGCGTCGAGATCACCACGATCCGCCCCGACTACGAGCGCCTCGACGAGATGGCCGGGCGCGAAGAGGACGACGACACCCCGTGGTGGGAGCGCAAACCCACGCTCGTCGAGCGCGACCTGCCCAAAGCCTTCCACATCGCCCGCGTCGGCGGCGCCATGATCGTCTGCACCAGCGCCATGCGCCTCCACGACGCCATCGACCGCCTCGAAGGCGTCGACGCCGGCCCCACGCTCCGCGACAACGAGGACTACACCCGCGCGCTCGCCCAACTCCCCGCCGGCGCATCCGCCCACGCCGCCTTTCTGCTCCGCGCCTCACGCGAAGCCATGCAGGGCTTCGACGACGACGCGGTCGGCAACATCCTCTACAGCGCCATCCCCGGCCTCTGGATGCTCACCGACAGCCTCGGGCCCATGATGGACGCCCTGGGCCTCAACGAACTCCTCGCCGCCAGCGCCGGCCTCCGCCTCGACACGCCCGACGCCGCCGCGGAGCTCTCCTACGCCGCCCTCGTGCCCACCAAACGCGGCGCCCTCTCGCTCCTCGACGTGCCCGCACGCCCCTTCACGCTCCCCGCCTTCGTCGGACCCGACGCCACCGGCGTCAGCCTCATGCGCATCGACTTCCCCGCGATCCCGCGGATCGTCCGCGAGGTCGTCATGGCTATGCCCGAGGACGAGCGCGACGAGATGATGGGCCAGCTCGAGTTCGTGCTGCAACAGGCCGAGCCGCTGCTCGGCGCGCTCGGCGGCGAGCTCATGACCGTCGAGCGCGTCGAGCGCCCCTTCAGCGCCGACAGCAAGCGCGCGTTCTACGCCATCCCCACCAACGAGCCGCAAACCTTCATCCACGCGCTGGGCATGCTCGGTCAACTCATCGGCCTCGCCCCGCGCGACTTCCAGGGCAACCAGATCTGGGAAGCGGAGTTCCCGCCCGTCACCGTCGGCATCGGCTTCGGGCACGTTTTTATCGGCGATACGCCCTCCGTCGAGTCCGCCATGCGGCAGGCCGGCGCGGCCGACGTGCCGACGCTCGGCGCTGAAGAGCGCTTCACGCGCGCCGTGCGCAGCCTCGGGCGCGAGGGCACGTTCTTCACGTACAGCGATACGCGCACCGCCGTCGAGTACGCCGCGTGGGTCGCCGCCAACATGGACAGCGTCTTCCTCGAACGCATCCGCGCCATGGGCTTCGAGCGCGAGATGGACCCGGAGACCTACGACCGCATCCTCCGCAGCATGCGCGAGAGCCAGCCCAAGAGCCTCGAACTCTTCCCGCCCGCCGAAGACATCGTCCGCCACCTCGGCGACACCGCCGCCGAGGTGCGCCCCACCGACGACGGATTCGCGGGCCGCTGGCTCCTCCTCCACCCGCAACGCTGACCCCGGCGCGCCCCGCGAACCAACCCCCGCACACGCCGACGCGCAGCCGCGCGCTGTCGGTGCGCGCGCTACGCAAAAGAAAAGCAGGGCGCCATCGTTGGACGGCGCCCCGCTGGAGGAGAGAGAGAGATCGGTTCTAATCTTATGGGATCATCGTCCGTCCGTGTCCGGAACCCTCAAAACTTTGCGCTCCATGCCCCGATCGCCCCGCATCACATCGATCTGCAGCGCCATACCGGGGCGGGCCCGCTCGAGGAACGACGCCAGCGAAGCCGCGTCGCGGACACGTAAATTGTTGATTCCCAGAATGATGTCTCCCTGCGCAATTCCTGCCTGATCCGCCGCGCCGCCCGCTCGCACGTGCGTCACCTGCGCCCCCCAGTTCTGGCGGAGATTCAACCGACGCGCCGTCTCGGCGTCGATGTCCGAGAGCGCCAGGCCCACGCGCCGCAGCGCCGGGTGCTCCGATTCCGGGTCGCCCACCACGACCTCCAGCCCCACCCGCTCGCCCTCGCGCACCACCTCGAGCAGCGCCTGCTCGCCCGGACGGATCCGCGCCAACGCCAGCCGCAGCTCGCCCACATCGCGCACCTTCTCGCCCCCGACCGCGACGATCACGTCGTTCTGCAGCACGCCCGCGCTCTCCGCCGGCGAGCCCGGCTCCACGTCCACCACCAGCGCCCCGCGCAGCGTGCGGTCGCTCAAACCCAGCAGCGACGCGGCGTCCGGCGTCAGGTCGCTGATGCGCACCCCGATGAACCCGCGCGTCACGCGACCCTCATCGATCAACTGCGCCACCACGTGCCCGAAGAGCGACGTGGGGATCGCGAACCCGATGCCCACGTTCCCCCCGCCCGCGCCCGTCGTCATGATCGCCGTGTTGATGCCGATCACCTCGCCGCGCATGTTCACCATCGGCCCGCCCGAGTTTCCCCGGTTGATCGCCGCGTCCGTCTGGATGAACGACTCCAGCCCGCTCTGCCCGAGGATCCGCGTCTGCCGACCGGTGGCGCTGATGATCCCCGCCGTCACCGACTGCTCCAGCCCCAGCGGCGAACCCACCGCCAGCACCCAGTCGCCGACGAGCATCCGATCCGAATCGCCGATGCGCGCCGGAACCAGCGCGTACGACGCCCGCTCCGGATCGACGCGGATCACCGCGATGTCCGTCTGCGGGTCGGCGCCCACCACCGTCGCCGCGGCCTCAGTGCCGTCCTCGAACACCACCACCAATTCGTCCGCGCCGTCGATCACGTGGTTGTTGGTCACGATGTACCCGTCCGCGTGCGTCACCACGCCCGAGCCCATCCCCGACTGCCGCTGCTCGCGCTGCGGCGTCTGCCCGAACGGGTCGCCGAAAGGGAAACCCTCGAACGGGAACGGGCTCCGCTGGCGCACCTGCACCGTCCGCGAGGAGCGGATCTGCACCACCGAGGGCCGGATAACCGCCGCGGCGTGCCGGAAGGCGGCGCTCAACGACTCCGCGTGCTCGATCGCCCGCTCCGCCTCCGGCGAAACCTCACGCTCCCCGGCCCACGCCGGCCCCGCCCACAACACCCCCGCCCCGGCCAGCAACGCGGCCGCCGACCAGACAGACACCCCCCTGCGAAAATTCATCGATTCGCTCCTTTCAAAGTGCATGGCGTATCCCGCGGCGTGCCCGACGATTCCCCACGCCGGCCCACGCCATACCCCCTGATACCCCAACCCCACAAAAAAGTTCTCCCCCCATCCCCCTCCCCCCACGGGCGCGAGGGCGGCGGCCAGCCACCCTCTTCCCTACCAGGCTCTTCCCTACCCCACCGAGTGGCACGGGCGTCCCGCCCGTGTCCTCCCCCACCTCTTCTTCTCCCTCGCACCAAGCGGGTGAGGAGCCACGCCTGACCGCTCAGCGGCCGGCGTGCCGCACGCAACTTGTGCAACGAACACGCAACCACTGCTGCCCTTCGGGTCAGCAGTGGCAC
>RECZ01000085.1 GCA_007693765.1 Phycisphaerales bacterium | reverse complement strand
TCGAGCCCCGCGGCATGGTGCACGTGCGCGCGACCAAGACACACGGGCCCGACAAGGGGTCGTCGATCGAGTTCAACGCCCGCTGCCGCATCGACACGCCGGTGGAGGTGGAGTACTACCGCCACGGCGGGATCCTGCACAGCGTGCTGCGGCGCATCCTGAACGAGTCGCGCGAGGCGGCTGGCGTATGAGCGAACCCGGAGAACCGAAGCGCGAGCGCATCGTCCTCCTCCTCAATTCCGCCTCCGGACGCGGGCGCGCAGCGGGTGTGGCTGACGCGATCACCCGCGCCCTGCGCTCGCACGGCGTCGCGGTCGAAACACTCGACGTGCACGACGACCCCACGCTCGAACCCGGCGCACAGGACGCGATCGTCGTGGTCGGGGGAGACGGAACGCTCCATCATTCTCTCGGCACAATTCTCGACGCCGACGCCCCCGTGCGCGTCGTGCCCTGCGGCACGGAGAACCTATTCGCGCGCGAGTTCGGCTGGACGGCGTGCGTCGAGCGCATCGTCGAGGACGTCGCTCGGGGGAAGGAGCGGCGCGTCGACGTCGCCCTGCGCGACGGCGAGCCCTTCGCGGTGATGCTCAGCGTCGGGCCGGACGCGGCCGTCGTCTCCCGCGTCGCTGCGAACCGCGCCGGCGCCATCCGCCATCTCTCCTACGTCCGTCCGATCATCGCCGAGACGCTCGCCCCCACGCTCCCGCGGCTGAGCGTGACGGTCGACGGTGAGCGGATCGTAAACGAGACGCACGGGTGGCTGGTTGTGGCGAACTCGCGCCAGTACGCCGTTCGCATCGACCCCGCCCCGGACGCGCGCATCGACGACGGTCTCCTCGACGTCGTCTTCGTGCCCGCGAGGAGCGGCCTCAGCGCGGCGGCGTTCGTGGTGTGCTCGCGCCTGCGGCTGCGTGCGCGACGGCGTTCGGTCGTCCGATGCACGGGGCGCGAGGTGGAAGTCTCCGCCTTTGACCACCCCGCTCCCACGCAGTGCGACGGCGAGGTCGGCTCGCCCATCGCGCCGAGCATCCCCGTGCGGCTGACCGTGGAGGCTGGGGCGTTGCGCGTCGTGAGCGCGGCGACCTGACCTTGGCCTCTGGTCGTGTGGTCGTACCTGCGGGGCCGTCGTGAGCGGAGCGGCCCGATAGGGCAAAATTCGGGGAAGTCTCCCTGTAGCGTGCGTTCGGCGCCTCGGTACATTGAATGGAGTCTGAACTGGATAATCCGTGCATACATGCGTCGCGCAACGCGGTGTTATCGGCGTCACGCATCCGCGTGAAGGGAGATTATCGATGTGTCGCGCTTTCGTTGTTGTTCTCGCGGCCGTGATCGCCGCGTTCTCGGCCCGCGCTGCCACCGTCGAGGTCTACGTCTTCAATAACGAGTTCAGCATGAACCCGCCGGGGCAGCCCGTCGCGGACCCGGTGATCTCGATGGGGGACACCGTGCGCTGGGTGTGGATCCAAGGCAATCACACGACAACGTCCGTCTCCGGCAGTCTGGAGCAGTGGAACAGCAACATCAATTCGAGCAACCAGACGTTCGAGCACACGTTCACGAACGTCGGCACGTGGTGGTATTACTGCATCCCGCACGGCTTCGACAACGGCACGGGACGGCGGGCGGCATGGCCGGCACGGTCACCGTGCTCCCCGTAGGGGTCGGGGCGTGCTGCCTCGACAACGGCGATTGCGATCTCCTCACCGAGAGCCAGTGCCTCGCGCAGCAGGGTGTGTTTCAAGGCGTCGGGACGTCGTGCTCGCCGAACCCCTGCGAGGCGCAACCCGTCATGGTCGCGGTCGTCGCCGACAAGGACAACATCCTGTACGAGACGGTCGATGGATCGATCAGCAACGCGTTGGGGCGGCATCTCTACACGGGCAATCAGAACAGCGGCGCCCGCCGAAGAGCGGTCGTGAGCTTTGATCTCAGCGCCATCCCGCCCGGTTCGACGGTGCTCTCCGCTGGCGTGCGGTTGTATTGCAATCAGTCGTCCGGCATGCCTATCAACGTCATGTTGCACCGGCTGCTCGCCGACTGGGGCGAGGGCACGTCGCAGGCGACGGGGAATGAGGGAGCCGGCGCCGCGGCGACAACCGGCGACGCCACGTGGCTCCACCGCTTTTACCCGAACGTGTTCTGGTCCGCCTCGGGGGGCGACTACGTGTCGTCGAGCAGCGCCGGTGTGATGGTCATGGCTTCCGGCACGTTTTACACGTGGAGCACGCCCGCGCTCGTCGCCGACGTGCAGGGCTGGGTGAACATGCCCTCCATGAACTTCGGGTGGGTGTTCCGCGGCGATGAGAACAGTAGCGCAAACGGCAAGCGGTTCGACAGCCGCAACAGCCTCACGCCCGCGAACCATCCCGTCCTGGTCGTGACGTACCTGCCGCCCGGTGCGCTCGGCGCGTGTTGTCTCGCAGACGGGTCCTGCGTGGAAGCCACCGCGAGCGAATGCGCGGACATGATGGGCGTGCATCAGGGCGCCGGCTCCGAATGCGCGATGGCCTCCTGCCCGATCGCGCTCGAGCCATTCGTTGATCCGCTCCCGCTCCCCGCCGTCGCGCAGCCCGTCACGGGCACGCCCGGCGGCGCGGCGCATTACGTCATCCCCATGACCGAGCAGTTCCAGTCGCTTCACCGAGACCTGCCGCCGACCCGCGTCTGGGGGTACGCCGGTTCCTACCCCGGCCCCACGATCGAAGCGCGTCGGGGGGAGGAGGTCACCGTGGCATGGGTCAACGACCTCCGCGTCTGGGAGACGGGCGAGCTCCGCACAGCGCACGTTCTCGCCGTCGACACCTGCCTGCACGGGCCGAACATGACGGGCGAAGTCCCTGTCACGGTGGTTCACCTCCACGGGGGGCACGTCGGTCACGAGAGCGACGGCTACCCGGAATACGCCTTCCCGCCCGGCGATCAATCCCCCGTGTATGTCTACCCGAACAACCAGCCCGCCGCGACCATCTGGTACCACGACCACGCGCTGGGGATCACGCGCCTCAACGTGATGATGGGCCTCGCGGGTTTTTACATCCTCCGCGACGACGAAGAGGATGCGCTCAACATCCCACGAGGCGCCAACGAGATCCCGCTCGCCATCCAAGACCGATCCTTCCACCCGGACGGCGCCCTCAAGTACCACGAAGAGTGGCACGATCACTTCTTCGGCGACGCGATCCTGGTCAACGGGAAGGTCTGGCCCTACCTTGACGTCAACCGCGGCAAGTATCGATTCCGAGCGCTCAACGGCAGCAACTCGCGTGTGTACACGCTTTCGCTGTCCGACGGCGCCGTTTTCTGGCAGATCGGCAGCGACCTCGGTCTGCTCGAGTCTCCCGTGCCCATGACAGAACTCACGCTCACACCCGGCGAGCGTGCCGACATCGTCATCGATTTCGCCTCCTACGCGCCGGGAACAGAGATCATACTCACCAACAGCGCGCCCGCGCCCTACCCAGGGTTCGCGGGTGTCGGCGTCGTGCCGAACGTGATGAAGTTCATCGTCGGGGCGGCGGTGGGTCACACCGATCCGCTGCCGTCGTCGCTCGCCGAAGTGCCGCGAATCCCCGAGTCTGAGGCGCTGCTGCAACGTGATTTCGAACTCAGGCAGATCGCCAACACGCATTGCCCCGATCATCATGACGGCTTGTGGACGATCAACAGTCTGCATTGGGACGACGTCACCGAGTATCCCGTGCTCAACACGACGGAGATCTGGGCGTGGGTGAACCGATCCGGCGTCAGTCACCCTATGCACATGCACCTTGTCGCATTCCAGGTGCTCGACCGACAGCCCTTCGACCCGGTCACCGGCCAGCCAACCGGGCCGCGCGTCCCGCCCGCGGCGAACGAGATGGGGTGGAAGGACACGGTCAACGCGCCGCCGAGCGAGATCACACGCGTCATCGCGCGGTTCACCGGTTTCACCGGCCTGTTCCCGTACCACTGCCACATCCTCGAACACGAAGACCACGAGATGATGCGCCAGTTCCTTGTCGTGGCGCCGGCCATCCCCGGCGACGTCAACGGCGACGGCGTCGTGGACTTCGACGACCTCGCGATCGTGCTGGGCGAGTTCGGGCTCACAGGCCCCGGCCTCAAGGGCGACCTCAACGGCGACGGTGTGGTGGATTTCGCCGACCTTTCGATCGTCCTCGGCGCGTTCGGCTCGGGGCGCTGAACACGGCCCCGCCGACGCCGCGACACACGCACGCCGCGATACAAAAACCCCGCCGACGCATCTCTGCGCCGGCGGGGTTGGTTTGTGTTTCCAGCGGTGAGCCGCCGGTTTAGAAGCAGGACTGACCGAAGGCGCCCAGCACGATCGCCAGGTCTCCGAAGTTGACGGCGCCGTCGCCGTCGAGATCGCCGGGGATGCCGACGCCGGTGTCGCCGAACGCGCCCAGCACGATCGAGAGGTCGGCGAAGTCCACGACCCCGTCGCCGTTGGCGTCGCCGGGGCAGGTGTCGCACGCTGCGGTGCGCACCGACACGGCGTCGACCGCGGCCTCGACGACGGCCTGCGGGCCGAGGTCGGAGGCGATGAACCGCACGCGCATCGTGCTCGTGGGCTCGATGAAGTCCGAGATGCGGTAGGTCACGTAGTACCAGCCGCCGTTGGACTCGGGCCCCGCGGGGCCGACGGTCTCGAGGTTCACCCACGAGGCGCCGTTGTTGTTGGAGAGCTCGACGACGAAGATGTCGGTGTTGGGGTTGGCGCCGAAGTTGTTCGAGTACCAACGGGCGTAGGAGATGTACGCCTCGCCGCCGCTGGCGTCCATGACGGGCGAGGTGAGGATGGTGGAGCCGTTGTCGACGTCAGAGTCGCCGGGGCGGTTGCCGGTGAGGTAGCACTGACCGGAGCCGTCGTAATCGGTGGGCGGATCGCCGCGCAGCCCGCCGCCGACGGGCACGCCGCGCTCCCACTCGCCGTCGGTGACGTCGGACCACACGGTCCAGCCGAGGTCGGTCTCGAAGTCGTCCTCGAGCACGCTGTCGATGGAGGTCGCGCTGAGCGCGGTGAAGGCGCTGCCGGGCGCGTTGGAGGGGCTGGTGACGACCACGCCCATGCTGTCCTGAGCGCTGAAGTAGAAGTTCACCGATTCGCCGCAGTCGGTCGCGGGGAAGGGCGCGAGGTAGGTGTCGCCGGAGGAGTCGGAGGAGACGAGCTGCATCGAGAAGGGGCTGAAGGAGCCGTCGCCGTCGACGTCGATGAAGATCTGGGCGGCGCCGGGCTGTGTCTGGAAGCCGCTGTTGGCGACGATCTTGACGGTCACCTCGTCGCCGGCGGGGTTCACGCTGTCGGGCACGCCGTCGATGAACTCGTAGCGCAGCGCCAGGATCGGCGGCGCCGGCATGTTGTGGGCGCTGAAGCCCGCGTTGATCTGCTGGTAGTGCGGCGTGCCGTTGGTGATGTCGGCGTCGTCGTCGTCGAGCGTGAGGAACGCGATGGTGATGTCCGGAGCGATCAGGGTGCCGGTGTGCAGGAGCACGCTGTTGATGGCGAGGTTGGAGACGATGTCGAGGTAGTCGGTGGGGTTGGTGGCGAGCAGCGCGTTGCGGACGTCCCAGATGGAGCCCGAGAGGAGCTGGCCGCAGAAGTGGATGCCGCCGGAGCACGGGTACTGGATGTTGTTCACGGCGCTGCGGATGCCGGCGCCGCAGTTGTTCTGGAAGCCGATGCCGAGGATGGGGTTGTCCTGGATGAGCATGCCGACGGTGTCGCCGAAGCCCTCGCCGTACTGACCCTGCCCGCTGCCGGCGCGGTTCACGAGATGGTGGCCGTACTCGTGGTAGACCACGCTGGAGAACGCGGTGTTGGCGCAGCCGCCGCCCGAGACGTAGAAGTTGATCGACGAGCCGTTATAGAAGGCGTTGCACGAGTTGGAGATGTTCACGTTGACCGTGAACTCCTGCTGCGTGCTGATGGTGGGGAACGAGGGGTTGTACTCCAGCGTGAAGTCGCGAACGATGTTGGAGTGAACGTAGGCGTTCACTTCGGCGCGGGTGAACTGGGCGTTCGAGGCGTTGTGCTCGAAGGTCACCGGGCCGCCGCTCGTGCTCGTCGAGAGGTTGGTGGTCGCCTGCTGCTGGTTGAAGACGCGGAACCACTGCCCACGCGGCTGCGAGGACACCGTCACCGTGCCGCCGCCCGGGTTCGCGAGCAGGAAGTTGCCGTCGGCGTCGGCGAACGTGGACGGGCCAGCGCTCGAGGTGACCAGCGCGTAGGGCATGCCCACGGGCTGCACCCCGCCGCAGACGTCGGCGCCGTCGCCCGTCGTGGCGCGACCGGTCACGACGCCTGGGATGTCGTTGTGATGCTTGAGGTCTTCCTGATGGAGGATCTCGCCGGTGGCGGCGTCGATGTAGAAGCGCCAGATCTCGTAGCCCGGCACGCGGATGTCGGGGCTCTCACCGACGAACGTCACCGCCAGACGCGGCCGCACGGGGTGCTCCTCCGTGCCCGCCCAGATCGCCAGCTCGGGCTCGGTGAACTCGCGCAGCGCGGGGTGGAACGTCTGGGCCACCAGCAGCGCCTGCGCCGTCTGGGGCTCGGCCCGCACGGCGCGATCGATCGCGAAATCGCCGAGCGTGCGCACGTCGGAGCGCGCCAGCACCAGCGGGAAGCCGGGCTCGTTGCGCACCAGCAGCTTGAGCACGCCGCCCGCCACGGGCACGCCCTCAAGGTGCTGCTCGTAGGTGAAGAGGCTGAACTTGTACGTGCCCGTCTCGCGGTCGTACATCACCGGCTGCGCCGCGGGGGCGCGATCGGGGCCTTCGAGCGAGATCTGCCGCAGCTCGGCGCGTGTGGCCCCGAGCATCGCGACGTGCTGCGCGAGGAAGGTGTCGACGCTCTGTTGCGCGGTCTCGCCGTGCGAGAACGCCGGGCCGTACACGCTGGTGATGCGCTCGTTGCGCTCGTAGAGACCCGCACCCGGATGGGCGATCCGGAAGGCGTCCAGTGATTGGGCGTGGATGTCTGTGAAATCGGCTTGGCCGAAGGCCCCGCCGGCGCATGCCAACAGGACGACCGACAAAGCGGTGGGTGCGGTTCGACGCATCAGGATGGTCTCCTTGGCCCCCAGGGATCAGGGGGGGAACTCCGCGTAGTCGGGACGACGGAGTTGTCGCCCTCTCAGTTCCCCCACACAGGCTCAACATACCACCGATGGGGAGCGCGTCTACCGGGAAAAACGGAAATCACAGCCTAAAAATCAACGCCGCGACCCAGAAATCGGGGAGACGCCGATATTTTCTCGATTCGAGCGGAGCCAGCGAGCGCAGATCGTCCGATCACGCCCCGACCGTCAGCCCCATCGCCCGCGCCACGGCCTCGCCCATGTGCGAGGGCGTCTCGGCGATCTCCACGCCAGCGCCGCGGAGCGCCTCGATCTTGCCGTCCGCGCCGCCCTCGCCACCGGAGATGATCGCCCCCGCGTGCCCCATCCGCTTGCCGGGGGGCGCGGTGCGCCCCGCGATGAACGCGGCGATGGGCTTCTTCACGTACGCCTTGGCGAAGGCCGCGGCCTCCTCTTCGTCCGTCCCGCCGATCTCGCCGATCATCAGGATCGCGTCCGTCGCGGGGTCGTCCTGGAACGCGCGCAGGCAGTCGATGTGGTTCATGCCGCGCACCGGGTCGCCGCCGATGCCCACGCACGTGGACTGCGCCAGCCCGAGGTTGGAGGTCTGCCACACCGCCTCGTAGGTGAGCGTGCCCGAGCGCGAGACGATGCCCACGCTCTTGCCCGTCTTGGCCTCGCTCACGTGCGTGTGGATGTAGCCGGGCATGATGCCGATCTTGCAGCCTTTATTGGTGTACGGGTCCTTCCCCGACTCGCCCGAGCCCGTCTTGGGGCCGGGCGTGATGACGCCGGGGCAGTTGGGGCCGATGAGCGTGATGCCCTCGCCCGGCGCACGGCCCGCGTTCATCTCGTCGAGCAGCGCCCGCACGCGGACCATGTCCTGCACCGGCACGCCCTCGGTGATGGCGCAGATCACGCGCACGCCCGCCGCCGCGGCCTCGAGGATGGCGTCGCCCGCGAAGGGCGGGGGGACGAAGATCATGGTGGCGTCGGCGCCGGTGGCGTCCACCGCGCTCTGGACGGTGTCGAAGATGGGCAGGCCGTTGGCGTCCTTCGTGCCGCCCTTGCCGGGGGTGACGCCGCCGACCATCTTCGTGCCGTAGTTGTGGCAGCCCTTGGTGTGCAGCGCGCCGAAGGAGCCGGTGATCCCTTGGCAGATGACCTTGGTGTTCGCGTCGACGAGGATCGCCATATGATTCTGGACTCCGGAGCGGTGGTCGGGGGTAAATGGTGGGGGGCAGAGGATAGCACAGCCCGTCGGCCACCCGGGGGCGCCTGGTGAGACGGTTGGTGGTCAGAATGATGGGGTGCGGACCAAGAGGGCGGCTCGGCGAGCAGCCCCACCTGGAGGCAGGAAGGCGGGATTGTCACGCCGGCTTGCGGGCCGCGATGTCCATGCTGGTGATGAAGTCATCTGCGGTCGTGCCCCCGGGCAGCAGGGCCGCGATCTCGGCGTAGAGCGGGTCGCCGGAGCCGGCGAGCGCGCCGACGTAGCCGGGCTTGGGCGTGAGCGTGATGTCCGTCAGCCCCGCGGCCTCCATCATCGCCCGCATGTCGTCCACCAGCGACGCGCCCGCGATGCAGCCGATGAGCGCATCGAGCCGCGACGCCACCGCCTCGGGCAGCGGGCGCAGCAGCACGAGGTCCGAGACCGCAACACGTCCACCCACCTTGAGCACGCGCGCGACCTCGCGCCACACCCGCGCCTTGTCGGGCGAGAGGTTGATGACGCAGTTGGAGATCACCACATCCACGCTCGCGTCCGCCACGGGCAGGTGCTCGATCTCGCCCAGCCGGAACTCGACGTTCTCGAGGCCCGAGGTCCGCGTGTAGTGCTCCAGCCCGCGCCGGGCCTTGGCGAGCATGTCGGGCGTCATGTCCACGCCGATCACGCGCCCCGACGCGCCGACCTTCGGCCCGCAGAGGAAGGCGTCGAAGCCGCCGCCGCAGCCGAGGTCCAGCACTTCCTCGCCCTCGCGCAGCGCCGCGATGGCGCCGGGGTTGCCGCAGGAGAGGCCCATGTTCGCCTCGGCGGGGATCGCCGCGAGCTGGGCGGCGTCGTACCCGATGCG
The DNA here is from genome assembly GCA_007693765.1 of Phycisphaerales bacterium. Classification (GTDB taxonomy): domain Bacteria; phylum Planctomycetota; class Phycisphaerae; order Phycisphaerales; family UBA1924; genus RECZ01. The sequence continues at coordinate 28,754 of RECZ01000085.1, read as the reverse complement.
CTGCGCCAGGTCGTCGGCGCTCATGGTGGAGACGCCGCAGCAGCCGCCGCCGGGCGCACAGCACGAGCCCTGCGCCTCGTCGGCGCGCTGGGACTGTGCGTCGTTCCAGGAGCCGGCCTTCGCGATCGTGGCGTAGCCCTCGCGCACCTTGTCGCGGGTGGCGTGGGCGTCGTGGGGAACGGGAGTGGGGGTGTTCATGGTTTGGCCTTTCGGTGGGCGTGAGTGCGGGGGGTTGGTTCAGTGGGCCTCGGCGCGCCGGGAGAGCGCGTCGGGCAGTGTTTCGATGTAGGCGCGGATCTCGTCGCGGACGCGCCGGTAGTGGGGCATGGCTTCTTCGTCGTTGGCCGCGTCTTTGGCGAGGAGGGGCGGGTCGTCGAAGCCGACATGCACGATGCGCGCATCGCCGGGGAAGACGGGGCACGATTCGTGCGCGTTGGCGCACACGGTGACGACGACGTCGAAGGGGTCCGAGCCGAGGTCGTCGGGCGTCTTGGAGGTGTGGGACGAGATGTCCACGCCCGCCTCCGCCATGGCGCGCACCGCGAGCGGGTTGAGGCCGTGCGGCGAGACGCCGGCGCTGTGCGCCTCGATCACGTCGTCTTTGAGCGCCCGCGCCCAGCCTTCCGCCATCTGACTGCGACAGGAGTTGCCGGTGCAGAGGAACAGCACCCTGAGTTTTCTCGTTGCGTGCGGCATAACGCCTCCGGGTCGATCTTGAGGATGGCGCGGAGGCGCTTCGCGTCCTCCACGGTGCGGTCGTCTTTCGCCATGGACTCGGTGATCCAGGCCAGCGCCTGGCGGACGGGGCGAGGGGCGTCGTCGCCGGCCAGCCGGTAGTGCATCCAGCGCCCGTCCTTGCGGGCGTCGATCAGCCCCGCGCTGCGCAGGATGGAGAGGTGTTTGGAGACGGTGGAGGGCGCCAGGGCAATGAGCTCGATGAGCTGGCAGACGCAGACCTCGCCGCCGCGGAGCGCGAGCAGGAGGCGGACGCGGCTGTCGTCGGCGAGGGCCTTGGCGATGGCGACGGGGTCGGGGGGCATGGCACATACAGCATAGTTCGCCAAATAACGAAGTAAAGGCCCGCGCGGAACCCGCATTGGCGCGCGTCTCCGGGGGCACGCCGCCGCGCGAAGATTTGGTGAGGGCGTCCGCCGGCGCGGGACGGACGCCGCGGCCCGTATACTCTCCGCCCCGAGGGTCGGGCGTCCCTCGGCGACGGATATTCGGTTCCCCAAGGTCTCACGCGAGGAGTTCGCGATGCGCGCGATCGTCACCGGCCAGGTCGGCATGGACAAGAAGCCCTACCTCAACGCCGTGCGCGAGTTCGCCGGCCAGCAGGGCGAGACGGTGGACGTCCACCACGTCGGCGACATGATGTACGCCGAGGCGCCGGACGTCCGCCCCGGGCGCATCCTCGACCTGCCGCTCTCGCGGCTGCAGTCGCTGCGCCGGGCCGTCTTCCGTGACGTGATCGCCTCCTCCAAGGGGCGCGAGAACGTGATGGTGAACTCCCACGCCACCTTCCGCTGGCGCCACGGCCTGTTCAGCGCGTTCGACTTCGACCAGATCCGCGGCTTCGAGCCCGACCTCTTCATCTGCCTCGTGGACAACATCGAGGTCGTCCACCACCGCCTGCACGCCGAGCACGTCATCGACGCCTCGCTCAAGGACTGCATGGTGTGGCGCGAGGAGGAGATCCTCGCCACCGAACTCATGGCGCAGGCGTGCAACAAGCCGTTCTACATCGTCAGCCGCGGGCGCCAGCAGGACAACATCCCCACGCTCTTCCGCCTCATCTGCCGCCCCGACATGCGCAAGGTCTACCCCTCATTCCCCATGAGCCACGTGGTGGACATGCCCGACGTGCTGGCGGAGATCGACGGCTTCCGCGCCGCCCTCGCCGAGCGCTTCGTCGCCTTCGACCCCGGCGACGTGGACGAGAAACTGCTGCTCGAACGCGCCATCGCCGCCAGCAAGGAGAGCAAGGACTTCATCGAGGTGCAGCCGCACTCCTTCGGCGGTCGCGCGGGCGACAAGCCCATCCGCGTCTCGGTTCGCGAGGTGCTGGACATCGCCGGCGACATCGACGGCCAGATCTACATGCGCGACTTCAAGCTCATCGATCAGGCGGACATGATCGTCTCGTACATCCCCGAGCTGCCCGGCGGCTCGCCCGGGCTCTCGAGCGGCGTGGAGCGCGAGCTGCAGCACGCCTTCGAGCACACGAAAGAGGTCTACGTCGTGTGGCGCCCCGCCAAGTCGCCCTCGCCCTTCATCACCGAGACCGCGACGAAGGTCTTCGAGTCCGTCGAGGAAGCCCTCGCCCACTTCGAGGCCAAGGGCATGTTCGCCACGACCAACCTCTTCGGGCACTGACGCTTCTCGAACGCTTCACGTCGCGCAGCGCATCGACGCGGCGCCCGAACTCGCGCTGCTCCTGATGCAGGCTGCGCGGTGCGCCATCGCCGTCGGCGATGGCCGCGTCCGAGAACGCGCACCGCGGAATTCCCTGTTTTTTTCGCTTGCTTCCGCGACGCTGAATCTGACACTTCAAGGAGTACAGAGCAGCAACAAGCCGCGTCCGGTGTCGAGGGCTGTGCCCGCGACACATCCGGACGTCGCCCAGGGAAGGAATGAAACATGATGCACCTCACCGCCACCGCCGCCATACTCGCGTTCTCCGCCGGCGCCGCCTCCGCGGGCGTTATCGGGTTCTCACAACTCGGCTCCGCCATCGATGGCGACCAGGGCGTGGCCTTCACCGGCACGGCCGGGTACACGCACACCGGCGGCAATGCCGGATCGCTCGTCATCACGCTCACCAACACCACGCCCAGCGTGGGCGGCACGATCACCGGCCTCGCATTTAACTCGGGCGTCGACGGCGTCAGCGCCACGCTCACGTCCTCCACGCACGCCGCGTTTCAGGGCATGACCAACGTCAACACGATGCCCTTCGGACACTCGTTCCTCGCCGGCGCCGCGCTCGGCGGCAACTGGCAGGGCGGCGGCAACCCCGCGGGCGGCATCGGCGTGGGCGACACCGGGATCTTCGTGTTCAGCGTGCTCAGCGCGCAGGCGGAGTCGCTCCAGGCCTCCAACTTCTTCGACGGCCCCGCCGAGCAGAACTTCGTAATCCGCTTCCGCGGCCTCGACAACGGCGGATCCGCCAAGGCGCCCGCGATGATCACGCCCGACATCGGCGGCACGATCCCCGCGCCGGGCGCCGCGGCGCCGCTCGCAGCGTTGCTGCTGCTCGGCTCGCGCCGCCGGCGTTGAGCGGTCACGCGACCGCAGATTGATGTGATGCAAAAAAACCTTGCCCACACAGGCGTCCTCCCAAGGCGCCCGCACGGGCAAGGTTCTTATGGCCCCTGCACGTCGCGTCGACATCCGGCGGCGGTGCTCGCGGGGGAAGGAGTCCGCGAGACCGAACACACGCCCGTGTGGTCGCGAGTGGGGCTTTCTCTCCCCTGCTGCGGGACTATTCGCAGCGCAACGTAGAGCGGTTCCAAGTTAGAGCCGTGCCGTGACGCTCTGCGTGTAAATGCCCAACTCGGGGGATGTTTTCCCGCGAGCACACGCCGGCGCCGCGGGGGTGGCGGCGTCAGGGAACGCGGGGCGCGAGGATGCCCTCGAGGAGGTCGGGGCCGAGCGACGAATCGCGGATCAGCCGTGGGTAGCGCAGCCCTTGGTCCGATTCGATGCGCACGCTGCGCAGCCGGTCGCCCCACTCCACGGTGAGGTCGATGCGCCCCGTCTCGACCGAGGCGCGAACCGCGTCGCGCAGCGTCGCGGCCGAGTACGTTCGGTCGTTCACACCCACGATCCGCATGCCGTACGCGAGGCGCGCATCGTCGGCGGGCGACCCCGGCACGACGCTCGTGATGCGCCCCCGGGCGTCGGCGGCGAAGCCGGGCGAGCTGCGCAGGTTCGCGTTGCCGGCGCGCTCTTCGGCGCTCCGCTGACGCGCCGTGGGCTCGCCGGACCACTCGAAGCGGTGGCCGAGCAACGCGGGCGAGTCGAACGCGAGGCTCTCTCGCTGCGGCGTTTCGAGCCTCACCCGCACCAGCGCATCCCAGTCCACGCCGGGATAGACGCGGGCGAGCGTGTCGATGACCTCCTCGCGCGTGTACGTAGACGGGCGCCCCGCCGGACCGGGCTCGACGTCGAAGAACACGGCGCAGAAGTCGTCCAGCGAGCGCTCCCCGCCCGTGCCGCGCCGGATGAGGGCGTCGGCCTCGAGCCAGAACATGGCGCCCTCCGCGTAGTAGTCCTGGCGCCGGCGCAGGTCCTCCCACGCGTCGCTCGGGGCGCGCAGGTGACGCAGGGCGTGGGCGGTGTCGAGCACGCTGCGCCACGCCCGGCCCTTCTGCAGCTCGTAGCCGCCGATCCGAGACGCGAGCCGCTCGGTGTACTCCTCGCGGTCGAGCAGCCCGCTCCGCACGCCGATGACGTCGGTGTAGTACGACGTCAACCCCTCGTAGACCCACATCAGGTCCGGCGCCGCGGGCGTGTGGTAGTCGTCCGCCAGCAGCCCCTCGGGGGCGCGGAGCTTCCCGCACCACGTGTGGATGTACTCGTGCGGCACGACGAGCATCGGCCCGCCCCGCGCCGTCTCCGCGTTCACGAACGACCGCGCGCTCATGCCGATGAACGTGCTGTCCTCGTGCTCCACGCCGAACCCCGGCCACTCGTCGCTGAGAATCACCAGAAAGTCGTACCGATCGCGCGGGAAAGCCCCGAAGACCGCCTGCGTCTCTTCCACCATCCGCGCGAACTTCTCCAGTCGTGTCGCGGGCAGCTCCGTGAGGTCGTGGCTCGGGGCGACGCTGTGCACCACGTGCGGCGCCGTGCGCCCGTCGATGTGCTCGGCCTCGATCTCCTGCGAGCGCAGCGTCGAACCGAAGATCACCGGCGATCCGATCAGCCGCGCCAGGGACACCGTCTCGAACCGCACGCCGTCGGCGTCCTCCGACGCGACCGGAAGCGGCGTCGCCGCACGCCAGCCCTCGGGCAGGCGCAGCGAGGCGCTGAAGCGGATGTCTTCGCGGTGCTCGCCCGCGGGGTAGAGCAGCACGGTGTTCCAGTTGAGGCCGCCGTATTCAGGGGCGCCGTAGGTGTCCGTGGAGCGCGAGTTCACGCCGGGCTGGTTGGCGATGTACGAGAGGTGCGCCGTGAGGGCGCGGGCGCCCTCGGGCACGTCCACGGTGAAGCGGACGACGTGCGCCGGGTCGCGTCGCCAGTCGAGCTCGCGCCCGTGGTCGTCGAAGAACCGCACGTTGACGACGTTCTGGATCGGCCCGCTGGGGTTGTGGTTGCCCGGCGTCCACTCGACGAAGTACAGCTCGTTCGGCCCCGGCGCCGCGGGAAGGTCGATCCGCGAGTGCACCAGCCGGCGCTCGATGTCCGTCGCGTCGACGCGCAGGCGGATGTCGCGCTCGCCGGCCCCGGCCCCGGCCTCGGCGCAGGCGCCGAGGGTGAGAGCGGCGATGGTTCCGAGCGCGCCGGCGCGCCACGATGCGGGTGTCGGTGTCATGGCGTCAGGGTATGACGATCAACGGCGCCGCGGCCAGCGGCGCCGGGCGCGATCGGGTTGAAAACAAAAAACGCGGCCGCGCCTCGAAAGACGCGGCCGCGTTTGCGGAGTGCGTCGCCACCGAGTGTGACGGCGACGCTGTGGGGTCGGGGGTGTGAGCCTCCCGCCCAACGTGAGGAGTTCAGTGAACCGGTATGACGCGTTCCCGTGCCGCGGGTTCCGGTTGTGCGGGAGATTGTTCCGAGAATCAACGGTCGGATTCCACGAGCCGCTCGAGCAGCGCCTCGATGCGGGCCATCCGCTCCTCGAGCGAACGCATGCGTTGCTCCCCGGCCTGCCCGCCGACGCCATGCGGCGCGGGGGGGACGGCGGGCTGCGCCGGCCGCAGCATGACCATGCTCCGCTCTTGGTCGCCGTCGGGAACAAACCGGATGCTCGGCAGGTTGATGTCGAGCTGCAGCGACGAGAGCGATTCGGTGATCCGGCGGATCGTGTCCTCGAGTTCGGCCAGTTCGTCCCCGTCGAGCCGCTCCCGCAGCTTGTCCCACTCGGCCATGAGGCGCTCGCGCACGTCGCCGAGCTGCTCCTGCCGCACGCTGAGCATGCGCCGGATCTCCTCCGCCCGCTCGCGAGCCTCTGCGCCCTGCGCCTCGGCGAAGGCCCGCCAGCGCTGCGCGTTGCCGGCCAGCTCGCGATTGACGTCGACCTGCAGCCGCATGGTGGGATCGGACTCCTCGACGACGACGGGGACATCGACGCTCCGCCCCTGGCGGAGCACGCGCAGCGTGATCGTGTCGCCCGCGGCGCTCTCGCGCACCGCTCGGCGCAGCGTCTCCTCGTTCACGGGTTCGACACCGTTGACGTGCGTGACGATGTCGAAGCGACGCAGCCCCGCCTTCTCCGCCGGCATCCCCGGCGTGACGTCGCGGATGAGCACGCCCGCGTCCGGCGCCAGCCCGAGTTGGGCGGCCAGCGCCTCATCGGGGGCGCTCATCGAGACGCCGATCATCGGGCGAGGCCCGAGCGTGACCGGGTCGAAGATGCTCCGGTCCTCGCCCATGGCGCCGCGATAGATGCGGACGTTGGTGTCGAAGTCCCGCGCGTCCATGATCACGTGGTCAACGATCTTGGTTGTGTAGATCGCGTCGCCTTGTTCGTCGAGGATGTTGAGCGCGTCGCCTTCGCGCACCACACGCTCGGCGGGGACCTCCTGCCCGTTGACGAACGCGCGGACTGCCCCGCCGCGGAGTTCGATGCGCACACGCCGCTTGTCGCTGGCGTCCTCGATGATGGTGACGTTGGAAGCGACCGAACGTCCATCGGATCCCGAGGCGCCGCGGATTCCGGGGGCGGGGGCGCGGGCGGGGGTGGGGGGGGCCGCGACGAGCGTGTACACCGCGCCGTGCATCGGCGCGGGCGCGGCCGCGGGCGGCGGCGGGGTCGAGGTCGGCGTGGGGCTCGGCGCCGGCGCGGCGTGGGCCCCGCCGAGGAAGAGGAACGTGAACAGGGTGACAAAGAATTGCAGCATGGCGTGATCTCCGAGTGATGCGCATCGTGCGCACCGGGATGTGTGTTGTGTGCGCGGCGCCCGGAGGGGGCCGCGTGTCGGCTCGTTCAGATGGGGTCCGTGCGGGTGAACGACGGGCGCATCACCGGCGCCACTGTGGGCCTACCGAGTTCGTCGGCGCCGACCTCGAACATGTCACGGACGATCACCCGCTCGAGCACCTGGCGCAGGTAGATCACCTCGGCGCCCTCGCCCGATTCGAGCGGCCGGCTCTCCACCATCACCATGGGCAGCTCCGCGAGCACACGCCCCTGCGCACGCCCGGTGTCCAGATACCGCTCCATGAGTTCGTCCGGCGCGAGTCGCGGCGGCCCGGCGGTGATGACGCCCTGTCCTCCGGGGGCGCCGGGAACGCCCGAAGGGGAGGAGGCGCCCGGCAGCACGCCGCTCACGCCCGCCCACGCGACGCCGATCATCGCCGCCGCGGCCCAACCGGCATACGCACGCCACCGATGGGCGACGTCCACCGCCGCGCCGGAGCGCGCCGCCGACGCGTCCGGCGCATCGATCAGCTCCGCGACGGTCAGCACGTCCTCGACGCCGCGTTCGAGCAGCGCGTGCGCCCGCTGGGCCGCGGCGAGGCGCGTCCACACGCCGGGGTCGGCGGCGGCGAGCGCCTCGAGCTCGCGCCAATCGTCGGGCGCGGCCTCGGCGTCGGTCACGCGGCCGATCAGGATGTCTTCGCGTGTCGGTTCCATACCGTTTCCTCTCTCGTTCGTCAGTCGTTCGCGGCGCCGGTGCGATGTCGCTCCATCTCTTCGATGAGCATCCGGCGCGCCCGCGCCAATCGTGTCTCGACGGTCGTGATCGGCAGCCCCATGGCGTGCGCGATCTGGTGGTACGTCATGCCGCGCACGCAGCGCAGCAGCAGCGGCTCGCGGTACTCGGGGCGCAGCCGCTGCGCCGCCTCCAGCGCCGAGCGGCCCTCCTCCGCCGCGGCGACCTCGACGGAGACGTCCTCCGTCGCCCCAACCCCCGCGCTCATCCCGGCGGCGCCGCCCTTCGTCAGACGCAGCCGCGTGGATGACCGACGCCCGGCCGTGCGGGCCACGTTCACGGCGACCGCCCGGAGCCAGCCGCGCAGCGAGGCCGGATCGCGCAGCTCATGGATCGTGCGCACGTACCGCACGGCCACCTCCTGCAGCAGGTCCTCCAGCTCCGCGTCGCGGGGCTTGTGCGCGAGGATCACCGCTGCCACCCAGCGCCGGTGCGTCTCCCACAGCGCCCGCACGGCCTCGGGATCGCCCGCCATCGCTCGCTCCGTCTGTGTGGTGGGCTGGGTCACGTTTCGGGAGGCTCCTGCCTGTTCAGACGCGCAACCCCGGGTCTCCAGTCGCGCCGAGGACAGATTTTTCTCGTCCCGACCCCACCCGAACGCCGCCGACGGGGTCAATCTATGCTTGGGGCCGCGCCGGGAGCGCCGATGAGCCCGCCAACGATGACCACGCCCCAGAACAGCATGTCATTCGGAGATCACCTGGAGGAGTTGCGCCGGCGCCTCCTCCTGTCGATCGCGGGCATACTCCCGGTTCTCGTTGTTTGCCTCGTGTTCGGGCAGTCGATCCTGCGGTTCCTCACCGGCCCCGTGGAGCGGCAACTCCTCCGCAGCGGGCAGGCGGCCACGATGCAGGCCGTCAGCCCCATCGAGACCTTCGCGGCGTACATCAAGATCTCCATCGTGGCCACGATCCTCATCGGCGTGCCGTGGATCCTCTGGCAGTTGTGGCTCTTCGTGGCCCCCGGGCTCTACGCCCACGAGCGCCGCTTCGCCTACTTCCTCATCCCCCTCAGCACCGCCCTGACGGCGCTCGCCGGCGTGTTCCTCTACAAGGTCATGCTGCCGATCATCCTCTTCTTCTTGATCACCTTCGGCGCCGGGCTCTCCCGCCCGGACGCCCCGGTCATGCCCCTGCCCGAGGGCGCCGCCCTCGCGCACGTCGCCATCCTCAGCGCCGACCCGCCCGACCCCGACCCCGGCTCGATGTGGGTGCTCGAGCCCACCCGGCAACTCCGCGTCCACGTGCGCGACGGCATGACGCTCACCCTCCCCATGACCTCGGGCGGGCTGATCGCGCAGCAGTACCGCATCAGCGACTACATCGACCTTGTGTTCACGCTGGGCATCGCCTTCGCGATCGCCTTCCAGACGCCCGTCGTCGTGATGCTGCTCTCGTGGGTGGGGCTCGTCGACCCGCGGGCGCTGGGGCGGAAGCGGCGGCACGTGATCCTGGGCTGCACGATCGCCGCGGCGATCATCACACCCACCGGCGACCCGGTCACCCTCGCGCTGCTGACGATCCCGCTGTACCTGCTCTTCGAACTCGGCCTGCTGCTCGCCTATCGCGTGCCGGCGCGGGCGGTGGCCTCCGGGTTCGGGCGCGAGGCGCACGAGACCGACGCCGACACGGACGACGAGGCCCCGCGATGAGCCGCCTCGCCCCGCGCGGGCGGCTGCTGCGGCTTCACCGTCTCAACGCCCGCAAACACCACGCCCACGCCACCACCACCGACATCGCCATGATGCGCAGGGCGCTCGCGCTCGCCCAGGCCGCGGCGGACGCCGGCGAAGCGCCCATCGGCGCCGTCGTCTACGAGACCGCGACGGGTCGCGTCCTCGCGCAGGCTCACAACACGCGCGAGAGCCACCACGACCCCGCCGGGCATGCCGAACTCATCGCCGTGCGCGAGGCCGGCAAGGCGCTCGGCGACTGGCGCCTGAACGCCTGCACGCTGGTCGTCACGCTCGAGCCCTGCGCCATGTGCGCCGGCGCCATCGTCAACGCCCGTGTCGGCCGCCTCGTCTACGGCGCGGCGGACCCCAAAGCCGGCGCCGTCGCCTCGCTCTACCGGCTCTGCCAGGACCCGCGGCTCAACCACCGGATCGAGCCCATCGGCGGCGTGCTGGCGCGCCCGAGCGCCGAACTGCTCCGCGCGTTCTTCCGGGCGCGTCGGGCGCGGCGCGACAAGCCCAAGGGTTCCTGAGCCCACGTCGAGCGATCGATGCGTGTCGGCCCGGGCTCAGACCCGAGCGGGCGTCAGCGCGGGCTCTCCCGAGCCTTCCTCGTCGCCGCGTTGCTTGATGCCCAGCGTCGCGAGGTGCTCGTGCCACGCGTTGACGTGGGCGCTCCAGAAGTGCTCGAAGGAGGCGTCGATGGTGTACCGCTGCATGCGCGTGTGCGCGGCCCGGCCCATGCCCTTGCGCATCTTCTCGTCGGTGATGAGCTCGAGGATGCGCGCCACCCACTCGTCGTGATCGTCGTGGGGCAGCACGTAGCCGGTGAGGCCGTGGTCCACCACTTCCTTGGGCCCACCCTTGTCGGTGACGATGACGGGCAGGCCCGAGGCCTGGCTCTCCATCACCACCTGCCCGAGGGTGTCCGTCGTCGAGGGGAAGACGTAGAAATCCGACGAGGCGTAGAGCTTCGAGAGCTCCTCCGCGTGGCGGAAGCCGAGGAACGCCGCGGCGCAGCCCTCGAGCTCCTGCTCCATCTGGGCGCGGTAGGGGCCGTCGCCGACAACGATGAGTTGGGCGTTGCGGCCGGTCTCGCGCAGGCGCCAGTGCACGCGCTTCCACACCTGCGTCAGCATCGGCAGGTTCTTCTCGACGCTGACGCGCCCCACGTAGAGGACCTTCACCGCGGCCGGATCGACGCCGCCGAACCGCGACCACACGCCCGGGTCGCGGTGGCGGATGTGGAAAGCGCTCGTCTCGACGCCGGGCATCAGGGCGACGATCTTCTCGCGCTGCATGCCCATGGTCGTGAGCGACTCGACGTAGTCCTGAGAGCGGGTGAAGATCGCGCGGAAGGGCTCGTAGAACGCCCGCATGAACCACTCCGTCGTGCGGGTCATGCCGACGTCGTCGAAGAGCCGGTCGATATAGGCCGGGAAATCGGTGTGGTACACGCCCAGCACGGGCACGCGCAGCATCTTGGCCGCGAGGAAGCCGATCATGCCCACCGGCCCCGGCGTGGAGATGTGGATGACGTCGGGCTGGTGCTCGTCGAGGTGGCGCAGGATCTTCATCAGCGGCGGCAGCACCAGCTCCAGATGCTCGTACTTGGGCATCTTCGTGGAGAACACCGGCTCGAAGTTGTAGATGTTGCCCCAGTCGGGCGTCGGCAGCGTGGTCGATGTCACGACGCGCAGGTCGCGCCCCGTCGCGTTCGCTTGGGCCGCGGCGTTCTGGATGAACCGGCACACGCCGTTGACGTCGCCCAGCGTGTCGGTGAAGAGGCTCACGCGCATCGGTCTCTCCAGCACGCTCGGGCCGCCGCCCGATTCGGCGGCCTGATGCTCGATACGCTCGAGCATCACGCGCTCCTTGTTCTGGTGGAAGAGGGAGATGATGTAGGGCAAGCGCGCCGCCTGCACGATGGCGTACGAGATCAGGTGATCGACGAGGCCCACCTTGTCTCGCTCGCGCAGCGATCGCATCGCCCCGCCCGCCATCGCGCGCCCGAGGGCCGCGCCGAGGTCGTCGCTGAAATCCGCCATCCGCGCGTGCTGACTGATGGGGGGTCCCTCGTCCGCCCACGTCTCGGGATCGAGGCAGGCTTTCAGATCTGGGTACTTATCCAGAACCGGGCCCAGCTCCGACCGCAAAGCGTCGACGATGGGCAGGCCGCGCGACGAGTCGCCCGTGAGTTTTTTCTTGAGCGCGTCGAGCGCCAGCGCGGGCTTGCCGGGGCGATCCATCTCCACGCCCGCGAACCGTCCGAGTTTCGAGCCGATCAATTTGCCCCGCGCCGAAGCCCTGTCGTGGAACGCCTCGGCGTAGAACCGCACGCCCACCGCCGTGAGCTGGTGGGCCAGCAGGTCCGACCGGCCGGCGCCGCCACCGACGCCGGAGCGGCACGACATGACCCGGCGAAGAAAATCCTGCGGCGCCACGACGGCCTCGCCGTCGCACCGGACCTCCGTCCACGTGCGCCCGACGTTCAGCAGCGCGTGATCGTCGGAGCCCGCGGTGACGCCCTTGTCCCACACCCGCGGCCAGAGCGGCTCGACGCCGTGCTTCTCGCTCAAGTGCCGCACCCGCGCGGGCGTGAGCGTGCCCATCCAGCGCTCCAGCACGCTGCGGTGCGAGCCGCTGTGCGCGCCGTTGAGCGTCTCGAAGGCTTTAAAGAGCAGGGCGGCGCGCTCGATGTGCTCGATCGTCAAACGCCCGTTCTGGATGTAGAGCGGGTGCGCCAGCGAGTGCGGCAGGTTGTGCTCGACGAGCCAGTGCGCGAACTGATACACGTCGTTGCGCAGGCCCAGAGAGCCGATCTCCTCGTGCTGCGCGGGCGTCAGGCCCCACACCAGCACGTGCAGCTTGCAGCGATCCTCGGGGAAGTAGACGGTGACTTCCTCACCGATCACGAATCGCTCGAAGCCGCGCTCGTGCAACTCGAGCGCACCCCGGATCGTGTCGTGGTCGGTGATGGTGACGAAGTCCATCCCCCTCGTCCGGGCTTGCTCGTACACACGCTCCGGCTCCGAGTAGCACTCGGGGCAGTCGATCACGCCCAAGGCCGCGACCACGGGCTTGTCGCTCGCGCGGGAGTGACAGTGCATGTCCATGCGAACCACCCGCCCGACGCCGCCGGCGGCGGGGTCAGAGAGATCGCTCGTGCGCGCAACGCCGTCCTGGCTGCGGTCGATCATGGCTGTTCCTCAGCGCGTGCTGTCGAACCGGGTGTGTCTCCACGCTTGTACGGTACCACAGGGTGCGCATGTTCTTCCCGAAAACAGGGATAAGATTCCGTGAGCGCTTTGTTCGCCCGAACGCCCTGTTCCTCACACACCCCCGGAGCCGGAACCCCGCCGCGGTCGGGAATGATCGGGCGCCGACCGCGGTTTATCCCGGTCCAGCGGCGCCGCAGCAAGGCCCTTCGGGGCGAGTCCCCCGGCGCGAGTTCGCACACCACGCACACCCCTGATTCAGGAGGAATCACCATGGCACGCCTCAACGTCGTCAACCCCGAGAAGGCCACCGGCAAGGTCAAGGAGATCTTTGACGGCCCCCTCAAGGGCAAGCACTTCAACCTTTTCAAGGGGCTCGCCAACTCGCCCGCGGCCCTGAACTTCTACCTCGCCATGGGCGGCGCGCTCAAAGACGCCGCCCTCAGCGAGAAAGAGCGAGAGGCCATCGCCCTCGCCGTCGGCGAGGCCAACGGCTGCGACTACTGCGTCGCCGCCCACACCACACTCGGCAAGATGGCCGGCCTCAAGGAGGAGCAGACCCTCGGCGCCCGTAAGGGGCGTGTCGAGGGCGACGCCAAGCTCGACGCCCTCGTCCGCTTCGCCACCGCCCTGCACGAGAAGCGGGGCTACGTCAGCGACGACGACCTCAAGTCCTTCCGCGACGCCGGCTACAACGACGGCCACGTCGCCGAAGCCGTCGCTTGCTACGCCCAGAACGTCTTCACCAACTACTTCAACCACGTCAACGAGTCCGACATCGACTTCCCCGCGCCGCCCGCGCTTTCCTGAACGCTCCACCGCCGCCCCCAGCTCACCGCCGCGGGCGGCGATTCCCCGCAGGGTCGAGAACCCCGCCCCGGCGCCCTGCGCGACCGCATCCCGGGGTTGGCGCCCGGGGGTTGGCGTCCGGGGTAAGCGCCCGGGGGCAACTTCCGGGGGTCGGGTAGACTCTCACGCATGCCCACCAAGGAGCATGTCGCCATCTACCCCGGCTCGTTCGACCCGATGACCTACGGGCATCTCGACGTCGTCCGCCGCGGCCGGCGCCTCTTCGACAGGCTTATCGTCGCCGTGGGGCGTCACCCCGGCAAGACCAGCCTGTTCACAATCGAGGAGCGCGTCGACCTCGCCCGGACGCTCGTCGGCGAGGTGGTCGGCAAGGAGCCCGACGCCGCCCCCGTCGAGGTCGTCGCGTACGCCGGCCTCACGGTCGACATCGCCAAGGAGGTCGGCGCCACCGTCATTCTGCGCGGCATCCGCAACCTGTCGGACCTGCAGTACGAGGTGCAGCAGGCGGTGACGAACCGCGAGGTCGCGGGGCTTGAGACCGCGTTCGTCGTCGCCGGGCAGTCCTTCGCGTACACCTCCAGCAGCCTCATCAAGCAGATCACCGCCATGGGCTCAGACCTCGGCGTGCTCGCGCCCATGTGCCCGCCGCTCGTCATCGAGCGGCTGCGAAAGAAGAAGCGCGAAAACCCCGACTCGCTGCGCGACCTGCTCGAATAAAGGACCGCCCCGCCCCATGTCTATCGATGTCCGCGTCATCAGCATCGGCACCCTCGCCGAGCACCCCCTCTGGGGCGAACGCACCCCCGTGCGCACCGGCCACGCCACGACCACGCTCATCCACGCCGGCCAGCGCGTCATCCTCGTTGACCCCGGCTTGCCCCAACAGGCCCTCATCCCCCGGCTCTACGAACGCGCCAACATCGGCCCTAACGCCGTGACGGACGTCTTCCTCACCTGCTTCCGCCCCGACGTCCGCCGCGCGCTCCGCGCGTTCGACCGCGCCAACTGGTGGATCCACGACACCGAGCGCGAGATGATCGGCACGCCCCTCATCCAGAAGCTCCACGAGGCGCTCGACACCGGCGACGAGGAGCTCTCCGAGACGCTCGAACGCGAGGTCGAGGTCATGCGCCGCTGCAACGCCGCGCCCGACAACCTCGCGCCCCACATCGACATCTTCCCGCTGCCCGGCGTCACGCCCGGCATGTGCGGCCTGCTCATCGCCCTGCCCCGCATGACCCTGCTCATCTGTGGCGACGCCGTCCCCACCGTCGAGCACCTCGAAGAGGGCAAGGTGCTGCCCGACTGCGCCGACGTCGATCGCGCCCGCGCTTCCTTCGCCGAGGCCGTGGAGATCGCCGACATGCTGGTGCTTGGACGCGACAACATCGTTGTGAACCCCACAAAACGCCCCTTCTGACGCCCACCCGGGGCGCCCCCCCGACGGGGGTACCATGACGGGATGACGAAGCGATACGCACCGTCCCGCCACGATCGCCCGCGCCGCCTCGCGTGCGCAATGGGCGTCGTCGCCGCCGGCCTACTCGCCCACCCGGCGCACTCCCAACCCGCGGCGGACGCCTCCCAGCGCCACCCAGCCCAGCTCCTGGGCCTGCGCGTCGAGGCCACGCGCGCCGCGTTGCCGGTGGCGCCCGTGGTCGTGATCGCCACCAGCGCCGACGCCTACCTCGATGCGATCGAACACTGGTCCACCGACGCCCGTTTCCCCGTGCTGATCGACGACGGCTCCCTGCGCGCACAGGAGGACATCGCCCGCTTCGTGCGCGCCTTCCGCCCCGACCGCGTGCTGCGCTGGGAGGGCGACGGGCGCATGTGGGCGCAGGCCCTCGAGGTGCGCGCTGATCGCATCGAGCACGTCATTGCCACCGCATGGGGCGCGCCAGACGCCGCATCGCTGCCCGCGCGCTGGCGCGAGCAGGGGTTCACGCCCCCGGGCGTCGTCGTCGCCAACGCCGGCGACCCCGCCTGGACCGCCGCGGCGGCGCTGGGCGCGGGGCGGGGCCAGCCCGTGGTGTGGGTCGACAGCGTGCCCGGGCGCCCCGGCTCGGTCATCGAAGACGACGCCCTGCGCACCCTGCACACACAGATCGAGGCCGGCGTCGACAAACTCGGCCACCCCTGGCGCTCCATGGGCGAGGGCGTGGACGCCATCACCCTCTGCCTCAGCGCGCCCACGAAGTCGCCCTCATCGCGGGGCCCCGTCGCCCTCACCGACACCATCGGCCGCCTCGACACCGGCGCCCGCTGGGCGTTGACGGGGCACATCCTCGGCGACGAGGCGCGCAGCGCCTACACCGCCATGAGCGCGATCTTCCTCCAGCCCACCCGCGCGTGGTTCTTCGACGCCTACGAGCACCAAGGCCCCTTCGCGGCGTACGCGGCCGAGCGCGGCGCTTCCACGCTGCAATTGCACGAATTCACCACGCTCGTCGACCGAAGGCCCCGGGCCCGGCTCGCCGACCTTCGCTCCCGCGCCACCCGACCGGTCGACGCCGACTTCATCTGGGTGAACTCCAGCGGCCAGCGGCGTTGGTTCCGCATCCAGGACACCGACGCCCAAGCCTCAGAGATCCCCACCCTCGGCGCGCCCGCGATCGTGCACTTCGTCCACTCGTTCTCCGCACAGAACGTCGACGACGATTCTTCCATCGCCGCCCGCTGGCTCGAGCACGGCGCCTACGTCTACGTCGGCTCCGTCGACGAACCCGGGCTGCAGGCCTTCCGCACGCCCGAAATCGTCGCATCGATGGCCACAGGGCGCTCGCCCCTCGGCGCCACGGTGCGCTCGATCATCGCCCCGCCGTGGAAAGTCGCGTACTTCGGCGACCCCTTGGCGCTGCTGCTTGGCGACACCGCCCCCCGCATCGCCGAAATGCCCGATCTCGACGGCGCGGCCGCCCTCGACGCCGACCTGCGCGACACGCTCACCAGCGGCGACTTCGCCAAGGCCACGCGCACGCTCGTCATGCTGGGCCGCGACGCCGACGCGGCCCGCCTCTTCGCCACGATCATGCGCGAGACGCCCGAGCAGGCCACGCCCGATGTCGCCCGCGCCGCAATATGGGCCCTGCACCGCACCGGCCAGACCGACGCTCTGCTGCACGCGTGCGAAGCCCTCGCCGACGACGACGCCCTCGACGACGCCGCCGCGACCGACATGCTCTGGCGCTCGCTCCGCGACCGCTTCCGCGCCACGCCGGACCCCCGCGTGGTGCGTGCGCTCCGCACCCGCGTCCGCGCCGGCTCGGCCGAGGAGGACGCCCGCCTGCTCATCGGCGCCATCCGCACGCTCGAGGGCGACGCCGCGGCCGACGCGTTCGTCGACACGCTCATCCGCGACACCCGCAACGAACGACAGCGAGAACGCCTCCGCCGCGCCCTCACCGGCTCGCCCTGAGCGTCCGTACACTCCCAGTCCACGATCGCCGCGACCCGCCACGGAGCCCCCCGCACCCATGCCCGCACCCACGCCCACCACCGCCCGCGCCTTCGACGCCCGCACCGACGCCACCCTCGCCACCCTCCGCGAAACGGGCCAGTTCAAAGACCTCCAGACCATCGAGGGCCCGATGGGGCCGACGGTGAACGTGCGCGGCTACGGCGAGTGCCTCTGCTTCTGCTCGAACAACTACCTCGGCCTCGCCAACCACCCCGAGGTCGTCGAGGCGGGGATCAAAGGGCTCAAGGAGTTCGGCGCCGGCACCGCGTCGGTGCGCTTCATCTGCGGCACCTTCACGCCCCACGAGCGCCTCGAACAGCGCATCGCCGAGTTCATGGGGACGGAGTCGTCCTACTCGTTCGTCTCCTGCTGGAACGCCAACGAGGCCATATTCCCCACGCTCTGCGAGGACGGCGACCTCGTGCTCTCCGACGAGCTCAACCACGCCTCGATCATCGACGGCGTGCGCCTCGGCAGCGTCATCCGCAAGGGCCTGCTCAAGGGCGTCTACAAGCACAACGACCTCGCCGACCTGCGCGCCAAGCTCGAGAAGGCCCGCGACAACCCCGCCGTCACCGGCGTCGTCTGGGTCGTCACCGACGGCGTCTTCTCCATGGAGGGCGACATCGCCGACCTGCCCGGCATCCGCGCCCTGTGCGACGACTTCGGCGCCATGCTCATCGTCGACGACAGCCACGGCGCCGGCGTGATGGGCGCCACGGGGCGCGGCACGCACGAGCACCAGGGGCTCGAAGGCTCGCGGATCGACGTCTTCACCGGCACCCTCGGCAAGGCGCTCGGGGGCGGCGCGGGCGGCTTCGTCGCCGGCGCCCGCCGCGTGACCGACCTGCTCGTCCAGCGCGCCCGTCCCACGCTCTTCAGCAACGCCCTGCCCGTCACCGTCGCCTGCAGCGCCGACAAGGCCATCGAGGTGCTGATGCGCGAACCCCAACTCGTCCAGCGCCTGCGCGGCAACGTCGCCTACGCCCGCAAGAGCATCCGCGACGCCGGCTTCGATGTGCTCGACTCGCCCACGGCCATCTGCCCCATCATCGTGCACGACACCGCCAAGGCCATCGCCATGAGCAAGCGCCTGCTCGAACTCGGCGTCTACGTGATCGGCTTCGGCTTCCCCGTCGTCCCCGAGGGCCACGCCCGCCTGCGCGTGCAGATCAGCGCCGCCCACACCCGCGAGCACCTCGACGGCCTCGTCACCGCGCTCAAGAAGCTCTGATCGTTGACCGGGCGGCGCTCACGCCGCGGCGCGCTGCGTGTGCGCAGAAGCGATGTCGCCCACGCGACGGCGCTGCTCATCCGTCGCGTGCTCGAACGCGACCCCGATGACCCAGCTGAACCAGCCCTCCCGACGCGCCCACACGCACCGGGCCGGCGTCGTGACGCGCATCGCCCCGCTGCGCAGGGTGACGGGCAGCATCTCGCCCTCTTTCCAGCGCGTCCGCGAGATCACCCGCATGCCGCGGCTGGAGATGTCCAGCACGCGCCCGCGGTTGCAGTCGATGGATTGCACAAGCAGACGCGACTCGCGCCGAGCGTCGCGCTTCGAGCTGGGGCCGGCGATGACCGCCCCGCGCTCGCCCTCCGGAATGTCCAGAATCCGCTTGAGCACGCTGTCGATTCGGCCCGCGCCGCGCAGACCTTGATCCGTACCCACACGCCGGACGCCCAACCCTCGCATGCGGGCCCGCATAACCGGCGCCCCCGTCACACACCCGCCCCTCCCGGCCCGCGAGCCCCCACGCGGCGTTCGGAATAACATCCGCCGACAAGTGGTTCTCCCTCCTACACCACGACACACGGAGCCGAATCAATGCCCGAAAACACCGCGCAGGAATCGAAACGACGCCCCAGCCAGGCGTTCGGCATCGCGATCATCGTGTTCGTGGTGCTCAGCGCCTTGCTCATCGCGCGCATCGGTCCCTTCGGCGCGACCCGCGGCGGCGGGTCGGCCGACACGCCGCCCATGTTCACGCAGGGTGTGAGCGTTCAGGCCGCTCTCGACGAAACCAGCGACGACGACCGCTTCGTGGTCGTGGTCGCCAGCGCCACGTGGTGCGGCCCCTGCCAGACCTATAAGCGAACAGCCCTGCGCGACGAGCGCGTCGAATCGTGGGTGCGAGAAAACGGCCTCGCCCTCTACATCGATGTCGATCGCGACACCGTAGACGCCGCGACCGTCGGCGCCCGCGCGCTGCCCACCACGGTCGTCTACCACCGCGGCAAGGCCGTGGCCCGCACCGTGGGCGCCATGAACGGCGACAACCTCGTCCGCTGGCTCGATCAGCAGCGACAACTCGCGCTCGCCAACTAAACGGCGACACGTAACGGCGACGATGAGGCGCCTCAGGCGTTCGCGGCGACCCGCAGCACGATGAGCGTGGTGTCGTCGGTGCGGTGGCTCATGCCCGCGAAGCGCCGGTGTTCCCAGATCAGGTGATCGGCGATGCGGTTGGCGTCGGCGTCTGGTTCGGCCCGGAGCGCATCGAGCAACGCCTGGCGCACGCGCTGGCGCCCGAACTTCTCGCCCTGGAAATTCACCGCGTCGGACAGGCCGTCCGAGTTGATCAGCAGCACGTCGCCCTCGCGCAGGTCGAAGCTGGCGCGCTGGTAGATCTGCTCCGGGTCCACGCCCACCACCATGCCCCCCGCGGAGAGTTCCTGCACATCGCGCGACTCGGGCGCCCGGTCGCGCGGGCAGCGCAGCACCAGCGCCGGCTCGTGCCCGGCGTTGCAGTACGTCAGCCGGCGCGTGGCGGGGTCGATCACGCCGTAGAAGATCGTGGCGAACTCGCGGTCCAGCGTGTCGCGGCACATGGCGCGGTTCACGCGATCCATGATCTCGTCGAGGTGGTACAGGTCCTGCGCGTACGCCCGCAGCGAGGACCGCACCGACGCCATCAGCAGCGCCGCGGCGAACCCCTTGCCCACCACGTCGCCCACCGCCACGCCCAGGTGACCGTTGAGGTCGATGAAGTCGTAGAAGTCGCCGCTGAGCTCGAGCGAGGGGATGTACCGCGCCGCGGCCTGCACGCCCGGCAGCGTGGGGATCGAGACCGGCAGCAGACGCCGCTGCACGTCCGCCGCCAGCCGCACCTGCCGCTGCACGCTCTGGTGATCTTTCTCGGTCTCCAGCAGGCGGGCGCTGGTCATCGCGGCGGCGCTCTGCTCGGAGATGGCCCGCAGCAGCGAGCGTTCGCGATCGCTGTAGGTGCGCAGCGTGCGCGTGAAGAGCCGCATCACGCCCAGCGGGCGCCCGCGGAAGACGAGCCCGGCGCCGATCATGCTGACCAACCCCTCGCTGCGGCGCGCCTCGTGGTTGGGCGAGGCGGTGTCGGCGAGGAGGTTCTCCACGCACACCACTTCGCCGCGCAGCACACCCGCGTCGGAGAGGTCGCGCACCGGCACGCTGACCACCGAAGAGACGTATTCGTCGCTCAGCCCCGCCCACGCCCGCAGCACCAGCGCGTTGCCGGATTCGTCCAGCGAGCGCACGGTGCCGGCGTCGGCGCCCATCACGTCGATCGCGCTCCGCAGCGCCACGTCGAGCAGCGCATCGGTGTCGATGGCGCCCACGAGCATCGACGACACACGCTGCAACGCGTCGAGCTCGTCCACCCGCTGATGCAGCTCGATCTCCCGCTCGCAGATCTCACCGACGATCGAGGCCAGCGAGGAAAGCAGCACCCGCACGTGCGGCAGGCGCCCCGCCTCGACCTCGGCCCCGCCGATGGCCGCGAGCGTGCCGATCAGCCCCTCGCTGACGTGGATCGGCGCCGTGAAGAGGTCCGCGGCCGTGGCCACGCCGCCCGTCGCGGCGTTCTGCTCCTCCAAGTAGCGCCACATCCGCTCGCCGCTGCCGCCGATGATCGTCCGACCCGCCGGGTCGCGCAGCACGACACGGGCGCCGGCGACGCGCCCGATCGCCTCGCACAACGCCGCGAGCGAGCCATCGGTGATGAAGTCGGTGATCGAGAGCGGCGCTTCGTCCATGCGGTGCTTGCGTTCGTCGGCGTGAGCCTCCCCCGGGTGCGGCGGGCTCAGCGGTTATTGCGCCAGACGGCGCGGAGCGCGTCGGTGAGCGGGTCGGGGTCAGCGGCGAAGTAGCGGTCCACCCGCGCGACGGCGTCGAGCCCGGCCCGCACGTCCTCCTGCGTGCCGAACTGTCGCCCGGCGTACGCGAGCAGCAGCCCCGCGTCGCGCCCGAAGTTGTCGTCGCGCTGCGACTCGGTGCGCAGCATCTCAAGGATCTCCGTCCGGCGCGGCTCACGCGGCAGCAGTTCATCCCCGTACCGCACCGGGATCATCTCCGGGTGCGCTCGCAGCAGCGAACGCAGGTTCACCGCCGCGGAGAGGACCATGCCGGCGCCGAGCTGCGCGTTCACACGCCCGGCCGAGGCGATCGGGTCTCCTGGGCGGCGCGTCAAAGCGATCGTGAACGCCTCTTCCGCCGTGAACCAGCGCCCCGCCGCGAGCGCGGCCTGGCCGTCGCGGATGTGGCGGTGGTAGGCGTCGGGCGTCTCGGCGGGATCGATGAAACGGTCGATCCGGGGCGCCACCCCGCGGAAGAGTTCCGCGGTTTGGCGCTCGAACTCGGTGCGCGTCTCCTCCTCCTCGCCGTCGACGGGCTCGTCGACGAAGAGCAGCTTGCGGCGCAACGCCTCGATGCGGTCCATGAACCGCTCGTCGGCCTCGAACGAGTCCTCGATCTGCTCCGGCAACGCGGGCTCGGCGGGACGTTCCGGACGCACGTCGGCGTCGCGGGGCTCGGGATCGAGCGGGGCGAGGGGACGCGCGCTGTACTCGCGAAGCACGCTCTCGTAGGTCGTACGCACGGGGTCCACGCGCGCTGTGAGCGGATCAGCGCGGCGGCCGTCGCTGGGGACGCGCCCGTCGACACGGGTCGATTCGATGCGGTCCGGCGAGGCGCGGCGTGCCGGGTCTGCGGGGGCTCCCGGTGTTCCGGGGGCGCCGGGGGTTGCGGGGGCTGAAACGCCGGGGATGCCGTCCGGGAGCGTTTGCCAGTAGACGCCACGCAGGGGCGAGCTGCTCACGAGCATGGGGCGGCCGTCCTGCCGCTCGGAGACGCCGAAGGGGATCGGTTGCGTCGCCGCGGAGACGAGGTGGTCGCTGGTGGAGCGCAACGAGCTGGAGCGCATCGTGAAGGGGTCGAGCCCCTCCATGGCGTCCGTGGGCATCCGCAGGTCGGAGGCGGTCATGCCGCGTCCCGGGCGCACGACGAACGCGGACGCGGTTTCCATGTCTGGCAAGCCGCCGGTGGAGAGCGCCAGCACCGACTGCAGCGCCGAGATACCGCGCACGTTGCGGGCCGCGAGGCCGGAGAAGAGCGAGTCGCGCTCGAACTCGAAGAGGTCGTCGCTGCCCAATTCACCGGTGAAGTCGCCCGAGGCGCTGTAGCCGACAAAGTCACGAAAGGCGAAACCGCCGGCGACGTTGCCGGTCACGACCGCCTCGCGGAATCGCAGCTCTCGCTCGAAATCGCGAACGGGCCGGTTGCGACCTCCGCTGCCCACAAGCGGGTTGGCGTCGAGCGCATGCCCGGTGCCCAAGGCGTCCTGCGCCCGCGCGGGGAGGCCCTCGGCGAAGGTCAGCGCGAGCAGGGCGCCGGCGAGTGCGCCGGCGCGGAGCGCGCCCGTCGACAGCCCGCGGGTGTGATCGTGTTCGGAACGGTTCGTCGTGTTCTTCATGTCGCCTTCCTGGTGCGATGCCTGTACACGGGGTCATTCTAGGTGCGCGGCCGGCGTCGCCCACCCCCCGGGCCGGAGGAACCCTTGTCATCCCCGTTCAAAGCGTTATCGACGAGGGCCGCCCGCGTCGTTGGTCGGATCCTCGACTCCGGGATCGTCGGTGTCCGCGGGCGCCGGCGCGGGGCGCGGCGGGACGGGGGTCTCGAACCAGACCGTCGTACCGTGCTTCCACACCGACTCCACCCCCACGCTCCCGCCCATCGCCCGCACGGCGTGACGCACGATCGCCAGCCCCAGCCCCGTTCCCCGCCGCACGGCGCCCGACGACGGTGGCCCCCCCGAGCGAGCTTGATCCACCTGGTAGAACCGCTCGAAGACGCGGTGCTGCTGGTTGAGCGGGATCCCCATCCCCCGGTCGCGCACCTCGCAGCGGAGCCTCGTCTCCCCCTCGCCGTCACGACGCAACGCCCCGACGACGCCGACCGTCGTGCGCTCGTCGCAGAACTTGGTGGCGTTCTCCACCAGGTTGCGGAGGATCAGATAGCACAGGCGAGGGTCCGTCTCGACGCCGTCGAGAGCCTCATCCAGCGCGAAATCGATCGTGAGGCTCCGCTCCGCGCACACGGGCTCGAACTCCGAGCGGAGCGAATCGATCAGCTCCTGCAGCCGCAGCGGCCCGGGGCGCACCGGCAGGTCGGGGCTCTCCACGCGCGCCAGGTCGAGCAGGTCGCGCACCAGCTCTTCGAGGCGCGTCACCTGCCCGCCGATCATCTGCAGCACACGCTCCGTCATGCGCGGATCGTCGCGCGCGCTGTGCAGCGTTTCGATCCCCGCGCGGATCGCCGCCAGCGGCGTGCGCAGCTCGTGCGAGGCGTTGGCCACGAAATCGGTCTTGACGCGCTGCGTGTCGGCCAGCTCGCTCACGTCGCGCAGCACCGTGATCGACGCCGGCGCGCTCACGCCCGTCGGCGGCAGGGGCGTGACGACGACCTCGTACGTCCGCTCGCCGCGCGGCGTGGGCAGGCGGCACCGCACCTGACGCGAGCCGTCGCGCCACCCGGCGCTGTGCAGCGACAGCAGGTCCGCGCGTGTGAAGAGCGACCGCGTCGGCCGCCCCACGACACGGTCCTCGCTCTCCCCGAAGAAGGCCGACGCCGCCGCGTTGCAGTGCATCACCACGCCGTCGTAGCTCGACATGAACGCCGCGTCCGCCAGCGCATCGATGAGCGATTCGAGCGATCCACGCGCCTGATCCAGCGCTCGGCGCTGGCTCTCGAGCGTCTCGCCGACGACGCCCATCGCGCTCTGGATGTCGCGGATCTCGTCCCCCGCCCCCCGCATCCCCGTGGGCGCCTCGACCGACGCCAGCCGACGGGCCCTGTCCCGCACGCGCCACAGCGGCGCCCGCACGCACACGTGCACCCACCACAGCGTGAACACGCCGCCCGCGACGCTCGCCGCGGTCACGACGGCCGCCCACCAGAACGGGGCGCAGACCCACGCCAAGAGCGCGCACGCCGTCCAGGCGACGATCGCGGGCGCGGCGACTCTCCAGAGCAGTGGGGGCGGCGCGATGGTGGTTCGTTCACTCTGCATGCGCGGTGTCGGCGCCGGGGTTGCCGATACGGTACCCGGCCCCCCGCACCGTCTGCACCAGCCCGGCCCGATCGCCCAGCTTCCGACGCACCGCCGCGATGTGCACGTCGATGGCGCGATCCGTCACCGTGACGCCGGGCCCCATCCCCTTGCGGACGAGGTCCTCGCGGGTCAGCGTGCGTCCGTTCGCCTGGATCAACGCCGCGAGCAGCCGGAACTCCGTCGGCGTGAACTGCGCAGACTCATCCGCGACAAAGACCTCCTGGCTGTCGAGGTCGAGCCGCACGTCGCCGATGGTCAGGCCCTCGGGCGCGCTGCCCTCGCTGACGCGTCGCAGCACCGCGTCGATGCGGGCCAGCAGCACCTTTATGGAGAAGGGCTTGACGACGTAGTCGTCCGCCCCCACCGAGAGGCCCGTGAGCTGATCCGCCTCGGAGGCCCGGGCCGTCAGCATGATGATGGGGATCGACCCCGTCCGCGGATCGGCCCGGAGCCGGCGCGCGACCTCCGTTCCCTGGATCTCGGGCATCATCACGTCGAGCAAAATGAGGTTCGGTTTTTGTTTTGTGGCGACTTCAATAGCCTCAAAACCATTGCAGGCGCGAAAAACTTCGTACCCGGCCTGGGAAAGGTTATAGGACACAAGTTCGATCAGATCGGGCTCGTCATCGACGACCAGAATCTTTGGACTCAGTCGCATGTTCTTATATCCCAGTGGCTTACAAACGGTGTCGGGCCCGGTGCGGCAGTGTGGGCCGGCGGGATTCGGGGCGGGAGGACAGCGGGGGGCAGGGGAGCGGAGCAGCGGGAACGAGGGGAATGCTCAACGAATCAGTTGCGGCGAGCCGAAAGATTCTTCTGGCGAGTTTGCGTTTGCTATCCTCCTTGGTATAGTGATCACTCGCTTAGCGGGGGGCGGAGCCCCCACCACGCGGAGTGTAGCGTCGCTGCCCCGCGTGTCGGATCCAAATGTGCAACGCCGTCCGAGAGTCAGGCCGTGTCGGTTTGGCTCGACGAGACAAGGACGGGTCAAACGAATGAACGCCGCACACCGCGTCGTTCAAATAGGAGATGTCTCAGATGAGTCACACGAAGAGCATTGTGGTGCTCGCCGGCGCTGCGCTCGGCTTCAGCGGTGTCGCCACCGCGCAGTCGAACACGGCCTGGTCGAGCGCGAACGCGGACGAAGTCCGTGCCATCGTTGCCGAGATGATGTCCGACGCCGAAACCCGTTCGAGCCTGCTCCAGAGCGGCGCGACGGCCGGCCACGACGGCAAGTTTTTCCTCGCCTCTCCGGACGGCAACTTCCGCCTCAACGTCAGCGGTCAGGTCCAGTTCCGTCACTACATGAACTTCAGTGACGGCCCCTCCGTCGGCTTCAACGGCGCCACCCACGACAGCTTTGAGGCCGGCTTCCAGACCCGCCGCACCAAGCTGCAGTTCGAGGGTCACATCTTCGACCCCAACCTCTTCTACCGCGTCCTCGGCGCCTACAACCGCAACGGCGGCAACTTCCAGCTCGAAGACGCCTTCGTCGGCTACCGCTTCGGCAATGGCTGGCACGCCAAGTGGGGCCAGTTCAAGCTGCCCTTCCTCCGCGAAGAGTCCAACAGCAGCACCATGATGCTCGCCGTCGACCGCTCGCTGACGAACAACTACTTCACGCAGGGCCGCTCGCAGGCCATCGAGGTCGGCTACACCGAGGAGATGTGGAAGGCCATGTTCGCCTTCTCCGACGGCTTCCGCTCGAGCAACTCTGAGTTCGACACCAACCCCGCCGACTTCGGCTTCACGGGTCGCTTCGAGTTCCTCGTCGACGGCGACTGGGGCCAGTTCCGCGACTACACCAGCCCCCGCGGCAGCAACTTCGGTCTGCTCCTCGGCGCCGCCGCCCACTACGAGCAGGGCGCTGATCGCTTCATGCAGATCCCCACCAGCCACTACGACTTCTTCGGCTGGACCGTTGACGCCACCCTCCAGGGCGACGGCTGGAACCTCTTCGCCGCCTACATCGGCTCCTACAACGACGTCCACACCGGTGGCAACTTCACCGACCACGGCTTCGTCGTCCAGGGCGGCGCCTACCTGACCGACGACTTCGAGCTCTTCGGTCGCTACGACATCCTCATCCCCGACGACAACACCTTCAACGACAACATCAACTCCATCACCGCCGGCTTCAACTACTACCTCCACGGCCACGCCGCCAAGTTCACCATGGACGTCGTGTGGGTCCTCGACGAGACCGTCGCCGTCGATCCCATCACCGGCGCGTCCAGCGCGATCTTCGGCAACCAGCGCGGTCTTGGCCTCCTCGGCTCAAGCGAGGAGAACGAGGTCGTCGTCCGCACGCAGTTCCAGCTCCTCTTCTGAGGCGATGCGAACCAGCGACGTTCTCTGACGAACGTTCCACCGGCCGGCCCCTCGGGGCCGGCCGGTTCTTTTTTTTGCCACCACCAACCCCACGCGACGCGTACACTCCCGCACCATGCCGCACAAAGACAGAGCGACCGAACCGCCCGCGGCGACCGACGGGATCACACCAAAGCCGGCCACGCCGGCCCTGCCCGTGCTCGAGCGCACGCCCGAGGTCGAGCCCCTGCACAACCTCGCCGAGATCCGCGCCATCTTCTGGCAGAACGTCGTGCGCGAGATGCTCATCACCCTCCCCGCGCTCGCCGCCGCACACCCCGAGGTGCTCGACGGACGCATGGCCGTGCTCACCCGCGCCGGGGAACGCATCCCCATCGCCGGGGTCGAGCCGCTCTTCCCCTGCTCGCTGCTCGCGCCCGAGGCCCAGCAGCTCTGCCACGCCGTGCAGGGAACCGTCTTTAACATCCTCACGCCCACCGGAGAGGTCTTCACCCTCCCGCTGCACGAGATCCGCGCCGTCCACTCGCTCACCAACGAACTGCTCGAAGAACTCGAACAACTCGCCCGCTCCGTGGGCGACGAAGAAGCGGGCTCCTCAGAGCCCTTCGGGTTCGCGGCGTACAAGTCCATGCGTAAGCAGGACCGACGCGCCAACAGCAACGGCGAGGCGTCCGATCAAGCCGACGAGGCGTGACGACGCCGCGTCAGCGCACCCGCAGCGCCACCGACACGCCCTCACGGATCGGCGCGCAGAACGATTCGAACCGTTCATCCGCCGCCAGCGCGCGGTTGTACCGATCCACGCCGTTGCGCGACGGGTGCGAGCCCGGCGCATCGTCGATCCACCACGAAGCGCCGGAGCCGAGCGCGTTGTCCGCGACGAGCAAACCACCCAACGCAACCATGTCGCGCAGGTGCACGAGATAGTCCGGGTACTCCTCCTTGATCGCGTCGACGAACACGAAATCGAAGGCGCCGTCGCCGTGCGCATCGCGCAACTCGGGCAGAACGTCGATCGCAAATCTTTGCGCGATCTTTACGCGGTCCCCCACGCCGGCGTCCTCGAAAGCCCGCTGCGCGAAGGCCGCGTGGCTCGCCTCGGGCTCGACGGTGATCAGACGCCCCCCGGGGGCCAGGCCCCGGGCGATCCAGATCCCCGAATACCCGGCGAGCGTGCCCAGTTCGAGCGCCAGCCGAGCCCCGTTCCCCCCGTTGGTCATCGAGCACAGGACCTTGAGCATCCGCCCGACGCCCGCGTCCACCGCGATGTCCGGCAGCCCGGCCTCGACGGCCCGGGCCATCAGCCCGCGGAGGTGCGCATCCTCGCGTCCGTACACCTCGTTGACGTAGGCGTTCGTCCGCTCCCAGCGTTCGTGCGTCATCGGCATGACCGGATCGTACCGATCCCCGCGATCCTGTCCCCTCTGCCCCCCCCGGGGAGAGTCCGGGGGTGGGGGGGTCACCCCTCGTCGCTCTCGCGGATCTTCGCCAGCACGCTGTAGTCCTCGAGCGTCGTCGTGTCGCCGACCTCCGCCTTGCCCTCCGCGATGTCGCGCAGCAGGCGCCGCATGATCTTGCCCGATCGCGTCTTGGGCAGCGATTGCGTGAAGCGCAGGTGGTCCGGGCGAGCGATCGCGCCGATCTCCTTGACCACGTGCGCCTTGAGTTCGTCGCGCAGCGCATCGCCCGGGTGGCCTTCCTTGAGCGCATCGCCGCGCAGCGTCACGAACGCCGCGATGCCCGTGCCCTTGATCTCGTGGGGCACGCCCACCACCGCGGCCTCCGCCACCGCCTCGTGGCTGACCAGCGCGCTCTCCACTTCCATCGTGCCCAGACGGTGCCCGGAGACGTTGATCACGTCGTCCACGCGCCCCATGATCCAGAAGTAGCCGTCCTCGTCGCGGCGCGCGCCGTCGCCGGCCTTGTAGTACGGCACGCCTTCCTTCGTGCGGATGGTGGACCAGTACGTCTCGATGTAGCGCTCGCGGTCGCCGAACACGCCGCGCAGCATCGAGGGCC